>NZ_CVTS01000068.1:0-270198 GCF_900004755.1 Pseudomonas sp. 25 R 14 | reverse complement strand
CCCGGGCCAACCAGTGGGCGCACCGCCTGCTGGAACTGGGCGTCGGCCCGGACGTGCTGGTGGGCGTGGCGGTTGAACGGTCGCTGGAAATGGTCATCGGTTTGCTGGCGGTGCTCAAGGCCGGTGGCGCCTATGTGCCGCTGGACCCGGAATACCCGCAGGATCGCCTGGGCTACATGATCGAAGACAGCGGCCTCAAGCTGCTGCTGAGCCAGGCTCATCTGGCCTTGCCAATCCCGGCTCACGTGCAGGCGTTGGACCTGGGCCAGGCCCTGAGCGGCTACAGCAGCGCAAACCCACAGGTAACGCTGGACCCGGAAAACCTCGCCTATGCGATCTACACCTCCGGCTCCACCGGCAAGCCCAAGGGCGTGATGGTGCGCCATGGCGCGCTGACCAACTTCATTGTCAGCATGGCCGCCGCGCCGGGGATCGGTGCGCAGGATCGCCTGCTGTCGCTGACCACGTTCTCTTTCGACATCTTCGGCCTGGAGCTGTACACACCGTTGATGGTCGGCGGGCGTGTGGTCCTGGCCAGCCAGGACACCCAGCGCGATCCCGAGCTGATCCTGCAACAGGTGCAAGCGCAGGGCATCACGCTGCTGCAAGCCACGCCGTCGACCTGGCGCATGCTGCTGGAAAGCCCTAACGCAGGTGCCCTGGCGGGTCGTCGCTTCCTGTGCGGCGGTGAAGCGCTGGCCGATGAACTGGCCGTGCGCATGACGGCCCTGGGGGCGCAAACCTGGAACCTCTATGGCCCGACCGAAACCACCATCTGGTCGGCCTTGCAGCCGTTGAGCAGCGAACACAGCCACCCATACCTGGGCAAGGCGATCCACAACACCTCGCTGTACATCCTTGGTGAAGACCTGGCGGCCAACCCAGTGGGGGTGGCTGGCGAGTTGCTGATCGGTGGCGATGGCCTGGCGCGGGGTTATTTCGAACGTCCGGCACTGACCGCCGAGCGCTTCCTGCCCAACCCGTATGGCGAGCCGGGCGGGCGTTTCTACCGTACTGGCGACCTGGCGCGGTATCGCGCGGACGGGGTGATCGACTACATCAGCCGGATCGACCATCAGGTGAAGATCCGCGGTTTCCGTATCGAACTGGGTGAGATCGAAGCGCGCTTGCTGGAGCAGGTCAGTGTCGTCGAGGCTGTGGTGGTTGCCGTTCCCGGCCCCACCGGGCCGCGCCTGGTAGGTTATGTGGTGCCTCAGGACCGCTTGTTGCTGGCGGCCGAACAGTCGCGCCAGGCGGATTTCGTCAGCCAGTTGAGCGAGCAATTGAGCATCCACCTGGCCGACTACATGGTGCCATCCTCCCTGGTACTGCTTGAGCGTATGCCGTTGACCCCCAACGGCAAGCTGGACCGCAAGGCGCTGCCAGTGCCGGATCAGGCACTGGCCCAACAGGCTTTCGTCGCGCCGGGCAGTGAGGTCGAACGTATCCTGGCTGATATCTGGCAAGACGTGCTGGGGCTCCGTCAGGTCGGGGTAACGGATAACTTCTTTGCCTTGGGTGGCGACTCCATCAGCTCGATCCAGGTAGTCAGCCGTGCCCGTCAGGCCGGCCTTGAGTTGAGCCCAAGGGATATTTTCCAGCACCGTAGCATCGAGGTCCTGGCCCGGCATATCCGTTGGGCGGTACCGGCGGTTGCTGCTGATAACACACTCAGCGAACAACCGTTGCATGGGCTCAACGATGAGCAGTTGCACAGCCTGGGGCTGCCTTTGGCGCGGGTCGAGCATCTGTATCCCTTGTCGCCAATGCAGCAGGGTATGTTGTTCCTGGGTCTGAACGCGCCAGATGCCGAGCTCTACATCAACCAGTTGAGCATTGCGGTGCAGGGCCTGGATGTGGAGCGCTTCAAACGCGCCTGGGGCGCGGCCTGCGAGCGCCATGCCATATTGCGCACCGGCTTTGTCTGGCAAGGCCTGGAGCAACCGCTGCAATTTGTCATGGACAGTCTTGAGTTGCCATTGGTCGAGTTGGACCTGCAAGGTGCCCACGACTTGCCCCAACGCCTGGAGCAACTGGCCCGCGATGAGCGTGAGCGCGGGTTCGATCTGGAGCGCCCGCCGTTGCAGCGCATTGTCCTGGCCCGTCTGGGTGCGGACAGCTACCAGATGGTCTGGACCTATCACCACTTGCTGATCGACGGCTGGAGCGTGTCGCAACTGTTGGGCGAAATCTTGCAGCACTACTCGGGCGTAGCGTTGCCGGAGCCTGTGGCTTATCGCAATTACATCGCGTGGCTGCGCCAGCAAGACCCGCAGGCCAGCCAGGCGTTCTGGAGCCAGCAGTTGGTACGCCTGGACGAGCCGACCTACCTGGCCAATGCGTTTGCAGGCAAGCAGCGCGGCCAAGGCCATCATGCGCTTTACAGCCGGCTGGGTGAGGCTGCGACCGAGCGTTTGAAGGGGTTTGCGCAAACCCAGCACGTCACGCTCAATACCCTGGTGCAAGCCGCTTGGCTGATGTTGCTCAGTCGCTACAGTGGCCAGAGCAGCGTGGCTTTCGGCGCCACTGTCGCCGGGCGTCCTGCGCAACTGGCCGATTCCGAACGCATGCTGGGGTTGTTCATCAACACCTTGCCCGTGATTCAAGTGATCGACCCGTCGCGTCAACTGGGGGACTGGTTACGCGACATTCAGGATTACAACCTGCAACTGCGTGAGCGCGAATACACGCCGTTGTCCGATGTTCAGCGCTGGGCCGGGCAGAGTGGCCAGGCCTTGTTCGACAGCATTATCGTGTTCGAAAACCATCCGGTCGATCAGGCCCTCAACGCGGTCAACGATCCACTGCTGCGCTTTGGCGATACCGGCAGTTATGGACGCACTAACATTCCGATGGACCTGATGGTGACGCTTGAGGACGGCTTGGTCATCGAGTACATGTATTTGCAGGAGCATTTCGACGAAGCCTCGGTACAGAGCATTCGCCGCAACATGGAAGGGCTGCTGGAACAACTGGCCAGCAATGCGCATCAGCCTTTGGGCAATATCGGTCTGCCTGAGGCTCTGGCTGGTGAGGTGCAGCCAGCCGAGCCTGAATTCGATGGCCTGTATGTTCACCAGCGCATTGCCCAGTATGCCGCTCGTACACCGCAGCAGCCCGCGGTGCTGTTTGGTCAGACGGTGTATTCCTACGCCGAACTGGACGCAGCCGCCAACCGCCTGGCTCACCTCTTGGTCGCCGAAGGCGTGGGGCCGGAAGTGCGAGTGGGCGTGGCCATGCCACGCGGCCAGTCGTTGATCGTGGCCTTGCTTGCCGTGTTTAAAGCCGGTGGCGCTTATGTGCCGCTGGACACCGGCTATCCAAAGGACCGTCTGACCTACTTGATGGAAGACTCAGGGATTGCCTTGCTGCTTACCGACACCTCGTTGCGCGAGACATTACCGGCGTTGGCGCACGTGCGCGTGCTGGAACTCGATCAATTGGACCTCGCTGACCAGCCCGTGACAGACCCACAGGTGCGGTTGCAAGCGCAAAACCTGGCCTACGTGATCTACACCTCGGGATCCACCGGCCTGCCCAAAGGCGTGGCAGTGGCACATGGTCCGCTGGCCATGCATTGCCGGGCGATTGGCGAGCGTTACACCATGAGCCCTGAGGACTGCGAATTGCTGTTTATGTCCTTTGCCTTCGACGGTGCCCATGAGCGTTGGCTGACCACGCTGACTCACGGTGGGCGCCTGCTGATTCGCGATGACAACCTGTGGACGCCGGAACAGACCTTTGAGGCCTTGCACCAGCATGGCGTAACAGTCGCGGCGTTCCCGCCGGTTTATCTGCAACAGTTGGCCGAGCACGCCGAGCGTGAAGGTAACCCGCCGGCGGTGCGTATCTACTGCTTTGGTGGTGATGCGGTACCGCAAGCCAGCCTGGCGCTGGCGCAACGCGCCTTGCAGCCCCAGTTCATCATTAACGGCTACGGCCCGACCGAAACCGTGGTCACTCCGTTGATCTGGAAGGCGGGGCCAGACGACACCTGCGGCGCGGCTTACGCGCCGATTGGCAGCAAGGTCGGTGCGCGCAGCACCTATGTACTGGACAGCGACCTGAACCCATTGCCCAAAGGCGCTGCGGGTGAGTTGTACCTGGGCGGCTATGGCATGGCCCGGGGTTACCTGGACCGTGCGGGGCTGACGGCCGAGCGTTTTGTCCTCGATCCGTTCAGCCTCGACGGTGGGCGCTTGTACCGCACCGGTGACCTAGTGCGCGAACGCCAGGATGGCGTCTTCGATTATCTGGGGCGTATCGACAATCAGGTGAAAATCCGTGGCTTTCGTATCGAACTGGGCGAAATCGAATCGCGCCTCAAGGGCTGTGCCGGGGTGCGGGATGCCGTGGTGGTCGCCCGCGAGGGTGGCAGCGGCAAGCAATTGGTCGGGTATGTGGTGGCCCAGGACAGTGGCGTTGACAGCGGCTGGTGCGACCGCCTGCGCGAACAACTGAGAGGCGAGTTGCCGGACTACATGGTGCCCGCGCACTTGATGGTGCTGGAGCGTATGCCGTTGACCCCCAATGGCAAGCTCGACCGCAAAGGCCTGCCAGACCCTGATGTCAATCAACAGCAGCGCGGTTATGTAGCACCGCGTACCGAGTTGGAGAAAGCCCTGGCGCAGATCTGGCAGACCGTGCTTAAGGTCGAGAAGGTCGGGCTGGGCGACAACTTCTTCGAGCTGGGTGGTGATTCGATCCTAAGCCTGCAAGTCGTGGCCAAGGCGCGCGCGCTGAAGGTGCATGGCTTCAGTCTGAAACTGCGTGACCTGATGCAAAAACCGACGATTGGCGAACTGACCGGCAGTGGTGAAGCACCGGCGCTTGCGGCAAAACCTGTGTCGATACTGACGATGAATCAAGGTGAGACTGAGCTGGCCCCCTTGTTCTGTGTACACGCAGGGTTTGGCACGGTATTCGATTACGAGCCCGTAGCGCGGCTGTTAGCCGGGCGCCGCTCGGTGCAGGCGATTCAGTGCCGGATGCTGCTTGACGCCAACTGGCAGGACTCGTCGCTGGAGCGCATGGCCGTGGATTACGTCGATGACCTGCGCGCCCGACAACCCCATGGGCCATACCATTTGCTGGGCTGGTCCCTGGGCGGGACGCTGGCGATATTGATGACGGCAGAGCTGGAGCGTCAGGGCCAGCAGGTCGAGTTCCTTGGTCTGATGGACAGTTTCGTTCCGGGCACCGAGCCTGCTGGCGAGATGGATGACGGCCTGGAGGATCTGCACTCGTTTATCCAGGTGATGATGCCTGGCGTGCAGGCGATACTGCCGGTCACCCTGGATGAAACCCCGGCGGGCTTGCGTCAACTGTTCGCTGGCTTGCTGGCGCAGCAGACGGTCGCTGTGGGCTCGCTGTCCCAGGTGTTGGGGGCGGATGAGCTGGGGCATATCTTCAGCGTGGCTCGGCGTCTCAAGCGTTTGTCCCTGGCGCTGACCCGTTGCCCGCAGATTCAGGCAGCACCTCATTGCTGGTGGGCCGCAGGCCATGAAGCGGCTGCCCAGGCACTAGGCCTGCAACTGGGCCAGGACGCTGCCGGGCCGAGCTTGCCTTGCGGGCACTTCGAAGTCCCTCGCAATTCACGTTTCCTTGAAAGCCTGGATCAGGCACTTACCCGGTTGCTGACCCCCATCAGCGCTTGAACCTGAACCTGGCCGGGCGAATCGCCCGGCCAGCATGGAGTTGTTTCATGTCGTTAAACCCTGATATTGCTGCATTTCTTGAACTGGTCGGTGCCGGTCGTGACAGCGGCAAGCGCACGGCCATGCATCAGTTGACCCCACAAGCCGCTCGTGAACAGTTTGATCAATCCTCCCAGTTGATGATGGCTGACTGCGAGGAGCTGCCACGGGTTGAAACCCTGTCGATTGCGGTACGTGATGGCAACCGCCTGGAGGCGCGTTTGTACAGCGCTACGCCGCCAGGCTCGACCCGTGCCGCACTGTTGTATTTTCATGGTGGTGGCTATGTGGTTGGCAGTCTCGACTCACACGATGCGCTGTGCCGCTCGTTGGCGGCCCGGGCCGGTTGTGTGGTGATTTCCGTGGGTTATCGACTGGCTCCGGAGTGGGTGTTTCCCACGGCGGTTCACGATGCACAGGATGCATGGCACTGGTTGGTACAGGAGGCTGGTGCCCTGGGTATCGATCCGGCGCGTCTGGCCGTAGCTGGCGACAGTGTTGGCGCCAGCCTGGCCACGGTGCTTTGCAACCAGTTGGCGGCTGATGGGCGCCAGGTCCAGCCGTGCTTGCAGGTGTTGATCTATCCGGTGACCGATGCGAGCCGCCCGACCGCTTCGTTGGAGCGTTATGGCTCGGGTTATCTGTTGGAGAAGGACACGTTGAGCTGGTTCTACCAGCATTACGCTGGCGAGCACAGTGATCGTCTGGACCCGCGTTTTTCACCGCTATTGGCGCAGGTTGCGCCTAACGTGGCGCCGGTGTTGCTGGCGGTGGCTGAGTGCGATCCGTTGCACGACGAAGGGGTGGCGTATGGCGCCCATTTGAAACAGGCCGGCGTGGCGGTTGATGTAAAGGTTTATGCGGGTATGACCCATGACTTTATGCGTATGGGGGCGATTATCGACGAGGCTGAAGAGGCTCTGGAGTGGATCGCCGAATCGTTACGGGTGGCTTTCGCGCGCCACTGATTGAGTACGGGACTCCCTGGCAGGAGCCGGCAAGCCGGCGCCTACAGTGCCTGCCAGCCGCCTCCCAGTGCCTTGTACAGGGCAATGCTTGCCCCCAGTCGCGCCTGACGCAGTTGCACATTCAGGTCCTGGGCGGCATACAGTGTGCGCTGGGTCTCCAAGACCGTCAGCAAGTCTTCTGCGCCGGCCTCATAGCGGCTCTGGGCGATGCGAAAAGCGGTGAGCGCCTCACTCAATTCCTCGTGCTGCCACTGGCGCTGTTCGTCCAGCCGGCGAATGCTGCTCAGGGCTTTTTCCACGTCGGCGAAGCCATTGATGATCGCTGTGCGATAGGTGTGCAGCAGCTCATCCTGGCGCGCAGTGGCCTTGTCGCGTCCGGCGCTGAGGCGGCCATTGTTGAAAATCGGCGCGATCAGCCCGCCCGCGAGGTTGTAGAACGGGTTGCGCAACATATCGGCCGCCCGGTTGGCACCAGAGCCAAGGTTGGCGGTCAGGGTGAGGGTGGGCAGCATGGCGGCGCGGGCGACGATGATGTCGGCCTGGGCAGCAGCCAGTTGTGCCTCGGCACTGGCAACGTCCGGGCGGCGGCTGAGCAGGTCGCTGGGCACTCCGGCGGTAATGCTTGGCCAGCGCAGTTGGTCAAAGGGTTGATCTGTGAACCGCAGGGTCTGCACGGGTTGGCCGAGCAGGGCCGCCAGACTGATTCGGGTTTCTTCGGCGCGTTGGCGCACTTGCGGCAGTTGCCGTTGCTGTGCGGCCACCAGGCTCTTTTGCTGCGCCAGCTCCAGGAGGGTGGCAGAGCCGGCGTCATGGCGGGTCTGTACCAGTTTGAGGACGCTCTGTGCATTGCCCAGGTTCAATTCGGCGATGCGTTGTTGTTCATGCAACGCCAGTAATTGGGTGTAGGCCATGGCGACGCCACTGAGCAGGGTCAGTTCTACCGTGGCGCGATCGAATTCGCTGGCGCGCACTGCCAGCTCCGCACTGTCGCGTGCGGCACGCTTGCCGCCCCAGAAGTCGATTTCGTAGGTGGCGGTGAGGTTCGCGCTGAAGGAGTCCACTGTGTCTTTGTTGCTATTGCTATCTTGTTGGCTATTGCCCGTGCCGCGCAGCTGTTTCTGCCGGCTGGCGTTGAGTCCACCCTTGAGCTCGGGCAGCAGTGGTGCGCCGGCGACAACGGCGTCGGCCTGGGCCTGGCGTACTCGGGCCACGGCACTAGCCAGGTCATGGCTCCCGCTACGGGCCTGTTCGATCAGTTGGTTGAGTTGCGGGCTGGCGAAGGCCGTCCACCATTGCCGGTTGATGTGCAGGGCGTTGGCCTGGCTTGCCGTGTCCCAGGTGGCAGGTACTTGCAGGCCGCTGTCCGGCCGCTGCGCCGGGCTGCTGCACGCGGCCAGCAGCAGGCTGGCGGCGATGAGGGTCAAGTGCGCTTTCATAGGGCGATCATTCACTGGTAAGGGCCGTGACCGGGTCGAGCCGGGCTGCTTTGCGGGCCGGCATAAAGCCGAAGATGACGCCGGTGACCAGCGCGCAAGCGAAGGCGCCGAGGGCGGCGGGCAAGGAGAAAGCGACGGCCACACTGCTGAGGATCAGCCCGCCGCCGACCAGCAGGGCAAGGCCGATCCCGGCCACCCCGCCGACCACTGTGAGCATCACCGCTTCGGTGAGGAACTGACGCAGGATGTCCCGCTGCCGCGCACCGGTGGCCATGCGGATGCCGATTTCCCGGGTGCGTTCGCGTACGGTCATCAGCATGATATTCATCACGCCGATGCCGCCCACCAGCAGCGAGATGGCGGCAATCGAGCCGAGCATCAGCGACAGGGTGTTCTGGGTTCGTGCTTCGGCCTGGATCATTGCAGCGTTGTTGGTCAGTTCAAAATCACGCTTGCCGTTGTGCAGGCGCAGCAGCAGCTGGTCGATGGCTTTTTCGGCCTCGTGTACCTTGCGCGCATCGGCGGCGGCAATCACCACGTACTCGGGGTTGTAGCTGCCAAACAGGCGAATACTCGCAGCGGAGTAGGGGATGGCGACACGGTCGTCGCTGTCCTTGTCGCCGGAGCTGGCACCTTTTTCGGCGAGCACGCCGATCACCTGGAAGGGCACGTTTTCGATCAGGATGTACTGGCCGATGGGGCTGGGCAGATCCTTGAACAGCTTGTCGCGCACCCGCTTGCCAATCACCGCGACGGTCGCGGCGGCGCGTTCGTCCGCTTCGGTGAAGTAGCTGCCCTCGACCACCGGCCAATTGAAAATCGCCGGGAAGTTGGTGTCGTTGCCGCCGACATAGGCCATGTGGTCGACATTGCCGAAACGCACCCCGGCCTCCGCGCCATTGACCGGCATGATGCGCTTGACCTGGGGCAGGGCGGCCATGGCGGTGACGTCGTTCATGGTGATAATGCCGGGCGGTGTGCGCGGGTTGGGCGCCGAGCCGCTGACGTAGAGAATGTTCGAGCCAAAGGCGCCCATCTGCGCCATGACCTGGCGTTTGCTGCCTTCGCCCACGGCGAGCATTACCACCACCGAGGCCACGCCGATAATGATCCCCAGCAGGGTCAGGGCCGTGCGGAAGCGGTTGATCCACATGACCCGCCAGGCCGCTTGCACCGCGTCCAGCAGTTCGGCTTTCCAGGCGCCATTGTGCTCGGCGCCGTCGGCCAGGCGTTGGCGCAGGTCTACCGCTTGCAGGGCCTTGGGGTTGGCTTCCGTGGCTGGCTGGTTGCCGGGGTTCGGGGTGTCGCTGATGATCAGGCCGTCGCGGATCTCGATGATGCGCTTGGCCCTGGCTGCCACTTCGCGGTCGTGGGTGATCAGGATCACCACGTGACCCTGGCTGGCCAATTCGTCGAGCAGGGTCATGACCTCGGCGCCGCTATGGCTGTCGAGGGCGCCGGTGGGTTCGTCGGCAAGAATGATATGCCCGCCATTCATCAGGGCGCGGGCAATCGACACCCGTTGCTGCTGGCCCCCAGACAGTTGGTGCGGACGGTTGCCGGTGCGCTCGGCCAGCCCCAGCCGGGTAAGCAGGGCGGCGGCGCGGGCGTGGCGTTCGGCGGCCGGCGTACCGGCATAGATTGCCGGCATCTCGACGTTTTCCTGGGCCGAGCCGGACGGGATCAGGTGATAGCCCTGGAACACAAAGCCAAAGGCCTCGCGGCGTAGCCAGGCCAGTTCGTCGGTGTCCAGTTGGGCGACGTTCTCCCCGGCGAACAGGTATTGGCCGACGGTAGGGCGGTCGAGGCAACCGAGGATGTTCATCAAGGTCGACTTGCCGGAGCCGGAGGCTCCGACAATCGCCACGAATTCTCCGGCATGGATCGACAGGTCGATCCCGCGCAGCACGTCGACCTGGGGCGCATCACCGCCACCGTAGGATTTGCGGATGTCCCGAAGTTCGATCAGCGGCGTCAACATTCAGCCTCCGCTGCTTTGGGCGGGGCCGATCAGCAGGTGATCGCCTTCGTTGAGGCCGTCGAGGATCTGGATGCGCAGGCGGTCACTGATACCGACCCGCACCTCACGGTCCTCGATGCTGCCGTCCTTGGCCACCACGCGGGCCAGTTGCATGTCGGGGCGGGTGCCGCCTTGCAGGGCTGCGACCGGCGCGGTCAGGGTATCGGTGGCGCGGCTGGCGACGAAAAACACCTGGGCGGTCATTTCCGCCATCAACGCGTTATCGGCATTGTCGACATCCAGCAGCACGGTGTAGAGCACCACGCGACCGCTGCCACTCTTGCTCGAACTGCTGGGGCTGCCACCGCCCTGGCTGGTTTCGTTCAGCGGCTTGGGAGGCACCGGCAGGATCTGGCGCACGGTACTGGTCCAGCGCCGTGCGCCACCGCTCAGGGTGGTGAAATACGCCTGCATGCCGGGTTTGACATGGCCGATATCGGCTTCCGAGACTTCCGCCCAGACGGTCATGGGCGACAGGTTGGCGATCCGCAGGATCAGCGGTGTCTGTTGCTGGCTGTTGAGGGTCTGGCCTTCGCGGGCATCCACGGCCACCACCGTGCCGGAAATCGGCGCATAGATGCGCGTGTAGCCAAGCTCGGCCTGGTCGACCCGCAAGCTGGCCTGGGCCTGGCTGATCTGGGCCTTGAACATGTCGATGCGCGCTTGGGTCGCATCCAGTTCGGCCTGGGCGGTCTGTACGTCTTCATCGCGGGTGGCGCCACCGGCGGCCAGTCGCTGCTGGCGCTGGTACTTTTGCCGCGCCAGGCGGTTTTGCGCGTGCTGCTCTTGCAGTTGTGCCTGCAGGTTGGCGACGGAGTAGCGGGTGGCGTCGAGTTTGGCTTGTTGGGTGGCGGGGTCTATCTCCACCAGCAGGTCGCCTTCCTTGACCTGGGCGCCGGCTTCAACGTGAATCTTGCGGATCTGCCCGGATGCCTGGGCGCCGACATCGACATAGCGTCGTGGCTGCAGTGTGCCGAGGGCGGTCACGCTGCTTTCGATATCGCCCCGGTGTACTTGCAGGGTGGCAAATTTATCCCGGCCGGGCGGGATCAGTTGCCAGGCGGCGAAGGCGGCCACCGGGATCAGGCAAAGTGCTACCAGCAGAGCGCGCCGGGTGTGTCGGGGACGGTTCATGCACGGGTTCCAGCCAGGAAAGTTCGGACCGCACAAGCGTCTGCTGGGGGGGCAGAGGCGGGTGCAGGAAGCTGTCAGGTAAACGAGGTATTTGCCCAGAAATTTAAGCGCTTACATATGCCGTTACAGCTAGGCGAAAGGCCAGTATCTGCTCACCCAGGCACGCCTTATGTAAATCTACATGAGAATTACTATAAATTAGACAGCCTCAAACTGCCATCATTGCATTGTCAGGGCAGCCGGCTCCGCGCATGCGGGGGTGAATCCTGTGCACGCCTTAAATTTTTTTTCACTGTCCTCGTTTCCTATCAACACAGGGCCTGTTGTTCAGCAGGCCGCCCAGGCTTTCCGCCCCACTGCCACGGGGCTTATCCAGAGGACACTGGAATGACACAGGCAATTGCATCGCCCGCGGTTCACGACCTGATCGGTATTGGTTTCGGTCCTTCGAACCTGGCGCTGGCCATCGCCCTGCAAGAGCGCGAGAAAGCCCAGGGCAAGCTCGATGTGCTGTTTCTCGACAAACAGGCCGACTACCGTTGGCACGGCAATACCCTGGTGAGCCAGAGTGAATTGCAGATTTCATTCCTCAAGGACCTGGTGACCCTGCGCAACCCCACCAGCCCTTATTCGTTCGTCAACTATCTCAAGGCCCACGGGCGCCTGGTGGACTTTATCAACCTGGGCACGTTCTACCCGTGCCGCATGGAGTACAACGACTACCTGCGCTGGGTCGCCGGGCAATTTACCGAGCAAAGCCGCTATGGTGAGGAAGTGCTGGCCATCGAGCCGATCCTGCATCAGCAGCAGGTCGAGGCACTGCGGGTGATCTCCCGCGATGCCCAGGGCGAGCAGCTGGTGCGCACCGCGCGCTCGGTGGTGGTCAGTGCCGGTGGTACGCCACGGATTCCCGAAGCGTTCAAGGCGCTCAAGGATGACGGCCGGGTGTTCCACCATTCCCAGTACCTGGCGCGCATGGCCCAGCAGCCGTGCGTGGAGGGTAAGCCGATGCGCATTGCGATCATCGGCGGAGGGCAGAGCGCGGCCGAGGCGTTTATTGATCTGAATGACAGCTTCCCCTCGGTGCAGGTGGATATCATTCTGCGCGGCTCGGCCCTCAAGCCGGCCGATGACAGCCCGTTCGTCAATGAAGTGTTCTCCCCGGAATTCACTGACCTGGTGTTCCAACAGCCCAGCAGCGAGCGCGAACGCCTGGTCAACGAGTACCACAACACCAACTATTCGGTGGTGGACCTGGACCTGATCGAGCGTATCTACGGGATCTTCTACCGCCAGAAAGTCTCCGGCATCGCCCGTCACGCATTCCGCACCCTGACCACCGTGGAAAAAGCCAGCGCCGGGCCCCTGGGCATCGAGTTGGTAGTACGCCATAACGCCACGGGTGAAACCGTGATCAACCACTACGACGCCGTCGTGTTGGCCACCGGTTATGAGCGCCAGATGCATCGCCAGTTGCTGGCGCCGCTCGAAGCCTATATGGGTGACTTTGAAGTGAGCCGCGACTACCGCGTGGTCACCGACGAGCGCTGCAAGGCGGGCATCTACATGCAGGGCTTCAGCCAGGCCAGCCATGGCTTGAGCGATACGTTGCTGTCGATCCTGCCGATTCGCGCCGATGAGATTGCCGCGTCGCTGCATGAACATGATCGACGCCTGGGCCAGGGGCGCTCGGTGCGTGATTTGTTGCTGGCAACCGCGAGCTGATACTGGCGACCGATCGCTCCCGCGCCTGCGGGGGCGATTGCTGGCTGAACCTTGGCTGAAGAACTTGCCGATTCGCCGTCCTGTCACTTTCCTCCCTCAGACTGCGGGCGTAAGCTGCGCCGGTTTTCATCCATAGCGCAGACTTTCGTGAACAGACTTTCGAGTGACAGTTGTCGACCAGGCTTGGCCAGCTGACGCGCATCTCCATGCCGTTGCCTCGCCGATAAAGCGAGAAGCGGTATTTCGGTGGCGAACCATTCTGGTTCCTGCCTTATCCCCCTTTTTTCGACGCGGATCCTGCGGGCAGACAAAGGGAGATTCATCATGCAAGCCCTCAATAACATCAATCTTGATTCCTTGATCGACACCGTGGTCAGCCTCAGCGCGGCCTTTATTCTGGGTGGACTGATCGGCTTTGAGCGTCAGTTCCGCCAGCGCACGGCGGGGCTGCGCACCAACGTGCTGGTGGCAGTGGGGGCGGCGATCTTTGTCGACATGGCCAACCGCCTGGCGGGGGCCGAAGGTGCCGTACGGGTGGTGGCGTACGTGGTATCCGGCATTGGCTTTCTCGGCGCCGGGGTGATCATGCGCGAGGAGGGCAATGTACGCGGGCTCAATACCGCAGCCACACTGTGGACTTCTGCCGCCGTGGGTGCGTGTGCCGGTGCCGACCTGATCCTCGAAGCGTTCCTGGGCACGATGTTTGTGCTGGCGGCCAATACGTTGCTGCGACCGATCGTCAACAACATCAACCGCCAACCCCTGGACGTGGTGTCCGCCGAGGTCACCAATATCCTCTATGTGATCACCCGGCGTACCCAGCAGCAGGCCGTGATGGCCTTATTGGAGTCGGAGCTGGCGCGTTGCAACTACCCGGCCAGCGATGTCGACGTACGGCCCTTTGGCAGTGAAGAAGTGGAGATCGAGGCCACGCTGGCGGCCAACTCGGTCGATGGTGACGAACTGGATGCCCTGGTGGCGCGGGTCTCCCAATCGGCGCTGGTGGTGCAGGCCTTCTGGAGTCCTAGCACCACCGATTGATGACCCCTTGCCTGGCCCCAAAAAAGCCGCCTCCCGTCCAGGGTGGCGGCTTTTTTTTGCTGTATTTGACTATGACTTTGCGAGGAATAATCCTACATACATGCCGGATTTTCCCTTCGGTCGAAACATCATTGCGTTGTTAATGTTGCGCCGTTGCACCTAACCAAAGTCCGTTGAAACGTTCTGTGTAGATTGTGCCGTTTGTCCGAACTGGTACTTCTCACAGGTACAGGGGTTTCGTGTGATGTGTAAGGGTATTGGTGCCTCTTGGCCGCCAATGAAGCAACTAACTAGTCGTGGTGTCTTCCCAGGGAGTCGCATGAGCAAAGCGTTAATCGTGGATGATCATCCGTTCATTCGAGCAACCGTTAAATACCTGTTGCGCCAGGAGGGCTTCGAGACGATTTTCGAGGCCGCCAATGGTGCCGATGCCTTACAGATTGCCAGGGAGGAGCGACCCGATCTGGTCATTCTGGACTTGGCGATGCCCAAACTGGGCGGGCTGGAGGTCATCAGCCGGATCAAGGCATTGGGCCTGCCCTGCAAAATCCTGGTGCTGACCTCCTATCTGGCGGTGTTCTTCTCGACGCGCTGCATGCGCGCCGGAGCGATGGGGTTTGTCGCGAAAACCGGTGAGCTGGATGAGCTGCAAAAAGCCATCAAGGCCGTCATGTCCAACTACAGTTGCTTCCCCAGTCTGCCGACCAGTTCGGTGCGCAAGGACGACTTGCAGACCACGGAACAGCAACTGGTAGAAGCGCTTTCCGACCGCGAACTGATGGTCCTGCAAAAGCTGGCACTGGGCCTGGGCAACAATGAAATCGCCAAGGACATGCTGTTGAGTCACAAGACCATCAGTACTTACAAGACCCGGTTAAAGGAGAAGCTGCGCATGTCTTCGGTGGTGCACTTATCCAAGTTCGCCCAGCGCAATCATTTGATCTGATATGTCGACAGTTCTGGGCAAGTGGCTCGCAGCCTTCTGGCTCGCGGGCCTGTCACTCACCGTCAACGTGGCTCTGGGAGAGCCACAACCCTTGCATTTGCTGGGGCATTCAAGCCTTGATGCTGCGCAGGTGCACCTCAATGAAGTGGACTGGCGCTGGCTACGCGAGCGCCGCACGCTGATAATGGGCGTTTCCGCCCCCGATTATGCCCCCTTCGACCTGACGAACAACAACGACGATCTAGAAGGGATCACCGCCGATTATGCAGCGTTGATCGCTCAGGTGTTGAACGTCACGATCCAGGTGCAGCGCTACGAGCATCGGGACGAAGTCATCGCGGCCCTCAAGCGCGGTGACGTGGACTTCCTGGGTACGGCCAATGGCTACGAGGCGGCGGACCGGGAGCTAAGGCTTTCGCGCTCGTATGCCAACGACCAGCCGACCCTGGTGACGCGTGTCGATGACAGCCAGGCATTGAGTGCGGAGCTTGAGGGCAAGCGCCTGGCCATGCTCTATCACTACATGCAGCCCGAGATAGTCGCGGCTTATTACTCCGACGCCTCATTGCAGCTTTATTCATCGACGATTGAGGCGATTGGCGCCGTAGCCTTTGGGCAGGCGGATGTTTATCTTGGCGATGCGATCAGATACCAACTATCTGATCAACAAAAACCACCTCAATAACGTGCGCATGGCTGATTTTTCCAGCCTGGAGGTCAACCCTTTTGCGTTCGCCGTTACCGGGAAAAATACCCGGTTACTGCGCATCATCAACGCTGGGCTGGCTGTGATCCCGGTCAATGAGCAAATGGAGATCCTGCGGCGTTGGAGCGCCGGCAACCTGGGGGTCGTTGGTCGTGAGCGTCTGCGCCTGAGCGCCAGTGAGCAGCGTTGGCTGGACAAACATCCGCGGGTCAAGGTGACGGCGCTGGACAAATTCATGCCATTGTCATTCTTCAACGATCGAGGGCAATTGCAGGGCTTGAGTGCCGAGATACTGGCTCAGGTCAGCTTGCGTACGGGGTTGAAGTTCGATGTGGTGCGTGGTAGTTCACTGCCTCGGCAAATCGAGCAGGTCAGCGAGGGGCGCGCGGACATGATCGCGTTCATCACGGCAAGCATGGCCAGGGAGGAAACGATCCGCTTTACCCGGCCGTACCTGAGCAACCCGTTCGTGTTGGTTACGCGCGATGATGAAAGCAACCCGGTCACCCTCGATGATATGGCGGGCAAGCGCCTGGCGGTCATCAGCCGCAGCGTGCAGCGGGAAATCATCAGCCGGGATTACCCCGCGATCGTGCTGGTAGACGTCGAAAGCTCTGCGCAGGCCATGGCGTTGGTCGCCAACGAGGGTGCAGATGCCTCGGTCAGCGCACTGATTATTGCGCGCTATATGATCGCCCATCAGTACCGTGACCGTCTGCGCATTACCAGTACGGTCGGCTCACAGCCGGCGCGAATATCCTTTGGCGTTGGTCGCGGCCAATTGGAGTTGTACTCGATCCTGGACAAGGCGCTTTTGAGCATCACCCCCCAGGAAATGGATGAGCTGACCAATCGCTGGCGTAGAGAGTTGGTGGTCGAGGACAGCTATTGGCTACGCCACCGCAACACGATTATCCAGGGGTTCTCGCTGGCCGCGGTGCTGTTGCTGATCACCCTGGGCTGGGCCATCTACCTGCGTAGCCTGATGCGCAAACGTGCACAAGCCGAGCGCGCCCTGAGCGACCAGATGCGCTTTATGAGCGTGTTGATCGACGGCACTCCGCACCCGATCTATGTGCGTGATCGCCTGGGCCGGTTGATGGCGTGCAACAGTGCCTATCTCAATGTGTTTGGCTTTCGGCTTGAAGACGTGATTGGCAAGACCGTGGTCGAGACCGACATAGGCAATCAGCCCCAGGCCCAGTCCTACCATGAAGACTACTTGCGTCTGATGGAGCGCGGAGAACCACAGATTCATGATCGTGTGCTCAAGGTGCCAGGGCGCGCGACCCTGACGATTTACCACTGGATGCTGCCGTACCGCGATGGGAACGAAAAGGTCGTGGGCATGATTGCCGGCTGGGTAGATGTCAGCGAACGCCAGCGCTTGCTGGGGCAATTGCAGGAGGCCAAGGAGGGGGCGGACGCGGCCAACCGTGCCAAGACTACCTTCCTGGCAACCATGAGCCATGAGATCCGCACGCCGATGAATGCAGTGATCGGCATGATTGAACTGGCGCTGAAAAATGCCGAACAGGGGCGTATCGACCATGGCGCCCTGGCGGTGGCCTCCGACGCTTCGCGCGGCATGCTGGAGTTGATCGGCGATATTCTCGACATTGCTCGGATCGAGTCCGGCCACTTGTCCCTGACCCTGGAGCCTTCGAACCTGCGCGAGCTGCTGGCCTCGGTGGCGCGCATCTTCGAAGGGCTGGCACGTACCAAGGGCCTGGCCTTGCAGGTGGAGCTGGACCCGTTGGTCGATCGCTATGTGTTGATCGATCCACTGCGTTTCAAACAGGTGGTTTCAAACCTGCTGAGCAATGCCATCAAGTTTACGGCCCAGGGCCATGTGCGCCTGAGTGCCAGTGGATCCCCTGCCGTTGCCAATGGCTACCTGAGCCTGCGGCTGGTGATAGAGGACAGTGGGGTGGGCATCAGTGTCGAGGACCAGATGCGTCTGTTCAACCCCTTTATTCAAGGGCGCAACACTGACCAGTCGGCGCGCAGTGGCTCGGGACTTGGGCTGGTGATCAGCCGCAGCCTGTGTGAAATGATGGGTGGCCAGCTGAAATTGAGCAGCGTGCTGGGGCAGGGCACGCGGGTGGAGGTCACATTGCCCCTGGCTGTGGCGGCCTCGGCCGGCGCACCTCCCGAGCCAGTTGCCCTGGAGGCACCGCCAGCCCATGTGTTGAATATCCTGATAGTGGACGACTATCCCGCCAACCGCCAATTGCTGACCCGCCAACTGAGTTTCCTGGGGCACCGGATCACCACCGCCAACGATGGCGTGCAGGGCCTGGAATGCTGGCGGGCCGAGCGCTTCGACGGGGTGATCACCGACTGCAATATGCCGCTGAAAAATGGCTATGACCTGGCCCGTGAAATTCGTGCCGATGAGCGTGCCCGTGGCTTGGCGCCATGCCTGTTGCTGGGGTTTACCGCCAATGCCCAGCCGGAGGAAACCGAGCGTTGCCTGGCGGCGGGAATGGATGGATGCCTGTTCAAACCCACGGGGCTGGAGGACCTGCATGCTGCGCTGGCGCCACGGACCGCCATGCCTTCGGTCAATGCCGGGAGTGAGGCTGGCGCGGGATCGGGGCTGGACTTGAGCCGCCTGTTGAAATTGACCGGCTCCGATGTGGAGGCCATCAAGGAGTTGTTGGCGCAACTGCTCGACAGCCTCGCCGCAGACCGTACGCAACTGCTGTCCTTGCTGGCACAGCACGACTACGCCCAGTTGCACGACCTGGCCCATCGCACCAAGGGTGGGGCGCGGCTGGTCGAGGCCCAGGCATTGGTGAGTCACTGCGAAGCGCTGGAAGCTGCCTGTGAACAGCGCGACCCTGAAGCGTTGGACTCTGCGGTAACAGGTGTGCAGCAAGCCATTGATCAGTTGCATCAGGCCCTGACGGACTACTGCGATCAGGCATGAGGGGCGGGTTTGGGATAACTCCTACACAGATGGGGAACTCTGCTGATTTTGTCGTCGAATTATGTCTGGAAAAGTAGGCCCCTCCTGCTTTCTACGAAAGCTGCCTGCTCAGGGACTTGCCATGCCAACCAAAGCACTGACCATCCTGATTGCCGATGAACAGCACCTGCAACGGTTGCATATCGAAAAAATGCTCAATCAGTTGGGCTACTATCGGATCGTCCCGGTGCAGACCTTCGATGAAGTGCTGATCCTGACCGCTATTCCCGCCGAGCCATTCGACGTGTTGATTATCCATTCCGGCCTGTTCGCCAGCACGGGGGGAGCGCTGGCGTTCCAGAAACAACATCCGCAGGTGCGACATGTGCTGGTATATGACGACCAGGACCTGGGCGCGCCAGTATCCCCTGCGCCTCTGGTCCTGGTGCGCTTGCCGGGATCGCCAGACAGCGTCACCCTGGAGCACTTCATGGACATCATCGACCCGCCGTCACCGGCCAGCGGCTTGCGGGTCTTGCCCTGGCTGCGGGAGCTGGCGCGCAGCCCGGCGGTTTAGCTCAGTCCCACTGCGGCGCAATACCCTTGGGGCTGGTCAGGCGATGACCACGCTCCAGGCCGGCGATTTGCGCCATATCGGCTTCGCTCAAGGTCAGTTGCACGGCCTTGAGGTTGCTGTGCAGGTTGGCGCGTTGGGTCGAGGACGGAATCACCGCATACCCCAACTGCATCGCCCAGGCCAGGGCCACCTGTGCCGGTGTGGCGTGGTTGCGTTCGGCAATCGCCTGGATCACCGGGTCTTTCAGCACTTCACCGTAGGCCAGGGTCATATAGGACGTAATGTGGATACCGTGGCGCGTGGCGAAATCCACCACAGTACGGTTTTGCAGGTACGGGTGCAGCTCGATCTGGTGGGTGGCGATGTGCTCGGCACCGACGGCGGCGATGGCCTCTTTCATCAGTGCGACGGTGAAGTTGGAGATGCCGATCTGGCGGGTCAGGCCCAGGTGCTTGGCTTCGAGCAACTGCCCCATGAACTCGGCGACGGGCACCTGGTTTTCCGGGGAGGGCCAGTGAATCAGGGTCAGGTCCAGGTAGTCGGTCTTGAGCTTGCGCAGGCTTTCCCTGAGGCTGGGGATCAACTGGCCTTGGGCAAAATTGGCGATCCAGATCTTGCTGGTGATGAACAGCTCGTCGCGGGGGATGCCGCTGTCGGCGATGGCTTGGCCGACATCCGCTTCGTTCTCGTAGATCTGTGCGGTATCGATGACCCGGTAGCCGAGGTCGAGGCCGGTGCTGACGGAATCGATGACCACCTGGCCTTGCAGGCGGAAAGTGCCAAGGCCGAATGCGGGAATAGACATAAGTGACTCCAGTTATGGCGTGGACAATGGCCTTGAGTATCGGCCGGGAACACCAGGAGAAACACCCAAGAATCTTCAAATGACTCTTGACCAGAAGTCATGAATGGCCTGACCTCCTGTAGGAGCGGGCTTGCCCGCGAAGAACGTCAACGATAACGCGTGCTTACTGAATGAATGCGGCGCCTGTAAGTTTTTCGCGAGCAAGCCCGCCCCTACAGGGCGTTGAGTTCGCGCGCCAGGTCCAGCACCACCTGGGCACTGCCGACGTTGGGCACCAGGTGCGTAAACGGGATATCGATCATGCGGTTTTCCCGCACCGCTCGCAGGCGCGACAGCACCGGGTCACGGGTCAGCAACTGGCGTTTGCGGCTGGCCGGGGACCACACGGCATCGGCCAGCAGGATCACGTCCGGGTCGCTTATCAGCAGGGTTTCACTGCTGACCGTGACCCGGTATTGATTGACCCCGGCAAACAGGTTACGTGCCCCGGCGGCGGCCAGCAGGGCGGTGACAAAGCCTTGTCCTCCTTCGCTGTCGAGGCCGTTGACTTCACTGTCGAGGTAAAACACCGACAAGGGTTTTTCCGGCCTGGCGAGTGCCTGAGCGCGGGCGAGGTCGGCGTCCAGCGCGTCAATCAGGTCGCGGGCCCGCTGCGGTTTATGCAGCAGGTTGCCCAACGTCAGCAGGTCATTGCGAATGTGGCCGAAGAAGTCCAGGGAATGCCCGGCACAGGCCGACTCCAGTAGATAGGAGCCCACCCCGTTGCCGGCCAGCCCGGTACGCGAGGTGATGCCGTTGCCAAAGGCCGTGGCAAATCCTCCCACCACCAGATCCGGCCGTTGCCCATACAGCACCTCGCTGGCCGGGTAGCGCGGCGCAATCACCGGCACACCCAAATACTGACCCAACTGATGCGCGGCACCGTTGTCATCCAGGTACGCCACGCCCACCAGTGTCGGGCCGGCGCCCAGGGCCAGCAGCATGTCGGCGGCGTGTTGGTTGAGGGCGACAATCCGCGACGGCGGCGCGTGGGGCAGGCGCCAATCCTGCTGGCAATTGCGGTAGCCGTCAGCCAGGACCGATGCACTCCACAACAGGGCGATGGCAAATCCTCCCAGGCGTTTCATGGGCGCTCCCGGATCAGCAATTCTTCAAGCACTTCGCCGCCGACCAGGTGTACATCCACCAGGCGCACGGCATCGGCCTTGCTGTGCACCCCATACCAGCAGCGCTCCGGGTAGACCGTGAGCACTGGCCCCAGGTTGCAGGGGAACTGGCAATGGGTACGTGTGAGCAGTACACCGCCGGGTACTTCAATGCGCTGGTGTTCCAACAGGCGCCGGCGCAAGGTCTTCCACAGCTGCAAGGCGCCGCGCTGGGTGCAGCGCGGGCCGGTACACAGCAGCACATGGCGGGCATGATCGGGGATACAGGACCAGTCGGGGTGCGTGTCCACCCCGTCGATTTGCGTGATCTCAGTCATCAGAAGCGATACGTATAACGCACCTCAGAAGTGAACGGTCGGCCCAGGTTGTCGACGTTACTGGAGCGACTGGTGACGTAGTCACGGTCGAACAGGTTTTCCACCAGCAGGCTCACCCGGTGTTGATGGGCGTTGTCGAGGTAGCGGTAGGCATCGGCATCCACCACCGAGTAGTGGCCGTACTCGACTTTTTTCGAACTGATCACATCGTGGATGTAGCGGATAGCCGCGCCGGCGCCCCATAGGCGATTCTGCGACTCAAAGCCCACACGTGAACGGGCGAAGAAGCTCGGCACATCATTGATGGTCACGCCGGCACGGGACTCGGTGAGGTTGCGGGTCATGTCCGCTTGCAGGTTCCATTGCTCGTTGAGCGCCAGCTTGGCGTCGACCTCGAAACCGCGCATCTGGATCTGCCCCTGGCCGTTGACCCACTGGGCATCGTCGACGGTGATCAGGTGGGTGATCTTGCGCTTGAACAGGGTCACGCTGGCGCTGAAGTCGCGATCGGCCAGCAGGCCCTTGTAGTCCAGGCCCAGCTCGGCGTTGCGGCTTTTTTCCGGCTTGAGGTTACGGTTGCCGATCTCGTCGCCGGGCTCGTTGACGAACAGTTGCTCGGCGTTCGGCAGCTTGTACGCCGTGCCGTACTGGCCGCGCAAGGCCCAGTTGGCATTGAGGTCATAGAGCGAGGTGAGCATGCCAACGGTGGCACTGTCACCGCCGCTCATGGCTTCGTGGCGCACGCCAATGCTCGGGTGCCAGTCGGGCAGGGCGTCTATCTGCGGGCGCAACTGGGTGTACAAGGCGTGGGCCTCGGCCTTGTTGTTGTCGATGACCATCACGTCGTCCTGGCCCTTGAACCACTGGTTGTCAGAGCCGAACACCAGCACATGGCCGCCCTCAAGCTCGGCCTTGCCTTCGGCCTGCACGCCCCAGTCAGTGAAGCCCCAGTAGTCATCGTGATTGCGCACCAGGGTGCCGCCGTCGGCGGTGTTGTTGACCCGTGAGTAGCGGGTGTCCCAATCGTTGATATGGCCCTTGACGAAGTAGCTCAACCGCTCGTTGAGGCGTTGTTCGAAGGTCGCCGTGGCAATCTGCTGCACGCGGTCGTTGGTGGTCTTGCGGTTGTTGGTGGCGCCGGCGAAGTCCAGGTTGGCGTCGGTGTACTGGTAAAACAGCTCCAGGCGCGAGTCATCGCCCAAGGACTGGATGGCCTTGGCGCCGAGGGTGGTGACTTCGTAGGAACGTTTCTTGTCGGTGACGTTGCTCATGTCGCGGTTGCGAAACGGCTGGTAGCCCTCGGACACGTTATGGCTGACGTAGGCCAGCAGGCCCAGGTCGCCCAGGCCATTGCTGAAAATCCGCTCGGCCCGGGCATCGCCGGTGGTGCCGCCAAAGGTATCGACGCCCAGGTTGGTCTCGCCGGATACGTCACGGGTTTGCGGGCTGCGTGTGACGATGTTGATGACCCCCGCCACGGCCTGGGTGCCGAACAACAGGCTCTGGCCACCCTTGAGCACTTCGATGCGCTCCACGGCGTTGGCCGGCAAGGTATCCAGGTACAGGCCTCCGTACAGGCGGTTGTTCAGGCGTACGCCGTCAAGCAGGATCAGGGTGTCGTCATTGCGCCCGCCCAGCAGGGAGTAGGTGCCGTAGTCGAACGGGCCGTTTTTCGGGGCGACGTAGAAACCGGGGATGAACATCTGCATCGCCCGCGTGATATCCGCGCTGGGGCCGGCGCGTTCGATCTGCTCGCGGGTGACAATCTCGACCTTGCTGCCGTACTGGGCCATGTCGGCCACGGTGGTGGATTCCACCGACGGCGCGGAAACGGTCTGCGGCTTGAGTTCCAGGGCACGGTTGTCGGCGAGTAGCAGGGGGCTGAACAGGCAACCCAGCAGCAGGCTAGGACCCGCTGTGACGCAACGTTGAAAAATCATAGTCTTCCCGAAAGTATCTTCGCAGAAGCACGCAGGAGAAGGCATCGAGCACACGCCAATACCGGCCCATGCCCGCCCACCGCAGGATTTTGCCAAACAGAAATTCCAGGCCGGTCTCCGGGCTCACGCGTATCGAACTCTTCACCTTCCCATGGCGTTCTGGCCACAGTGGTGTGTCGAAGAGCTCACGCGTATACCGTTGCGGGGGCAGCACCGGACTTGCTCGATCGAGCGTACCGGTTTCCCGTTTCACCCCATGCGCGGCGGCATGAGGCACCTGAAACAGGACGGCATCTGAACATTCCCGCGACTGTTGGTCAACTTCTCTAGTGTTCGGTCCCGTGAGGCCAGATCGTTGTAATATATTTTCTTCGCTTGATCACCAGAGCCGCATTTTCATGCAGAGCACCCGATTGACGCTGATTTGCCATGGTATGACCCGTGCGCAAAAGCTTGGGCATTTTGCCCTTGATGAAGCCCTGGAAACGCCTCCGTCGCCCTTGAGGCTGGCCGCGCGCTTTAAAAAAACGCCACGCCTGTTATGCGGGCCTGAGACCAGGGCCCGGCAAACGGCGACGCTGTTCGGCAAGCACGCAACGATTGATGACGGGTTGCGCGACATGGATGTAGGTCATTGGCGCGGTCTGGACATCAATGACATCGACCGCGACGAACTGATGACCTGGCTCACCGACAGCGCCAGTGCGCCTCATCGTGGTGAGTCAGTGGTGCAGTTGTGCGAGCGCGTCAGCCAGTGGATGCAAAACCTCGCAGAGCAGCCCGGCCATGTGCTGGCGGTGACGCATCCGGCGGTGATTCGTGCGGCTTTGCTGCATGCAATGCAATCACCCGTCGCCATGTTTTACCTGATCGACGTGGAGCCGCTGTCGTCCACCGAACTGCGTTTCAACAACGTCTGGCGCCTGCGCCTGGAAACGCGCGAGACCTGAGCGGCACGAACATGGCAAAATCCCGGCCCCGCACTGAGAACACCTTCATGAAAAAGATCCTGATCATCGGCATTGGCGCCGGCAACCCCGACTACATCACCATGCAGGCGGTGAAGGCGCTGAACCGCACCGATGTGTTTTTCCTGATGGACAAGGGCCAGAGCAAGGACAAGTTGATCGACCTGCGTCGGGAGATCTGCCAGACCTATATCGACGCTGGGCATGCCTACCGCTTTGTCGAGGCCGACTGCCCCGAGCGTGTGCGTGGCGAGATCGACTACACCACGGCCGTGCAGGATCTGAACCGCGACAAGCAACAGACATTTGAGCGGATGATCAACGAACAAATGGCCGACGGCGAAGTAGGGGCCTTTCTGGCCTGGGGCGATCCGGCGTTGTACGACAGTACCATCCGCATCCTGCAGGCGATCCTGGCCAGTGGCAGCAGTGTGTTTGAGTTCGAGGTCATCCCCGGGATCACCAGCGTCCAGGCCTTGGCGGCCCAGCACAAGGTGCCACTGAACCGCATCGGCCGTTCCATCGAGATCACCACCGGGCGTCGGCTCGCGGCGGGGCAGGTCGGTGATGCCGATACGCTGGTGGTGATGCTGGATGCCGAGGACTCTTACCGCAGCGTCGCGGATCAGGACCTGGAAATCTATTGGGGTGCGTACCTGGGCACGCCGGATGAAATCCTGATCAGCGGCAAGGTGGCTGAGGTGGCCGAGGAAATCGAACGCGTGCGCAAGACAGCGCGCCAGGCCAATGGCTGGATCATGGACACTTACTTGCTACGCAAGCCCTGATTGCTGTAGGAGCGCGGTCATCAAGCCCGCTCCCACATTGAGCTCATTGCTCAGGGGAATCAGCGCCGCAGGTAGGAGCCAAAATCGATATCCCCGGCGCTGAGAATCGCCTGTACCCGGTTGTGCACATTCAGTTTGCGCAGGATCGCCGACACATGGGCCTTCACCGTCGTCTCGGCAATCTCCAGGGTGTAGGCAATCTGCTTGTTCGACTCGCCCTTGGTCATTCGCTCCAGTACCAGTAATTGCTTGCGTGTCAGGGCCTGGAGCAGTTCCGGGGCGAAGGCCGGATTGTCGTGCATGCGCCGCTGGCCGGGGTTTTTCTGGGTGCGGATGATGTCTGGCGGCAGGTAGACGTTGCCATTGAGAATCTGCTGGATCGCCTCGGTCATCTGCGCCCGTGGCGAGGATTTGGTGATGAAACCGACCGCGCCATAGGTAATGGCTTGCAGCACGATTTGCTTGTCCTGCTCGGCCGAGACAATCACCACTGGAATGGTCGGCGCTTCGTTGCGCAGGTTGATCAGGCCATTGAGGCCGTGCATGCCGGGCATGTTCAGGTCCAGCAGGATCAGGTCGAGGTCGTCGTGCTCCTGGGTCAGGGCCAGGGCGCTGTCCAGGTCGGCGGTTTCCATCACTTCGCTACCGGCAAAGCCATCGCTGATGACGTTATGGATCGCTTCGCGAAACAGCGGGTGATCGTCGGCAATCAGAATTTTGTACATGGCCGTTCACCTTTTTATTGTGATTGTTCAGTGGGCAAGTTCAAAGGGCTCAGGGTGTGCTGCGGCGACTGGCAGCTTGGCTGCCTCCCACGCGTCCAGGCCCTCGCGATACCAATACACAGCGGTATAACCCAAGGCATTGGCCCGTTTTACCGCGTTCCAACTCAGCCAGCAATCGGAGCGGCAGTAGAACACCAACGGTTGCGCCAGGTTACCGCCACTGTAGGCATACAGGTGGCGGGCAAAGTAGCTTTGCCACTCGGGCGTCAGCTCACCATCGCCCGTATTGGCCAGCCAGTGGCTGCCGGGCAGGTTGGCATGGGGCTGGTCTTCGATGAACTGGCCGTGCAGCCATTGCCGGCGGTAGACGTCGATCAGCACCGGGCGCGGCTGTTGTGTCAGTAGGGTTTGCAAGGCCTGGGTATCGACGATGGTCGCGCCCGGCAAGTGTTCTGGGGTGGGGCTGCGGTAGAGGTTGATGCGGTAGCCGTCGCGGGAAAACAGCGCGGTTGGCGGTTGGGCAGCCGCCAGCAGCGGAGTCAGCGACAGCACGGCAACCAGAGTCAGTCGGGCGGGCAGCATGGCAGGTTCGATCCTTATAGTTATGCGCCCATTACATGCCAGTCGCGCTGCCTTGGGAATGCGACGATAGACAGCAAAACCAGTACCAAAGTAGTAAATCGCCTGTTGCTTGAGGGCTCTAGCATGAACGCAACGGTCATCCTCAGGAGTTGTACGATCATGCGAATCCTCAAGGCGCTGCTCTTGCCGTTTTTGCTGATCCTCAGCCTGATCGGGGTCGACAAGCTCCACGGCCCGCGACCGTCGCCCACTGCGATGATGCAAGTGCATGCACCATGAATATCCTACTGGTGGACAAACATGCGGTAGTGCGGCTCGGCTACGCCAGCCTGTTGCGGGCGCAGTTGCCGGGCGTCGAAGTGCGCGAAGCGGGCAGTGGTGAAGATGCACTGCTGCGGGTGCAGGAAGCAGTGCCGAACCTGGTGATCACAGGTGTCGGCCTGCCAGGCATCAGCGGCCTGGAAACCACCCGCCGCCTGCGCCAGCGCCTGCCGCAATTGCGCGTGTTGTTTTTCAGCCAGCACGATGAGTTGCCCCTGGTGCGCCAGGCCCTGGAGGCCGGTGCATCGGGCTATATCACCAAGGGCGCAACGCCTGCGGTGATGAATGAAGCCGTGCAGCGCCTCCTCGACGGCCACACCTATATCGAGCAGGTCCTGGCCACGGAGTTGGCCTTTCATCCGAGTGATCATCGGTTGCAGGGCATGACGGCCCGTGAGCTGGAGATTTTCCTGATGCTGGCCAAGGGCACGCCTACCCGTTCGATCGCCGATCAACTGAGTATCAGCAGCAAGACCGTGTCCAATTACCTGACGTTGCTCAAGAGCAAATTGCAGGTTACGTCCCATGCCGAATTGGTACATGTAGGGATTGACCTGGGAGTGGTGCGGGCGGCGGGATGATCCACACCGCCCACTGGCGGTCAGCGATCCCAAGTGGTGGGGCAGTCCTTGCAGCCTTCCATATTCGCATCCTGGAAATTGGCATAGTGCTGGCGGGTGCCGCTGAGGGTGGCCCGTTCCAGGTTGCTTTCACCGAACTTGGCTTCTTGCAGGTTGGCATCGCTCAGGTCCGCCCCTTGCAGGTCGGCCTTGCTCAACCAGGTCATTTCCAGGTCCGCCGCACGCAGGTTGGCTTTGTGCAGCTTGGCCCCAGACAACCGCGCAAATTGCAGGTAAGCGCCGCTGAGGTTGGCGTTTTCGAACTGTGCGCCCTGGGCGAACATGCCCCAGCCTTGCACCGCCATCAATGTGGCACCGCTGAAATCTGCCAGGCGCAGGTTGGCTTGTTGCAGGCTCGCGCGGGTCAGGTTGGCGCCTTGCAGTTGGGCTTTTTCCAGGTTGGCCAGGTCGATGTTGGCGTGGCGCAGGTCGGCCTCGCGCAGGTCAGCCCCGGCCAGGTTCATTTTGCTCAAGTCCTGGTTGCGCAGGTTGGCGCCCTTGAGGTTGGCGCCGGGGCATTGGCTGTGGGGCGCGATGGTGCAACCGTTGATAACCAGCGGTTGATCGTCACCCTCGTCAGCGTAGGCCTGGGGCAACGCGAGCAGTAGCAATAAAGGCAGGTATTTCATCACAAGACCTCGAAGGTGGAAGGGGCTGCCCAAAGCAGCCCCTCTTGCCATCAGATGGATTATTTTTGGGCGGTCTTGTTATCCCAGCTCGGGATCTTGAACACCCAGAACGACCCGCCTTGTGCCACCGGTTTGGTCAGCTCGGCCATGTCGCCGCCCCACAACGGCACCGCGCCGCCGTAGCCCACGGTCACGCCGATGTACTGCTCGCCATCCTGTTCCCAGGTAACCGGCGGGGAGACGATGCCGCTGCCGGTCTGGAACTTCCACAGCTCCTTGCCGGTTTTTGCATCGAAGGCCTTGAAGAAACCATCCCCCGTGCCGGTGAACACCAGGTTGCCCTTGGTCGCCAGCACGCCGGCCCACAGCGGCAGGGCCTCTTTGTGCTCCCACACCACCTTGCCGGTGGTCGGGTTCATCGCGCGCAAGGTGCCGACGTGGTCGTCATACATGCGCTTGATACGAAAGCCCATGCCCAGGTACGCCGAGCCCTTTTTGTAGTTGACCTCCTCGGTCCAGTATTCCTCTTTCCACTGGTTGCCCGGGATATAGAACAGGCCTGTGTCCTGGCTGTACGCCATGGGGTTCCAGTTCTTGCCACCGAGGAACGGCGGCGAGACTTCCACCGGCTTGCCCTTGGTTTCACCCGGCAATGGCTTGGCCGGACGCTGGCCTTCGTTTTCCACGGGGCGGCCAGTCTTGAGGTCGATATGGCTGGCCCAGGTGATGTTGTCGACAAACGGGAAGGCGTTCTGCAGCTTGCCGTTGTTGCGGTCCACTACGTAGAAGAAACCGTTGCGATCGGCGTGGCCGGTGGCCTTGACCACTTTGCCGTCCTTGTCCTTGTAGTCGAACAGCACCAGCTCGTTGTTGCCGGAGAAGTCCCAGGCATCGTTTGGCGTGTGCTGGTAGAACCATTTCACTTCGCCGGTGCTTGGGTCGACACCAACCTGGCCTGAGGTGTAGAGGCTGTCGAAGTCGTGGGGATTGCCGTCCTTGGAGGTACGCGCCCAGGTGTTCCATGGGCCGGGGTTGCCGGCACCGACGATGATGGTGTTGGTCTCGGCATCGAAACTGGCGCTCTGCCAAGGCGCGCCGCCGCCGTGGCTCCAGGCCTCGACCTTGCCGGTTTCGGTGGTCGGATCATCCGGCCACGAAGGCGCTTTCACATCGCCGGTGGTGGTGCTGTCCTTGCCATTGAGGCGGCCCATGTGGCCTTCGACAAACGGACGCATCCACACTTCTTCGCCGGTGTCCGGGTCGCGGGCAAACAGCTGGCCAACCACGCCGAACTCATCACCGGAGCTACCGTGGATCAGCAGGACCTTGCCGGTGACCTTGTCTTTGATCAGCACCGGGGCGCCGGTCATGGTGTAGCCGGCGGCGTGGTCGCCGAATTTCTTGTTCCACACCACTTTGCCGGTGTTTTTGTCGAGGGCGATCAGGCGCGCATCGAGGGTGCCGAAGTAGATCTTGTCGCCGAAGATCGCCGCACCGCGGTTGACCACGTCACAGCACGGGCGAATGTTGTCGGGCAGGCGGTGGTTGTAGGTCCACAGGCGTTTGCCGGTCTTGGCGTCGAGGGCGAAGACCCGGGAGTAGGAACCAGTGACGTAGACCACGCCGTCGCTGACGATGGCCTGGGATTCCTGGCCGCGCTGCTTCTCGTCACCGAACGAGTAGGACCAGGCTGGCGTCAGCTTGAATACGTTCTTGTCGTTGACCTGGGCCAGCGGGCTCCAGCGTTGGGCATTGGTGCCCATGCCGTATTGCAGCACGTCCTTGGTGGTCAGGTGGTCGTTGGCAATGTCTTCCCAGGTGATGTTGCGCATGCTCTTGGATGAGTGTGCAGAAGGATCGGTAGCGGCGAAGCCGAGCGCACTCAAGGACAGGCTGCCGACCAGCAGGAAAGCCTGCACGGCAAGGCTCAGCGGCGAGAGGGCGGGTAGCGATCTTATTGTCATGGTTGCAGTTCCCAGTGGAGGTTTTGGCCTGCACAGGTTGCTGCGTGGACGGGGCACACGGATACGGAAAATATCCCGGTGTGGCCGGGACAATTTCCCGAACCGCACCTGATTTAGCAGTGCCTCGCAAGCCTTACTACCAAGGGAGTAGACCCCGGCCACCAAAGCAGCATACGGCCCTTGGCGAGGCGTTCCTAAGATGGTTGCCATAGCCTCTGCAAAGGGGTTTTGCGTGCAATCCTGAGGGAAAAACAATGACAACAAAACGCAACGCCTTGCTGTTGGCTGGCCTCTTGGTCGGCGTGATCGGCACAGGCACCGCCTGGGCTCATGGCAACGTGACACCCACTGCCGTGGAAACCAAGGGACTGACGCCGATCAAGGATGCCGGCGTGACACTGGATGCCGATGGTTGGGCGGCGGTGAACCCGTATCGCCAGTCGCCGCAACGCGATAAGGCCGTGGAAGTCGGCGCCTCGGCCTATAACCAGAACTGCGCCGCATGCCACGGCCTGGAGGCCAAGTCAGGTGGGATTGCGCCTGACCTGCGCATGCTTGATGAGGGCGATGCCGGGGACGAGTGGTTTGTGGAGCGGGTGCGCCACGGCGCCGTGCGCGATGGCCGGGTGTATATGCCGAAGATGGCCGACTACCTGAGCCAGGAAGCCTTGTGGGCGGTGCGCACCTATCTTGATAGCGTGCACGTCGAGGAGTAAGCCATGGGCTGGCGCGCACGTTGGCTGTTGGCCTGCTGGTTGCCACTGGCCGCCTACGGGATGGACCCCGGCAAAGACCCGGTGCCGTCGGTGATGTGGAGCTACTACCACAAGCAGTATCTGGACAATGCCCCGTTCATCTTTGATGAACGGGTCAAGTTGCTGGCGCCGCCATTTGCCGAAGATGCGCGCCAGGTGCCGCTGGAAGTCGACGCCCGCGCCTTCAAGGGCGAGGTGGTGAAAATCATCGCCTGGGCCGAACTCAATCCACTGCCGAAAATCGTCGATTTTCAACCGGGCGAGGGCGTGTTGCCGTGGTTGGCGATCCGCATTCGTATCGAACAGGCCACGCCGCTGCGCGCCGCCGTATTGACCAAGGATGGCCTGTGGCATGTCGGCTCGACCCTGATCGACGCCGCCGGCGGTGGCTGCACGGCGCCCAGCGTGGTGCGCAGCCAGCCGGGCTGGGAAGAGCATTTGGGCGAGGTGTTGGGCGGTCGTTACCCACGCAGCGATTTCAGCCGGTTGCGCCTGCAAGTGGCGCACCCGATGGACAATGGCATGGTCAGCGGCATTCCCGAGTTCTATATCAACCATGCCGAGCTGCGCGACGCCCAGGATCGGGTGCTGGCACGCCTGGAGTTGTTTGCAGCGGTCAGCGAGAACCCCGACCTGGCGTTTGACCTGCAAGGGCCAGGGCCGGTGCGCCTGCTGCTGCGCGACACCAGCGGCAGCCAATTCGAAGGGGCGATCCCATGAGACTGCTCCTGTGGCTATTGCTTGGCCTGAGCCTGCCGGCGCTGGCGGACCTGGACTACGCCCTCAAGCCCCGGCAGATCGCCACCGATACCTGGCTGCTGGAAGGCAGCACCGATAATTTCGCCAGGGACAACGGCGGCAATATCGTCAATACCGGGTTTATCGTCACCCAGGCGGGGGTAGTGGTGATCGACACCGGCCCGTCCCGGCGCTACGGCGAGGCATTGCGCCAGGCGATTGCCACGGTCACTGAAAAGCCGGTGATCCAGGTCCTGTTGACCCATCACCATCCCGACCATGTGCTGGGCAATCAAGCGTTCAAGGACGTGCCCATCGGCGCCCTGCAAGGCACCACTACGCTGCTGCGCGAGCAGGGCGACGTCATGGCGCAAAATATGTACCGCATGGTCGGCGACTGGATGCGTGGCACCGAAGTACTGCTGCCGAACCACACCGTAACGCCCGGCGTGCAGACCTTCGGCAGTCATCGTTTGCGCTTGTTGGCCTTGAGTGGCCACACGGGTGCCGATCTGGCGATTCTCGATGAAACAACCGGTGTGCTGTTTGCCGGCGACCTGGTGTTTTACCAGCGTGCCCTGACCACGCCCAACACACCAGGCCTGTCGGTATGGCTGGCGGATATCGCCACCCTGCAAGGCCTGCCCTGGAAGGTGATCGTGCCTGGTCACGGCCCAGTGGCAACCGACACCCAACCCTTCGCCCAAATGCGTGACTACCTGGGCTGGCTCGACCAGCTCATGGCCACCGGTGCCGCCAACGGCAGCGCCATGGGCGAGATGATCCGCAGCCCCATCCCCGAACGTTTCGCGGCCATCAGCCTGGGCCGCTACGAACTGATCCGCAGTGTCAGTCACCTGTATCCCCGCTATGAACGCGGGCAGATGCAACGGATAGATCAATAACAACATCACACCGAAAGAGGCCTCATCATGATCTACGCACAACCTGGCACCCCCGGCGCCATCGTCACTTTCAAGCCGCGCTACGGTAACTTCATCGGTGGCGAGTTTGTGGCCCCGGTCAACGGTGAGTACTTCACCAACACCTCGCCGGTCACCGGGGAAGTGATCGCTGAGTTTCCGCGCTCCAGCGCCGCCGATATCGACAAGGCACTGGACGCTGCCCACGCTGCCGCCGACGCCTGGGGCAAGACCTCGGCCCAGGACCGCTCCCTGGTGCTGCTGAAAATTGCCGACCGTATCGAGCAGCACCTGGAAGTGCTGGCCGTCACCGAAACCTGGGACAACGGCAAGGCCGTGCGCGAAACCCTGAATGCCGACGTACCGCTGGCCGCCGACCATTTCCGTTACTTCGCCGGCTGCATCCGCGCCCAGGAAGGCGGCGCCGCCGAGATCAACGAGCTGACCACGGCCTATCACTTCCACGAGCCCCTGGGCGTGGTTGGGCAGATCATCCCGTGGAACTTCCCGCTGCTGATGGCCGCCTGGAAACTCGCGCCGGCCCTGGCCGCCGGCAACTGCATCGTGCTCAAGCCCGCCGAGCAGACGCCGTTGTCGATCATGGTGTTTGCCGAGCTGATTGCCGACCTGCTGCCGGCCGGCGTGCTGAACATTGTCCAGGGCTTTGGCCGTGAAGCCGGCGAGGCCCTGGCCACCAGCAAGCGCATCGCCAAGATTGCCTTTACCGGCTCCACCCCGGTGGGCGCGCACATCATGCACGCGGCGGCCGAGAATATTATTCCGTCCACCGTCGAGCTGGGCGGCAAGTCACCGAATATCTTCTTTGAAGACATCATGCAGGCGGAACCGGCCTTTATCGAGAAAGCCGCCGAGGGCCTGGTGCTGGCGTTCTTCAACCAAGGTGAGGTGTGCACCTGCCCGTCGCGGGCGCTGGTGCAGGAATCGATCTACGAACCGTTCATGGCCGAGGTGATGAAGAAGATCGTCAAGATCAAGCGTGGCAACCCGCTGGACACCGAGACCATGGTTGGCGCCCAGGCGTCCGAGCAACAGTACGACAAGATCCTCTCGTACCTGACCATCGCCCAGGAGGAGGGTGCCGAACTGCTGGCCGGTGGCGCTGCCGAACACCTGGAGGGCGACCTGTCCAGCGGCTATTACATCCAGCCGACCCTGCTCAAGGGCCACAACAAAATGCGCGTGTTCCAGGAAGAAATCTTCGGTCCGGTGGTGGGCGTGACCACCTTCAAGGACGAAGCCGAAGCCCTGGCGATTGCCAACGACAGCGAATTCGGCCTGGGTGCGGGGCTGTGGACCCGCGACATCAACCGCGCCTACCGCATGGGCCGGGCGATCAAGGCCGGGCGGGTGTGGACCAACTGTTATCACCTGTACCCGGCGCATGCGGCGTTTGGTGGTTACAAGAAGTCGGGCGTGGGGCGTGAGAACCACAAGATGATGTTGGATCATTACCAGCAGACCAAGAACCTGCTGGTGAGCTACGATATCAACCCGCTGGGGTTCTTCTGATCTAACGCGGTCAAAAAAGTGGGAGTGGGCTTGCTCGCGATAGCGGTGAAGCAGTGACAGGGTTGCTGGCTGTCACACCGCCATCGCAGCCTCGCCGGTGCTCGACAGCTCCCACATAGAGGTAGTGGGGACTCCCACATTTTTATGGGGGTACACCCGCGACCATTGCAGGTTGCCGGCTCGTTCGAAAGTAGCATTCGCCTGTCAGCCCAGCCATGCATTAATGCCTTCACCGGACTCTCCCGGCATAACAAGAGGATCGCCCCATGTGGACCAAACCCGCCTACACCGACCTGCGTATTGGCTTTGAAGTGACTATGTATTTCGCCAACCGCTGAAAATTCAGCGGGGATGCGGGCCACCCATTGGTCTGATTGCATTCGCCAGCGGATGCGTTAGTGTGGCCCGTATCTTCCAAAAACAATAAAAACAGGCTTACCAATGAGCCAAAGTCTCAGCCAACTGCGTAAATTCGTCTCCCCGGAAATCATCTTCGGTGCCGGCTCCCGGCACAATGTCGGCAATTACGCCAAGACCTTTGGTGCACGCAAGGTCCTGGTGGTCAGCGACCCTGGCGTGGTCGCCGCTGGTTGGGTCGCGGATGTCGAGGCCAGCCTGCAGGCCCTGGGTATCGAATACTGCCTGTACACCGCTGTATCGCCCAACCCGCGTGTCGAAGAAGTGATGCAGGGCGCCGAGGTCTACCGCGAGAATCATTGCGACGTGATCGTCGCGGTCGGTGGTGGCAGCCCGATGGATTGCGGCAAGGCCATCGGCATTGTGGTTGCCCACGGGCGCAGCATTCTTGAGTTCGAAGGGGTGGACACCATTCGCGTGCCCAGCCCGCCGCTGATCCTGATCCCGACCACCGCCGGCACCTCGGCCGACGTCTCGCAGTTCGTGATCATTTCCAACCAGCAGGAACGCATGAAGTTCTCCATCGTCAGCAAGACGGTGGTGCCGGATGTATCGCTGATCGACCCGGAAACCACGGCCAGCATGGACCCGTTCCTGTCGGCCTGTACCGGCATCGACGCGTTGGTGCATGCCATCGAGGCCTTTGTGTCCACCGGTCACGGGCCGCTGACCGACCCCCATGCGCTGGAAGCCATGCGCCTGATCAACGGCAACCTGGTGCAGATGATCGCCAACCCCGGCGATATCGCCTTGCGCGAGAAAATCATGCTGGGCAGCATGCAGGCCGGCCTGGCGTTTTCCAATGCGATTCTCGGCGCGGTACATGCCATGTCCCACAGCCTCGGCGGTTTTCTCGACCTGCCCCATGGCTTGTGCAATGCGGTGCTGGTCGAGCACGTGGTGGCGTTCAACTACAATTCGGCGCCGGAGCGCTTCAAGGTGATTGCCGAGACCTTCGGCATCGACTGCCGGGGTCTCAATCACCGGCAGATCTGCGGGCGGCTGGTGGAACATCTGATTGCGCTCAAGCACGCGATTGGTTTCCATGAAACCCTCGGTCTGCACGGGGTGCGGCTGGCGGATATCCCGTTCCTGTCGCAACACGCCATGCATGATCCGTGCATCCTGACCAACCCCCGCGAGTCGAGCCAGCGTGACGTCGAGGTCGTCTATGGCGAAGCTCTCTGATGATCAGCAACGGGCGCTGGCCGGGCTGCTCGGGCTGGGCGACCACTCGGCGCGCAAGAGCCATTATCCGGAGCTGACGGCGCGTCTGGATGAGCTGGAGGCCGAGCGCAAACGCTATATCCGTCTCAACGACGAACTGGAGCAACGGGTCGCCGCGCGCACCGATGAATTGCTCGACACCAACCGCAACCTGCAACAGCAGATCGCCCGGCGCGAGCGCATCGAGCAGGACCTGCGCGACGCCCGCGACGCGGCGCAGGCCGCCAACCGCAGCAAGGACAAATACCTGGCCGCCGCCAGCCACGACCTGCTGCAACCGCTCAATGCGGCGCGGCTGTTGATTTCGACCTTGCGCGAGCGGGACTTGCCGAGTGTGGAAAAGGTCCTGGTGGAGCGCACGCATCAGGCCCTGGAAGGTGCCGAGGATCTGCTGGCGGACTTGCTGGATATTTCCCGTCTCGATCAGGCTGCGGTAAAACCAGATTTCGCCGTGTATCGCCTCGACGAACTGCTGGCGCCGCTGGTCTCGGAGTTTCAGTCGGTGGCCGCAGCGGCGGGCCTGAATTTGCGCGTGCATATGGGACGTTATGCACTGCGCACCGACCTGCGCTTGCTCACGCGTATCCTGCGTAACTTTCTCAGCAATGCCTGCCGTTATACCGACGCTGGGTGCATCCTGTTGGGCGCGCGCCGACGGGGTGATCGCTTGCGCCTGGAAGTGTGGGACACCGGTCGTGGGATTGCCGCCGATAGCCTGGAGTCGATCTTCCTGGAGTTCAACCAACTGGATGTGGGCCGTGCGGCAGACCGCAAGGGCGTCGGGCTGGGGCTGGCGATTGTCGAGCGCATCGCGAAGATCCTCGGTTGCCAGGTGCTGGTGCGTTCGTGGCCGGGGCGCGGATCGATGTTCAGCATCGAGGTGCCGCTGTCGGATGAAATGCCGCTGCCTATCAGCCAGGCAGCGCCCCAGGCCGGCACCGGCAACCCGCTGCCGGGGCGCCGCCTGTTGGTGCTGGATAACGAAGTCAGCATCTTGGAAAGCATGCGCGCGTTGCTGGGGCAGTGGGGCTGCGAGGTGGTGACTGCGACGGATCAGGCGGGTGCTTTGAAGGCGTTGCAGGGCCGGGCACCGGAGCTGATCCTGGCGGACTACCATCTTGACCATGGCGTGGTTGGCTGCGATGTGGTCAGGCAGTTGCGCGCGCATTTTGCGTTGAAGATCCCCGCCGTGATCATCACTGCCGACCGCACCGACCAGTGCCGACGCTCGTTGCAGCGCCTGGAAGCGCCGTTGCTCAACAAACCGGTCAAGCCGGGCAAGCTGCGGGCGGTCTTGAGCCAACTGCTGGGCGCCACTTTCTAAATGTAGGCGCTGGCTTGCCCGCGAACATCGTTAACGATAACGCAGCACTAAAAATCAACCCGAGGTGCCTGTGGGATTTTTGTCGGAACACTGCTCACAGTAGATTGCATTTCAGCAGTGGCGTTTGCGGGTTTCGCTGGGCAGTTCCTTGAATAACGCACGGTAGCTGTTGGAGAACCGTCCCAAATGCCAGAACGACCAGTTCATCGCGACCTCGGCCACGGTGGTCTGGGCTGTGCTCAACAGCTCGCGCCGCGCACCGTTCAACCGGCGCAGGCGCAACCACTGCGCCGGGCTCATCCCGGTGTAGGTCTTGAAGCCTTGCTGCAGCTGGCGCAGCGGCACACCGGCAATCTGCGCCAGTTGCAGCAGGTTGACGGTCTCGTCTGGCACATCCGCTGCCCACTCGCCGATACGCGCCATCAGGCTGCGCTCTGCGTTGCGCCGGCGCAGCGAACCCTGGTCCAGACACACGCAGGCGTTGTCGAGGATGAACAGGCAGTCGTCCAGCAGTTGCCGGGTGAGGGTGTCGCGGCTGATCGGGTCGATCACGCTGGACAAGCGCGTCAGGGTGCCACTGAGCCAGCGGCTGAACAGGGCGTTTTGTTGGCAGGTCAATGGCGCCATGAACAAACCTTCGAGTTTTTCCACGTCCAGGCCATGGCGTTGCACGAACTGCGGGCCGAACACCACCGCCACTTCACGGTAGTTTTCCGGGGTGATCCAGGTGTTGCGGCTTTCGCCATTGAGCAGGTAGAGCGCGTTATCACTGCCGTCGAAACAGAACGCCAGGGAGCCTTTTGGCGCGTTGAAATTCTGCTCTATCCGCGTGTTCATCCGCTCTTCGTACACTTCCACGCCTTGCAGGTCGAGGTAGCGGACCTGCCCGGAAAAATGCCCTGGGGACATCTGCTGGTACTGCTGCACCCAGCCGGGTGTCGCACTGCATTGAGCGGCCACATCACCGGTGGTGAAGGCCTGTACGCGCAAAGCTGTTGCCTGTGTCATGGGTGATCCGTGCGCACTCTATTGGTGCGTTGTGGTTCGTGCAAAGTGGATAGATGCCGTTTGAAGGCTGGCCCAAGATAGACCTCAATGCACCGGGAGTACAAGCCGGTGCAGCACCCAACCCATGCCGAGGTCTTTATGAATGCCCCTTTCGATCAGCTGTCTGCCTGGCTGAAAGAACACAAGATTACCGAAGTCGAATGCGTGATCAGCGACCTGACGGGCATCGCCCGCGGCAAGATTGCGCCCACCAACAAGTTCCTGCATGAGCGCGGCATGCGCCTGCCGGAAAGTGTGTTGCTGCAAACGGTAACCGGGGATTTTGTCGACGACGACATCTATTATGACCTGCTGGACCCGGCCGATATCGACATGATCTGCCGCCCGGTGGCCAACGCCACCTACGTAGTGCCGTGGGCCATCGAACCCACCGCCATCGTGATCCACGACACCTTCGACAAGCAGGGCAACCCCATCGAACTGTCGCCGCGCAATGTGCTGAAAAAAGTCCTGCAGCTCTACACCGAGCAGGGCTGGCAGCCGATTGTCGCGCCGGAGATGGAGTTCTACCTGACCCAGCGCTGCGAGGACCCGGACCTGCCGCTGAAAACCCCAGTGGGCCGTTCCGGTCGCGCCGAGACCGGGCGCCAGTCGTTCTCCATTGACGCGGCCAACGAGTTCGACCCGCTGTTCGAAGATGTCTACGACTGGTGTGAAGCCCAGGGCCTGGACCTCGACACGCTGATCCACGAAGACGGCCCGGCGCAGATGGAAATCAACTTCCGTCACGGCGACGCTCTGGACCTGGCCGACCAGATCACCGTATTCAAGCGCACCCTGCGCGAAGCCGCGCTCAAGCACAATGTGGCCGCGACCTTCATGGCCAAGCCTGTGGCCGACGAGCCGGGCAGCGCCATGCACTTGCACCAGAGCGTGGTGGATATTGCTACGGGCAAGCCGGTGTTTGTCGATGCCGAGGGGCAGATGAGCCAGCTGTTCCTGCATCACATTGGCGGTTTGCAGAAATACATTCCGATGCTGTTGCCGATGTTCGCGCCCAACGTCAACTCGTTCCGCCGCTTTTTGCCGGACACCTCGGCCCCGGTCAACGTGGAGTGGGGCGAAGAAAACCGCACCGTCGGCCTGCGGGTGCCGACCTCCAGCCCCGATGCCATGCGCGTGGAAAACCGCCTGCCGGGAGCCGATGCCAACCCGTACCTGGCCATCGCCGCCAGCCTGTTGTGCGGCTACCTGGGGATGATCGAGAAGATCGAGCCGAGTGCTCCGGTGGAAGGCCGCGCCTATGAACGCCGCAACCTGCGCCTGCCGATCACCATCGAAGATGCGCTGGCAAGAATGGAGGCCTGCGACACGGTCAAGCAGTACCTGGGGGACAAGTTTGTGCGTGGCTATGTCGCGGTGAAACGCGCCGAGCACGAGAACTTCAAGCGTGTAATCAGCTCCTGGGAGCGTGAGTTCCTGTTGCTGAGCGTCTGACGCTTTGTAGGAGCCGGCTTGGGTTGATCTAACAATAATTAATCATGCAAAGGGGTGTCGATATGCGTCTCGTCAAACAGCTTCTCCCACTGGCCCTGGCTGCGGTATTCAGCAGTGCCAGCCAGGCTGCACCGAGTGTCAGCGTCTATAACTGGACCGACTACATTGGCGAGACCACCTTGGCTGACTTCCAGGCCAAGACCGGGATCAAGGTGGTCTACGACGTGTTCGACTCCAACGAAACCCTGGAGGGTAAATTACTGGCGGGGCGTACCGGGTATGACGTGGTGGTGCCGTCCAATCACTTCCTGGCGCGCCAGGTCAAGGCCGGTGCCTTCTTGAAGCTGGACCGCGCGCAGCTGCCCAATTACCAGAACCTGGACCCCAAACTGCTGAAATTGCTGGAGCAGAACGACCCGGGTAATGCGCATTCGGTGCCGTACCTGTGGGGCACCAATGGCATCGGCTACAACGTCGATAAGGTCAAGCAAGTGCTGGGGGTGGACCACATTGATTCGTGGGCGGTGATGTTCGAGCCCGAGAACCTGAAGAAGCTGCAGCAATGTGGCGTGGCATTCCTGGACTCGGCGGACGAGGCGTTCCCGGCGATCCTCAACTATATGGGCATGGACCCGCGCAGCGAGAAGGTCGGCGATTACGAAAAGGCCGAAGCCAAGTTGCTGACCCTGCGCCCGTACATCACCTATTTCCACTCCTCCAAATACATCTCGGACCTGGCCAACGGCGATATCTGCGTGGCCTTCGGTTATTCCGGCGACGTGTTCCAGGCGGCCAACCGTGCCAAGGAAGCCAAGAACGGCGTGAACATCGCCTATTCGATTCCCAAGGAGGGCAGCAACCTGTGGTTCGACTTACTGGCGATCCCTGCGGACGCCACCAACCCCAAGCAAGCCCACGCGTTTATCAACTACCTGCTGGACCCCGAGGTGATTGCCAAGGTCAGCACCTACGTCGGCTACGCCAATCCCAACCTGGCGGCAAAGGCCTTCATGGAGCCGGAACTGGTGAACAATCCTGAGGTGTACCCACCCCAGGATGTGCTCGACAAACTGTATATTTCCACCACCCCCAGCCCGGCCATCATGCGTGTGATGACCCGGGCCTGGAGCAAAGTGAAGTCCAACCGATGAATCAGTCCCAAGACCACGCCCGTTCCTACTACCTGGCGTCGGCCAATGCCATGGTGCAACGCCCAACATTGTCCGCGGACCTGAGTGCCGATGTGTGTGTGATCGGCGGCGGGTTTACCGGCGTCAACACGGCCATCGAACTGGCCCAGCGCGGCCTTTCGGTGATCCTGCTGGAAGCCCGGCGCATTGGCTGGGGCGCCAGCGGGCGCAATGGTGGGCAGTTGATCCGGGGGATCGGCCATGATGTCTCGGGGTTTGCCCGGCATGTGGGCGAGGAGGGCGTGCGTTACCTGCAACGGGCCGGGATCGAGTCGGTGGCGTTGGTGGGGGAGCGCATTCGCGAACACGCCATCGACTGTGACCTGCGCTGGGGTTTTTGTGAATTGGCCAATACGCCGGCGCAATTTGCCGCGTTCAAGGGCGAGCAGGATAGCCTGGCCGCCTTGGGTTATGTGCCTGAAACCCGACTGATAGCGGCGCAGGATATGGCGCAGGTGGTCGGTTCGCAGGTGTATGCCGGGGGCTTGGTGGACATGGGCTCGGGCCACTTGCATCCGTTGAACCTGGTCCTGGGCGAAGCCCGCGTGGCCGAGGCCCTTGGCGTGCGGATCTTCGAGCACACTCCAGTGCTGGAATTGATTCATGGCGAGACCGTGCAGGTGCGCTCTGCCAGCGGCACCGTACGGGCCGCTAGCCTGGTCTTGGCGTGCAATGCGCATCTGGAAGAACTGGAGCCGCGCTTGAGTGGCAAAGTGCTGCCTGCTGGCAGCTACATCATCGCCACCGAGCCGTTATCCGATGAAATGGCCAACCAGTTGATCCCGCAAAACCTGGCATTGTGCGACCAGAAAGTCGGCCTGGATTACTACCGGCTTTCGGCAGACCGGCGGCTGCTGTTCGGTGGCGCCTGTCATTACTCGGGACGTGACCCGGTGGACATCGCCGCTTATATGCGGCCGAAGATGCTCAAGGTCTTCCCGCAGTTGGCCGACACCGCCATCGAGTTCCAATGGGGCGGCAAGATTGGTATTACTGCCAATCGTTTCCCCCAGGTCGGCCGGTTACAGCAGTACCCCAACGTGTTCTACGCCCAAGGCTATTCGGGACACGGGTTGAACGTCACCCACTGGTGTGCGCGTTTGCTGGCCGAAGCTATTCACGCAGGCGTCAGCCCGGGCCTGGATACCTTCAGCCGGGTGCCGCACATGACGTTCCCCGGTGGCAAGGCATTGCGCTCGCCATTACTGGCACTGGGCATGTTGTGGTACAGGCTTCGGGAAATGCTGGGTTAGAGGGTGTTCGCGGGGGGCGTGATTTAAAACACAGCAAGATCGGATCCAATACGCTATAACCCCTCGGTCGCTGTGTACTCCAAAGGCCCCGTTTTTCATGCAAAACCCTGTGCAACGCCCGCTGTGGCAGGTCTACCTGTTCTTTCTTGCGCCGATGGTGCTGTCCAACTTCCTCCAGAGCTTTTCCGGCACTCTCAATGGCATCTATGTCGGGCAGATGCTCGGCACCCAGGCGCTGGCGGCGGTGTCGGGGATGTTTCCCATTGTGTTCTTTTTCATCGCGTTGGTGATTGGCCTGGGGGCGGGCGCTTCGGTGCTGATTGGCCAGGCTTGGGGGGCGCGGGAGACCGCGCTGGTCAAGGTCATCACCGGTGCGACCCTGACCCTGGGCGCATTGATCGGGGTGATTGCGGCCGTGCTCGGCAGCCTGTTCGCGCGTGGGGCCATGCAGGCGCTGGGCACGCCGCTGGATGTGCTGGACGAAGCCGTCGGCTATGCCCAGGTGATGATGCTGATCATGCCGCTGCTGCTGGTGTTCATCCTCTATACCCAACTGCTGCGGGGTGTGAGCGATACGATTTCGCCGTTATTGGCGTTGATGGTCTCGACGGTGGTCGGCCTGTTGTTGACCCCGGCGCTGATCCGCGGGTGGCTGGGGTTGCCGCCCATGGGCATCCAGAGTGCGGCCTATGCAGGGTTAGTGGCCAACGCCGTGGCGATGCTGTTTCTGGTGCTGCGCCTGCGCCATAAAAAGCATGTGATGGCACCGGATCGCGCGTTGCTGGCAGCCTTGCGCCTGGACCGGGCGGTCCTCGGCAAGGTCCTGCGCATCGGCCTGCCCACGGGGTTGCAGATGGTGGTGCTGTCCCTGTCGGAGCTGGTCATCCTGGCGTTGGTCAATGGCCACGGCTCTCAGGCGACGGCGGCGTATGGCGCGGTGACGCAGATCGTCAACTACGTACAGTTCCCGGCACTGTCGATTGCCATCACCGCCTCGATCCTCGGCGCCCAGGCCATTGGCGCCGGACGCCTGGAACGCATCGGCCCGATCCTGCGCACCGGGCTTGCCATCAACCTGTGCCTGACGGGTGGCCTGATCCTGCTCGGCTACGCCTTGTCCCACTGGCTACTGGGTCTGTTCATCACTGATGTACAGGCACGGGTCCAGGCCGAACACCTGCTGCACATCATGCTCTGGAGCATTCTGGTGTTTGGCTTCCAGGCGGTGATTGGCGGCATCATGCGCGCCAGTGGCGTGGTGCTGATGCCGGTGGCGATCTCGATCTTCTGCGTGCTGGGCGTGGAGTTGCCGGTGGCGTATCTGCTCAATGCACGCTTTGGCCTGGAAGGGGTGTGGATGGCGTTTCCGGTGACCTACCTGGTGATGCTCGGGTTGCAGGCCGCGTATTACCGGTTGGTGTGGCGGCATAAGCAGATCAAGCGGTTGGTGTGAGAACCGTCGGCGTCTCAGGTCAGCCTTTGAGTGCTTTATTCACCCAGTGCCACTGATTAAACCCAGGGTCAACATCTGCCACTTCAAAGATAATCATAGGGTCTTTGGCTGCAGCGACTTTCCCGGTGGCAGGGGTCGAGTCGATGCTTTCCCCTTGCGCATCCTTAATTTTTTGGGCTTTGGCCGAAGATAGGATCTGCGCTTTAGTGGCACGCGCCGCAACTGCCTGGACCATTTTTTTTTCGTAGATATCCTTCACTTGATTTGAGCTGAGTATGTAATACCTGGGAGCTGCCGCAGCGTTTTCTGCAGCTTGTGCAGGACTGATGGTGTCGGCAGGTTCGGGAAGATAGACGAACACCCATACAATATGAGATGCCGCTTGCAGTGCTTGTTTGCCAACAATCCAGGTCTGGATTGAGGCGGACTTGACCTCAACCCGTGCTGCCCTGTTACCGGTGGGCGAAAACACAACGACATCAGCACTCTTGGCGTTTCCATAGGTAATCGACGCTTGAATGTGATGACGGTACAGCTCTGAGGTTACGCCGAATTCGCCGGACATCTGAACGAATTGTTTATTCGACTTGGTTGTCTTTGTTGTCTTTGTTGTCTTTGTTTTTTTGGTTGTCATGGAGGCTTGCACCTGAGGAAAACTGGATAGTGGCACACTGGTATGGTCATTGTCAGAGGCGATTATCAGGGATAACGACGGGAAGCAATTGCTCCGCTTAATAGGAAGCATTACTATTCACGCCCCGCCTACCCAGTGCATCCCGATGACTCCCCAGCCGCCCCGCAGACCAGGCTTTTTCGCGTACTACGAAGAGTTGGTCGGGACGTGGACGCGGCGCCTGCGTAATCGCCAGCAGGCCGAGGACCTGGCCCACGATACGTTTGTGCGGGTTCTGGAGTCCAAGTCGGCGCTGGTCGAGCAGCCGCGTGCCTATTTGCACCAGACGGCGCGCAATATTGCGGTGGATGCCTATCGTCGCGAAGATCGTCGCGGGGCAATGGAGCTGCAAGCCTTTGATCAGAGTATGTCGCCTAATGGCGACCCGGAGCATTTCATGCACGCGTTCCAGCTCGCAGACTCCATCGAGCGGGCCCTGGCCGAATTGCCGCTCAATTGCCGCAAGATCTTCATCTGGCAAAAGATCGAGGGCTTGACCCAGCAGGAAATCGCCGAGCGCCTGGGGCTTTCTAAAAACATGGTGGAAAAGTATATGATCCGCACCCTGCGGCATCTGCGTGACCGCCTGGACGCGCTGGCACCATGACCAATGCCCGCTTTGAAACAGGATCTTCCATGATGGATACCCGTGAGTGTGCCTGTGGCAGCGTAACGGTGCGTGACGAGGCGGCGCAGTGGTTCGTGCGTTTGCAGGGCCGCCCGGTGAGTGTCGAAGACCAGCGTCTTTTCGATGACTGGTGCAGGGAACATCCTGAGCACCAGTATGAATTCGAGGTACTGCAAGGGCTGTGGAACGCCACCGATCTGCTGCCCAAGGGCCGTTTGCAGGCGCTGTGTGATGAGCCGGCCGTACGCAAGCGGCGCTCGGTCGTGCGTTATGCCATGGCGGCCAGTGTATTGGCGGTGGCCGTTGGCCTTGGGCTGTTCAGTGGCCTGGATCATCCGGCGGCGTATGACGCTCAATTCAGCACCGTATTGGGGGAGCGTCGCCAGGTGGCGCTGCCTGATGGTTCGCTGATGGATCTGAACAGTCGCAGTGTGGTGGTGGTGCATTACGAAAAGGGGCGGCGCGGTATCGAGCTCAAGCAGGGCGAAGCGATGTTCAGCGTTGAACACGACACCAGCCGGCCCTTCGTGGTGCAGGCCGGGGTAGGGCAGGTGACGGTCACCGGGACGCGTTTTGATGTGCGCCGTGACGATGACCGAACCCGGGTGGTGGTCGAGGCGGGGACGGTCAAGGTGCAAGGGCATGCGGCGCAGCCAGCGGTCACACTGACGGCTGGCCTGGGTACAACCGTCGATAGCCAGGGCGCGGTGGCGGCGGCCTATGCGGTCAACCCGCAAGAGCTGACGGCCTGGCGTACCGGCAAACTGATATTCAACAACGCCAGCCTCGGTGAAGTGGTGCGGGAAGTCTCGCGTTACCGCGAAAAACCGCTGCGGGTCAGTGCGTCAGCCAGTGATTTGCGCCTGACCAGCGTGTTCAAGGCCAACGACACCGATGCCTTGCTCAAGGCCTTGCCGCACATTCTGCCGGTGGCCTTGCGCACGCTGCCTGATGGTAGCCAGGAAATAATTTCGCGCTAGGTTCAGGTTTTTTTCGAGTTCTTCGTCTTCTTGTCCAACTGCAACTGGTTTGCATTAACAGCCGCGCTCTCTTGGCATCACCGGACTAGGTACGACGTGAAAAAACTCGCTGCGAACAACAATAAAACCTCCCGCTGGGCCCCCCTGGCCCTGGCCTTGGCGGTCAGTGCCGCAATGCCAGCGGCTTTTGCTGACGATGCCATTCATATCAAGGCTCAGTCCCTTGGGGCGGCGCTGAGCCAATTGGGCCAGCAAACTTCGCTGCAAGTATTTTTCAGCCCGCAGATGGTGGCCGGCAAACAGGCCCCGGCCGTCGACGGCAACCTGTCGCCGGAAGAGGCCCTGCGCCAGTTGTTGCAAGGCAGTGGCCTGGACTATCAGATCGACTCGGGTTCAGTGACTCTGCATCCTCAGGCCAATGGTACCGGTGAAGCCGGTTCCCCCCTGGAGCTCGGTGCGACCGATATCAAGGTGGTGGGCGACTGGCTGGGGGATGCCAATGCCGAAGTGGTGCAGAACCACCCCGGCGCACGAACCGTGATCCGTCGCGAGGCCATGGTGGAGCAGGGCGCGATGAACGTCGGTGATGTGCTGCGCCGGGTGCCCGGTGTGCAGGTGCAGGAGTCCAACGGTACCGGCGGCAGCGATATTTCCCTCAACGTCGGTGTACGTGGCCTGACGTCGCGCTTGTCACCGCGCTCCACGGTATTGATTGACGGTATTCCCGCTGCTTTCGCGCCCTACGGTCAGCCACAGTTGTCGATGGCGCCGATCTCAGCCGGCAACCTGGAGAGTATCGACGTGGTACGTGGCGCCGGCTCCGTGCGTTATGGACCGCAGAACGTCGGTGGGGTGATCAACTTCGTGACCCGGGCGATCCCCGAGACCTTTTCCGGTGAAGTCGGCACCACCCTGCAAACCTCGTCCCACGGGGGTTGGAAACATGTCGACAACGCCTTTATCGGCGGTACTGCGGACAATGGCATTGGCATGGCGCTGCTGTATTCCGGGGTCAATGGCAACGGGTACCGCGATAGCAACAGCGGCAACGATATCGACGATGTGATCCTCAAGACCCACTGGGCGCCGACCGATCAAGACGATTTCACCCTCAATTTCCACTACTACGACGCCAGCGCCGACATGCCCGGCGGCCTGACCCAGAAGCAGTACGACGCCAATCCTTATCAGTCGGTGCGCGATTGGGACAACTTCAGCGGGCGGCGCAAGGATGTCTCGTTCAAGTACATCCGCCAGATCGACGACCGTACCCAGGCCGAAGTGCTGACGTACTATTCCGACAGTTTTCGCGGCAGCAACATCGCCAGCCGTGACCAAGTGACCCTCGGTTCCTTTCCACGCACCTACTACACGTTTGGCATCGAGCCACGGGTGTCCCATGTGTTCGACCTGGGGCCGACCAGCCAGGAAGTCAGTGTCGGCTACCGCTACCTGAAAGAGGGGATGCACGAACAGGCCAGCAACCTGCGGCTGGTCAACAACGTACCCACACCGGTCGGCCAGAATGACGGCCATGTCTATCAGGACCGTACCGGTGGCACCGAGGCCAATGCGTTCTACATTGACGACAAGATCGACGTCGGCAAGTGGACGATCACACCCGGCATCCGCTTTGAAAGCATCCGCACCGAATGGCATGACCGGCCGGTGGTGGGCTTGAACGGCACCCGCACCCAGGAGAAACGTCGTGAGGTCAAGAACAACGAACCGTTGCCAGCCCTGAGCGTGATGTACCACGTCTCCGATGCCTGGAAACTGTTTGCCAACTACGAAACGTCCTTCGGCAGCCTGCAATATTTCCAGTTGGGCCAGGGCGGTAACGGCGACCAGACGGCCAATGGCCTGGAGCCGGAAAAGGCCAAGACCTACGAGATCGGCACCCGCTACAACGATGATGTCTGGGGTGGCGAAGTGACGTTGTTCTATATCGACTTCTCCGACGAGCTGCAGTACGTCAGCAATGACGTAGGTTGGACCAACCTGGGCGCCACCAAGCACACGGGTATCGAGACCTCGGCCCACTACGATCTGTCCAACCTCGACCCGCGCCTGGACGGTTTGACCGCCAACGCCGGTTTCACTTACACCAAGGCGACCGCCGAAGGCGACGTGGCGTTCAAGGGCCGTGACCTGCCGTTGTATTCCCGGCAAGTGGCGACACTGGGGCTGCGTTATGCCGTCAACCACTGGACCCATAACCTGGACGCGTATGCTCAGTCCGGCCAACGGGCACCCGGTACCACCAGCACCTATATCACGCAGCCGACCGCAGATGGCCAGTACGGTGATATCCCGGGGTATGTTTCCGTCAACGTACGCAGTGGCTATGACTTTGGCGCCCAGTTATCGAACCTGAAGCTGGGCGTGGGGGTGAAAAACCTGTTCGACCAGCAGCACTACACCCGTTCCAGTGATAACAACTCCGGGATTTACCTGGGCGAGCCGCGGACGTTCTTTGTACAGGCGAGCGTGGGTTTCTGACGGGGATCGTCGCCTGTCCTGAGGGTGATCGGGGCGGCGGCGCTTTGTCTTTTGATGGGTGCATTGATGCTGACACGCGTCAATGTGCTTTTCCTCCTGGTGTTGCTCTTGCCTCTTACGATCCTTCTGTCGATGTTGAAGGGGGGCTCTGGCGCGCGTCCTACCTTTTTTAAGCGATTTTCATCGCTTTCAGGAACCGAACTCCGTAGGACTGCCACAGACACAATTAGCCCACTGTGCACGGGCATCCCGCGATCAGCTTATCGCCGGGGTGCTTTGGACGGTGAGGTACATCGTGTCAACAAGCCGCACTGGAGAACATTATGTCGGTACCTGCGTTCAATCAGCCTATCGTCAACCTACCTAATGACGCCACGCGTCATGGGGCCGAAGCAAAGGCCAACACCACGGGCGCTGCCGCGCCGGCCACCGGACCAGCCTCCAAGGGGCCTAGTTTCGGCGGGCCAGAGACTAAGTTGGGGCCTGTGCTTGCTGGTGTGCAGAGCGATGCAGCTCGGGGGGGCAGGCCTCCGCACCATGGGAGCCCGCCGCCAAGGCCTTTTCCTCAGCAGCCGGATCCGATCTATTCAAAACGCAGCCATGATCAGTTGGCCCAGCAACTGCTGGACAACTTCAAGGTATTCAACGATCCGAAAAACCCGTCGTACATTACGCCACAAGGTTTGAAAACCAAGGCTGAAAGCCCTCTGACAGGCCATCCGCACAAGGACCAGGACACCCGGCTGGCGAGGGAAATCATGAAACGTCCGGACCTTCTCAAAGCGCTTGATCGCGACGGTCGTACGGGTGGGTTGGATGCTCAGCTTACCCGGCAAAACATCTATGACGTCATACGCTCCGACAACCCGTTGAAGTTCAAGGACGACGAACAACTCGCCAAGGACATGCTTAAGAACTTCAATCAGTTGAAAGGAAGCTTCTGGAGCAAAGATATCAAGTTCGCCGATCTCGATGCCAAGGCCCAGCGCCCGCTGACGGGTGACACTTACAGGGATCAACTCACCCAACTGGCAAGGGAGGTCTCCAACCGGTCCAACCTGCTGCAACAAATGGACAATACTGCTGGCCCCGACTATGACGGCAGGATCAACAAGAAAGCGTTGAAGAAGTTGTCCCGTTAGACCGCTGGCAGTACAGAACCGGGAAGTACCGCAAGTCTTTCGCGGTGTTTCCCGGTTCGCCCCGGATTCCCAATTTCTCGATGACAGGGCAGTCTGATACTGCCCGCATCCGCTCATCGCCTGCTACTTCAATGATCAGGAACTGTTTTCAGTGGGTTGCCACATAACGTGTATCTGGCGGCCTTTATGACGCTGCCGGTTTTACTCAAAGCGAGGGTGTTGACATGACTTCAACGTCGTTTGGAACTCAAACTCCCGGCCTGCCGCAATCCCTTCTTGTGCCTCCTTGCGAAAACAGCACGCAGGGCCAATCTATCGGCGTCCAGAGTCAGGATACGCCTGGCAAGGAAGGTGCCGAAGTTCAGCAATTCAAGAATTTTTCTGGTCAATACACATTCAAGGCCCCGGCAGCGGACGACTTTGCCAAGGGCATGCTGCCCTACCGACCCCCCGTTGCTCCAGGCGCCACAATGGAGGCTGGCGCAGGTGTCACAACGGGGCTGATCAGCGCTATAAAAGCCTTGCTGGGGGGGGCCAGGTCGGGAACGTTGTCGTCCCGAGAACCTGACTGAATCTGCGCCCAGGCCCTGCTCGTTGTTTACATGCAGTCATCGAAAATGATCGGCTACCCCGGAACCATTGCGGGCGGTAGGCCACATACTTTGCGCTTGTTGGAAGCCACTCTTGCAGTGACGGTGGTGGCCGGTCTGAGTATGGATCTAGTAAAGGTGGAAATGAAACATGGCAATTGACGGTGGGGTACCTCTGCTGCGGCCCGATATCACGAGCCGCCATGATGCGATACCGGATGACGCACAACAGAAAGCTCATGCTGCTTCAAGCGAGAACACGCCGCGTGGGTGGCAGGTTGACAATCAACCTTTGCCCAGCACGATTCGATCCTCAGGTTTCCGGCGCCCCTTGCGATGGGCCACGCCTGACGAGATCACGCAGCATCATCAGGAGCTGAAAAACACGCCACCAGCGCGTGCAACCCATGTGAATCCCTATACCCAACTGCCGGATAGCCAGCTAGTGAAGGCGCTGGGTGATCATTTTTCCGCGCTGGAAAACTTTCATGAAAAATGAAGGATTGAAACTGTCGTCGCTGCAGCGAATCGCCAGTGAAAAAATGACTGATACACCAGCGCTCAATAACGCCATCCTGCTGGCCAGAGCCCTTGTCCTGCGCCCACGGTTGATCGACGCAATCCTCGATGAGAAGGGTTTTATAACGCGGCAAAGTCTGTCGAGGGCCGTAGAGGGCGTATTTGGCAACAGCGACCCGAATGCCTTCAGCTCGGACCCCTTTCACGCCAAGACCAATGTCGAGCTGGTGCAGGCGTTCAGGGCGGCATTTGATGAGCTGCGTGACAGGTCCCGGGACCGTATAAGCTTTTTTGAGAGCGTCGGCTATGTGCAGATCGAGAGGCTTGTCTCAATCAGCAGGGACCCGGACGAAATGGACAAGGAGGGCGTGGTTATTCGGGACCCTGCCACGGGGTTGCCGAAAAAGATGTACAGCGAACAACTGGTGTACATGTCCAAAAACCTGGTGGACCGCCCCAGGCTCTTGAGCTCACTGGAACGCATCCATTCTGGCTGGCGACGCATTTATGGCAGTCATTACCAGAAGGGGTGGTTGAGCAACAAAGACCTTGATGGCTGGCTTGAAAACAACAAGAACCTGTAGTGCCCCGGGGTTATTACACCCGCAGTATTTTCCCACTGATCGCTACGCCCAGCAGGAGCACGGCGATCAACACAAAGGCCATGCTCAGGCTGCTGCCGTGGGCGATAAAGCCGATCAGCGCGGGGCCTGCGAGAATACCTGCATAACCCAGTGTGGTAATGGCGGGCACCGCAATATGCTCCGGCATGACCGTTTGTTTGCCGACTGCGGTGTACAGCACCGGCACGATATTCGAACAGCCGGCGCCTACCAGTGCATAGCCCAGCAGCGCGGTCTCCCACGCGGGAAGCAGCGTGGCCAACAGCATGCCGGTGGTGGCCAGCGCGCCGCCGATCACGATTACCCGTGTGGCACCCAGGCGACGAACAATGGCATCACCGGTCAGGCGTCCGATGGTCATGGTCAAGGCAAACGCCGCATAACCCAGGCCCGCATAGGCTTCATCGAGGCCGCGTTCGTCACTGAGGAACACGGCGCTCCAGTCGAGCACGGCACCTTCTGCCAGGAACACGATAAAACACAGGCAGCCGATAAACAGCACCACGCCGTGCGGGATGGCAAAGGCTGGGCCGCGGCTCTCACTGCCGTAGGGCAACAAGTGCGGGGCCGCCTTGAGCAGTGCGGCCAGCGTAATCACGATGACCACCAGGGTGGCCGAAAGCGGTGAGAGCCCCAAGCCCAGCAACGCGCTGACACCCGCCGCCCCGACAATCCCTCCCAGACTGAACAGCCCATGGAAACCCGACATCATGGTTTTGCCACTGGCCCGTTCAACGATCACCGCCTGCAGGTTGACGGTGGAGTCCACCGTGCCAAGGCCTGCACCGAACAGAAACAACCCTGCTATCAGCCACGGTATCGAGCTGACCGTGGCCAGCATCGGCAAGGCCACGCAAAGCAGGATCGTCCCGGCGCTGAGCACACGTCGGCAGCCATAGCGTGACGCCAGCACGCCGGCTACCGGCATGGCGATTATGGACCCCACGCCCAGGCACAACAGCAACAGGCCCAGCGTACCTTCGTTGAGTTGTGCGCGTGCCTTGGCATAGGGGACCAAGGGGGCCCAGGCGGCAATACCAAAGCCGGCAATAAAAAACGCGATACGGGTCGACATTTGTTCCAGGCGTCCTGGAACCACAGGCGCAGGGGTGGGAATGGCAGTCATGAAAATCCTTGGTTTTGCGTTCGGCGAACGATGTCCGGCGCGACATCCTTGCACATCAGGCCTTATCGAGCGAGCCAGGTTCCCTTGGGCGCCATGAACTTTCTTTTTACAACACGGAACACTTTGCCAATGACCACCACATAGAGGCTATCAGACCTGCTTGAGGTGGCCTGGATGGTGCGTAATCCGTGTGAATGGTGTTGAACCCCGGGCTGTTTGCACAGGATTACCACCTTCCAGGCCACTTCTGCATATGGATCAGGTGGCTGCCGGGACGTACGCCCTGACTTGTACGACGTCGGCGCCAGTGACCCGTACCAGGACTGTGCCACGCGGCGTCGTTTCCTGGCCGACGTAGCTCTCCACCAGCACCCGATCCGCCGCCGTGGCGTGCAGCGATAGTTTATGGGGTTTGCGCAGCAGCTTTCGAACCAAGGTATCCACCGCAAATGATGGGTGGCCCCGGCGCACACTCTCGCAAAATGCTACCGCCACGGCGCGTGGGGGTGGTGGCGGAGGGGAGGGCAGGTTGGCCCCGGCGAACAGCAGGTTGAGCTGGTCGGCAGTGGCGACGGCCCGGGGGAAACCGGTAAAGGCCGAAACGAGCAACAGCAACTCAGTCAGTTCTCCCGCAGCCAGGCCCTGGGCGAGGCTGGTCTTGAAGTGCACGCTCAACGGCGGGCCGACCATGCCGGCGGCAACGATGGCTGCAAAAATCGCCGCTTCCTGCAGGCGCGGATCAAGGCCCTGGCGATCATGCAGATAGCCATACACCACACCGACCGCCAACTCGCCCAGGGCCGGTGCGGTATGGAACAACGCATCCAGTCGTGCGCCGCCATCAGGTACCAGCTCAATGAATGTTTTGCGGCCTTCGCGATAAAGCGCTTCAATGGGATTTTGCGGGGCAAGGGGCTTCATGGTGCATCCTCCGAGTAAATGAGGACGGCGTTTGCTCGACTGCGCACGGGCTTCGGCCTGATGAAAACGTCCATCCAGGGAGATAGGAGTGTAGAGGCCCCTGGCGCTTTTCCTATTATCGGCAATCGGCGGATGTTGAGGTGGACCACACAATGACCTTGTTCTACGACGCTCGCGGCAATATCTACGGAGTGGTCAGCCCGGCCCTGTTACGTCGCCGGGGCATTGCCGTGCCCACCAGCGCCGCACTGGCCGCCAGTACCCGCCAGGCGTGGACGGCGTCGGCGATAGCGTCTGAATGTGGCTGGGGAACGTCGCCGCGTCCAGCCGAGGCCAAGGCCTATCGCTGCGATGGTTTGCTGGTCGGGCCGTTTCAGGCTGCGCCGCCGTATGACCTGCTGATCATCAATACCGATGGTTCCCTGGCCGAGCGCAGTGGCAATGGCTTGACGATCTTTGCCCAGGCCCTGACGGATGCGGGGTTGATGACCCAGGCCTGCGAACTGCTGGTACACCATGACAAACCTGATGCGCTATCGCCGGTGGCGACATGGGTTGAGCCGGCGGTCCATGAGCAGGTTCCAGGGTTCTGGTTGGCGCTGGGGCAGCCGGCATTCGGGCCGCCGGCGGTGGGTGCGCAGGGGATGGGGAGTGCCGAGCCGGGCCCTGTGAGTGCACTGGCCGCGATCAACTCGCAATGGGCACGCAGTCAATTTGTGCGTATTGGCAATCCCCATTGTGTGACCTTGGTCGAGCACGTATCGGCCTTGCCGGACAATCGGCAAATGCACCAGCCTGAGCTGTTCGACGCGTTGAAAGCGATTGCCTTTGCCCCTCCAGCAGGTGATGGCCGGCCCTGTGCGGCCGGGGTCAACCTGCAATGGGTCGCGCGCGCGGCTGGCAACCGGCTCATCGCCCGAGTATTTGAGCGTGGCGAGGGACCTACGGCGTCCTCCGGGACCAGTGCCAGCGCGGTTGCCTGTGCGGCTTGGCGGGCTGGCTGGGTCGAGGCGGGAGACGTTGCCGTGGTGATGCCGGGTGGCACGGCGCCGGTACGTCTGCAGGTTCAGGCGGATACGCTGCTGAGTGTCAGTCTTTTCGGGGCCGCGACGCACCAAGGCTGAGGGGTATACGTACTTGATTGTTTATAGAAACGTCACTTGCGCCGGCTGGCGCTTCATCAACACCTTGGCGTTGCGGATCGAATACAGCGCCAGGCCCTGGCTGCGAATGACTTCGTAGTCGCTGTCTGCCGACAGGATCAACAGGTTGGCCGGCCGCCCGGGCTCCAGGCCGTAGCGATCGCCCAGGGCCATGGCTTTGGCGCTGTTGTCGGTGACCAGGTCCAGGGCCCTCTGCAGGTTGCTGTAGCCGAGCATATGGCAGATATGCAAACCGGCTTCGAGCACCCGCAGGATGTTGCCGTTGCCCAGTGGGTACCAGGGGTCGACGATGGAGTCCTGGCCGAAGCAGACGTTCATGCCGGCCTCCAGCAATTCGTTGACCCGGGTCACGCCCCGGCGTTTGGGGAAACTATCGAAACGGCCCTGCAAGTGAATGCTTTCGGTGGGGCAGGACACAAAGCTGATGCCGGAGTGTCCCAGCAGGCGAAACAGTTTGGCGCAGTAGGCATTGTCGTAGGAGCCCATGGCTGTGGTGTGGCTGGCGGTGACGCGGCTACCCATGTCACGGCTGCGTGCCTCTTCGGCCAGCACTTCGAGAAATCGCGAGTGGGGGTCGTCGGTTTCATCACAATGCACGTCGACCAGGCAGCCCGTGCGTTCGGCCAGGTCCATGAGGAACTTGACCGAGCTGACCCCCTGGTCGCGTGTGTACTCGAAATGGGGAATGCCGCCGACCACATCGGCGCCGAGGCGAATGGCTTCCTCCATCAGCTCGCGGCCATTGCGGTAGGACTCGATGCCCTCCTGGGGAAACGCGACAATCTGCAGGTCGATCAGGTGGCTGCTCTCCTGGCGCACTTCGAGCATGGCCTTGAGCGCCGTCAAGTCGGGATCGGTGACGTCCACATGGGTGCGCACATGCTGGATGCCATGGGCCGCCAGGGCCTGGATGGTCTGTTTGGCGCGGGTCTTGGTGTCTTCCTGGGTGATGCTGGCCTTGCGTTCGCCCCAGCATTCGATCCCTTCAAACAGCGTCCCGCTCATATTCCAGCGCGGTTCGCCGGCGGTGAGGGTGGCGTCGAGGTGGATATGTGGCTCGACAAAAGGCGGCACCACCAGGTTACCGGCGGCATCCAGGTCGTCCGGTCCCAGGGGCGGTACGGCCGTTTGTGGGGTAATGCTGGCGATCCGGCCATGTTCCAGGTGCAGATCATGCAGGCCTTCACGGTTGCGCAGGCGGGCGTTGATGATATGCATGGGCAAGTTCCTCTTGGGCAAAAAGCAATCAGGCAGACAGCCGCCAGATCATCAGCGCGACGCCGATGTCCAGACGGTCATTGGGATTGTCCAGCGATAGCCCGCACAGGGCCTCGATGCGCTGGACGCGGTGGGTCAGGGTGTTGCGGTGGACCGCCAACCGCAGGGCCGCAGCCACAAGGTTACCATTGTCGAGGAACCAGGCTTGCAGGGTCGGCATCAGGCTGGGGCCGTGGCGTTGGTCATGGCGCAGCAGAGGCCCCAGGCGTTCATGGAGAAACTGGTCGAGTAGCCCGCGATCGCGCACCGCGCTCAGTAGCTTGAGCACCCCGAGTTCATCGTAGACACAGACACCGGCATGTTCGCCAAAGCGCCGGGCGACCACCAGCGCCTGGCGAGCTTCGTCCAGGGCCTGGGCCAGGCCGGCGGCCGGGTGTTGGGCCGCGCTCAAGCCGATACAGAGCTTTAGCGGGGCCAGGCGCAGATTCAATGGTTTGAGCCAGTTCGCCAGGCGTTGTCGGTGGTCCTGATGGGGGGCCGCAAGCAGCAGGGTCCATTGTCCAGCCCTGCCGAGCACGGGCAGGCGCGAGGGATGCTCGGCGGCGAACTGGCGCAATCGACGGGTAATGCCATCGTGCTGGCGGGCCAATTGGGTCTCGGCATCCCCCGCCAGGTTTTGCGCAAATAACGCGTCGCCGCCGTCCAGTTGCAACTGCACGACTTGCCAGTGCCCGGTCAGTGGCATGCCCAGTTGGCTGGCGCGGTGCAGGAGCAGGTCGAGGGATTGATAGTCTCCGGCCAACAGGCGCTCCAGCACGTCATGCCGTGAACGCCCCAACTGTTCGGCCTCGATCAGCGCGGAACCGATGGCCTGGGTTACCAGGACCATTTTCAGTGAATAAGGTTGTTCGATCAGCGGCATCCCGGCGGCGTCGGCGGCGTCCAGCAATCCCGGGGCAATCCCCTGGATGTAATCCGGCCCCGTCAGGATCACCAGGCCGGCGACGCGCCGCGAGCAGGCTTCGTCCAGCAGGCGCAGGAGATTGGTCTCATCCCGTGGATGGTTGATGCCGGTGACGAACACCAGTTCACCGCCTAGCACCCACTCGGCAATGCCGTTGTTCTCGGCCACATAAGGCCAGCGCACGCCATTATCCAGGCCTGCGCTACCCGCGCGCAGGCTCATGGATTCCAGCCCCGGGAGGGCCAGCACATCCGCCACGGTCAGGCTCATACCTGAACGTCAGCCAATGGCACGCGTATGCGCAGGACGGCCGTGAGCAGGATGTAAGTGGCGGCCGCAGCGACAATCCCTACCAGGGGCGCAACCCACGGCGAACTGAATGCCAGCACCGTCCCGACGGCATAGGCCATCAGCCCCGGCCAATTGAACGCCGGCAAGCGCACGTCTGCCAGCCGAGGATACTGGCCGCGATAGCGATAGAAGAAGTCAGCCATGATCACCCCGCCAATCGGTGGAATCACGGTGCCCAGCAAAATCAGGTAGGGCACCAGCATGTCGTACATGCCCAGCAAGGCCAGCAGGGTACCGATCACGGCGCCGGCCAGGGTCACGGTCTTGCGCCGTCTGGTACGCAGCAGGTTGCAGCCGGCGACGGCGAAGTTGTAGATGGTGTTGTCCTGGGTACTCCAGATATTGAGCAGCAACATGGCCATTGCGGCCATGGCGAAACCTTGCAGCAGCAACACTTCCACCACATCCGGCTGTTGATAGACGATGGCACCATAGGCACCGATCAGCACCATCAGGCCGTTGCCGATAAAAAAGCCGATCAGGCTGGCCAGTACCGCCACCTTGGCCGAGCGGGAAAACCGTGTCCAGTTGGTCGCCTGGGTGGCGCCACTGACAAAGGTGCCGAATACCAGGGTAATGGCCGTGGACAGATCCAGCGCGCCACTCGGCACGACCGCGAGCAAGCCTTCAAGCCCGCCGACTTTCACGGTGGCCACCCACATCGACAGCAACAGCAGCAGGCCCATGGCCGGGACGGCAATGTAAGAGAGGATTTCCAGGCCTCGATAACCCACGTAGGCCGTGGCGCAGAACACCAGGCCGAACAGCACCATCAGCGCCAGCACGCTGCCCTGGCTCAATTCGAAATATTTGCCCAGCACCACGGCCGCCGTGGCGGTGCCCCAGGCGTACCAGCCAATCTGGGTGAAGCCCAGGATCAGGTCGCTCAACTTGCTACCCACTTCACCGAAGCAGAAACGCCCCATCAGCACCGAGTTCAAGCCGCTCTTGAAGGCGATGTAACCCAGGCCTGCGGCGTAGATACCCAACAGCAGGTTACCCAGGGCCACGACACCGAGCATCTGGGTAAAACTGAAGGCCACCCCCAGCTTGCCGCCGGCGAACATGGTCGCGGTAAAAAAGGTAAAGCCCAGCAACACCATGGCCGTGGAGCCAAGGCCCTTGCGTGCATGCATAGGCACTTCGCTGAGAGGGTAATCGTTGCCCGGTTCGTTCTGCGTCATGTGCCGTTCCCCTGTGAGTGACACAGGGCCTGTTGCAGCGCGCGTGCCAACTGCGTGGCAGTGATGGGTGCACGGTGGGCGCTGTGCAGGTTGCACAGTATTCAGGGCTGGGCAGGCCCGGAAGGCGAAATTGCTTGTGGGTGTTGCCCTGCCGGGCACGAATGCGGTGCAGGGGTGATACAAATTGGATCACTACGCCTGGGTGTCAGTCGAACAGGGTTTGGGTGATGTCCCCGCGGTGAAAGGCGAAGGCCGCTTCAAGATCACTCTCGATGGTGCGCCCGCGTGACAGGGGCGGCAGTTCGTCGAGGCGGAAGAAACCGACGTCGGTGGTTTCAAAACCCGCCATGGGAGCGGCCTGGTCGGTGCGCTCGCAGAGAAAATACAACTTGTAGAAGTCCCGCACGTCGGGCCGGTACAGGCCCTTGGCTTTGTGGGTCACGCTGTACAGCGCCCGTGCGGTGACACTCAGCCCAGCCTCTTCGTGAAGCTCCTTGACGATGTTTTCGGCGGCCGACAACCCGATATCGGCATAGCCCCCCGGCAATGCCCAGCAGCCATCCGTCGCTTCGCGCACCAGCAGGATCCGATCGCCTTCAATCAGCGCGCCACGGACATCGATCATTGGTGTTGAATAACGTTGGGCGAAGTCCGAGACCAGTCCGGTAATGCGCTCCAGCGGCACGTGCCCCAACTGCGCGAGCATGTTGTGGGCAATCTGGGCGATCTCTTCCAGGCGTTCGCGCTCGAAGTCATCGGTGCAAAAGTGCAGCCCGGTGGAGGCCAATGCCTGCAGGCGCTTGGCCTGGGCCAGCCAGGTGGATTCCATGGTTCAGTTCCTTGAGTTGCGGCGAAGTCTGGTTTTAATCGCTGTGATCCTCGAACGCAAACCCTTACGCCGAGGGCGCCTCAAAAATCGCCTCGATCGGGCGCTCAAACAGCCTGGCTATTTTGAAGGCCAGCGGCAAACTGGGGTCGTAGCGGCCGGTCTCGATGGCGTTGACGGTCTGGCGCGACACTTCAAGTTGTGCCGCCAGATCCGCCTGGGACCAGCCCCGTTCGGTGCGCAGTTCGCGCATCAGGTTGTTCATCGATAACGCCTTGCGCCGATCACCGTGGCCACTGCCCAGATACCGCCCATGAGGGGCCATACAAAAAACATCGACAGGCGTGGCAGGCCGGCGGTTTCCAGGAAGCCATAACTGAAAGTGATCAGCGCCGTGCAGATGAACGCGATGCCCAGAGCTTCCAATTGAATCTTGCGGCCCATTTCATCCATCCGGCCCAATTGACGGATCACCACGAAGGCCAAGGCAATCAGCGGGATGACCGGAACCAGGGCTAGGGCGATTTTCCCGGACCCTTCGGGAGCATCGGCCAGGAAGTGGGTGCTGACGAGCACGGCAGCCAGGTAGGCGGCCAGGGCAATGAAGAACTCCACCAGGTAGCGTTTGATCGACATAGGAACCTCTGAAAGTAAAGGGTGCTTTACATTGGAGGGGCGATCAGTATATGTCAAGCTCGCTTTACATTCGAGGCTGCCTGAACGACGGGTACAAAAAAACCACCGCTGTGGGTGGTTTTTTCAACTCATCGCCTTACTCTCCGCGATAAATGCAACCGCTGGTGCAGGTTTCATGAATACGGATGGCGCTCAGCTCTGGCAGCAACGGCTTCAACTCGTTCCAGATCCACTTGGCCAGCACTTCGCTGGTAGGGTTTTCCAGGCCGGGGATGTCGTTGAGGTAGTTATGGTCGAGGCGCTCGTAGAGCGGCTTGAAAATCGCCTTGATCTCTGAGAAGTCACGGATCCAGCCGGTATGCGGATCGAGGTCGCCGCTCAGGTGGATGGCCACCTTGAACGAGTGACCGTGCAGGCGCCCGCATTTGTGGCCTTCGGGGACGTGAGGCAAGCGGTGGGCGGACTCGAATGTGAACTCTTTGAAAATTTCCACGGTATGACCTGTAAGGCAGGAGTTTCTAGGGCGATGTGCGATTGTCAGTATCGGGTGGGCGCTTGATGGGCCCGGGCGAGCGACGTGGTGCGCATTCTAACCTGTTTTATCAAGCGATCTGGCGGTGTGTGTAAAGTCCGGTTATTCCTGGGACCATACCGTTGTACTGACCTTGACCCCATCACCGCACGGCAGTGCGCGCTGCGACCCTCGGCGCTCCAGTTCTGCATACGCGCGTGCGCACTGCTCCTGCCCTAGGGCGACGGCGTTATCAATGCTGATATTGCCGGTGGTTTCGGACACCAGGTCGCCATTTTTCTCCACTCTGATCAATGGCCGTTCGGGCTGAATCGCAAAGCGGCTTTTCGTCGGCTCGGGGTTCAGTACCGGGGCGGTGGGGGCTGCTGGCAATTGATCCTCGGTGACGCCATACCGAGTGAGAAGCGACGGATTGGGCAGGTCTTGCGCGTTTGCATGGCCTAGTGCCAAAAGCAGCAACAAAAAAAGGCTACATGTTTTGTTGTTAAAACCCATGATGAGTGTTTTCCATGGTTGATTCCGGTTGGGCTGGATTAAAGAACAACTTGTTGTTGTCGCAGCCACGTTTACGGCAAGGAGTTTCCAGCCAGGTAGAAGAACCGTAGCGGTTGCCAAACTGCGTGCCAGGTTCATAAACCTTGAACGAGGAAGGGTTGAAACTGGTGTTGCTGCATCCGCCAGTCATCAGGACGATAGTGAAGAGGCCCAGGAACTTCATGGGTTTCATAGGAAAAGGTCCGCTTTAAGTTGATCAGTGTTTTACAAGGCTGCCCAAGAGCCAGGTAGTACAGTCCAGGGCCTAGGGCTCTTCAGACTCGAACTCCAGCAAGTCGCCGGGCTGGCAATCCAGGGCGATACAGAGCTTGTTCAGGGTTTCGAGTTTAAAGCCTTTGATTTTTCCGTTTTTCAATAGCGACAGATTGGCTTCCGTAATCCCAATGGCTTCTGCAAGCTGGTTGGAGCGGATCTTTTTCTTCGCCATCATGACGTCCAAACGAATAATGATGGTCATGGTTTAGATGATGCTTTTGTTTTCATCGTTGATAACTTTTGACTCAGCCACTATGAGTGAAAATGCGCAAAGGAATATGCCTTGCAGTATTCCATAGATGGCTTGGGACGAAATACCAATGCCGATGCTGATGCTTCGCTCATTGGGTGGCATATCGATAGCAAAGGCCAGCCCTTGAAGCGTCTCAATAATGGGGGTCAGCAGGGGGTTAATAATAAACAGTAAGCCCATCCACCACAGCATTCTGATGTTTGACTCGGTCCAGATATTACCTTTGGAAATACCCATGAAAAACAGCCCGGTGAGCACCAGTGCAACAATCGTCAGGCTGATGGGCAGCATTTCCAATGCCAGGGCCAGGCCCATGGCCAGCGAAGATGGCTGATAGCCGGGTGCCAGCAACAAAGGCATCTGTTCGCCGTAGGTCTTCATGTAGTCCGCCAGGGCGCTGGGAAAGTCGAAGACCCAGAACAAAATGGGCGCGCCGAACTCGATCAATGCGACGCACCATGCCAGCAGCGCGGCAAATGCCCCGATGGATCGCAGTCGGGTGTTGGTGGAGATGGAGTCGAGATGATTGTTCATGGGTAGATCCATACGGGCTGATGGAAGAATAATCCATGAATAATTATCTAATTACAATAATTTCTTTCGAAAAATAATTAGCCGTGCTTGCGGCAGGCAATTCAGAGCTCGATCAGGCGCTCGCCCAATCTGCCGCTATCGACCAATTCAAGGAATTCATCACCCAAGCGCTGGCTTTCACTCATTGCGGTTTGCCAGTACTGATTGCGGCGGGCGTCGTCCCCCAGAAAGCGCTTGAAGTCGCTTCGATCCGGCAATTTGCCGTGGGGCAGGCGGGCCAGATAGTCCCGTGACGGGGCCACTAGCAACACATCCTGCAAGCCCTGCGGGTTGCTGCGCCGCCAGGGCAGGCTCTTGTCGAACCAGCCGGGGATGACCCGATCGGTGAAGTGCGGGTACAGCACAATGTCATCGCCGTGGTAGGGCAGGTCGAGGTGGTAGTCCAGCAGGCCGCCATCGCGATAGGTGCCAGCACCGGCGCCCGGCAAGTCGCGCACGCCTTGCATGACCATCGGGATCGAACCGGACGCCAGCAATGCCTGGCGCAGGTTGCCCAGTTCCAGGTCGAGAAAGCGTGAAGGGAAGTCCTTGAGCGGGTGCAGGGGTGGCGCCTGGCGCGGGTCGTGGATGATCAGTCGCTCAAAATGCCGGGACAGTCGCGCACGGCCGCGCAGGTTGTCGGCGATCACCGAGGACAGTCCCAGGCCCAGGCGGCCACGGTGGTCGTCGGCCAGCAGGCCATGGCTTTTGACGACAACGATGTTCAGGCGATAGTGCGGGTTGGCCAGAAGCATCGCATCGCGGCCGGCCAGCAGGTCATCGAGCATGCGCTGGCAGCTCTGGCTGACCTCGGCCATGGTCACGCCCTTGGCAAAGCGTTGCTCGTTGTACAGGCGACCGAGATCGAGCAGACCCTGCACCGGGTCGGGCAGGCAGGCGCTGGCAAAGCGCCAGGAACCGATGGACGCACCCATCAGCGAGCGCTCGCGGGGCGCGCGCGCCAGCCAGTCACCGAACAGCGCCAAGTCCAGGCCCTGGATCCCCAATGCCTTGGGGCCACCGGCCGCGCCGGGCAGGATGCCCACGTCTTGAGGTTTGAGGCCTTGCTCGCGAATGCGTGAAAAGGCGCGCTGGCCAGCCTTGATCGTCAGGGCTGGGAACTTGATGTGGATGGCCGTCATACCGATCTCTGTGCAGGCGAGCGGGGCAGTATAGGAAATCTTCCCCAGGGCCTGGCAAGGTGTTGTGGGATAATTGCCATGATGGCAATTCAGTTTCAGTTAAGTTGCGATCCGTACTGTGGGGGCCGTAGGCAAAACATCCTGAAATGGAGAATCATCATGAAAATCCTCACGGCAACTATTGCCGCCAGTATCATCGCCCTCACCACCGGCCTGGCTCAGGCGCGGGACCTGGGGCCGGATGAAGCGCTGAAATTGCGTGACGCTGGTACCATCCAGTCTTTCGAGAAGCTCAATGCCGCTGCCCTGGCCAAACATCCTGGCGGCACCGTGCATGAGACCGAGCTGGAACAGGAGTACGGCAAGTATATTTACCAGGTTGACCTGCGCGATGCCCAAGGTGTGGAGTGGGATGTGGAATTGGACGCGGTCACCGGGCAAGTCCTCAAGGATCATCAGGATACGTAATGAAGGTAAATCTACGCACCGGCAGTCGACTGGCGCTGGTGCTCCTGGCCTTTTGCTCGGTGGTGGCTGCCCGGGACCTCAATCAGGACGAAGCCCTGGCGCTGCGCCAGCAAGGGGTGATCCTGCCCCTTGAACAACTGTTGCAGCAGGCCATGGCGCGGCATGCCGGCTCCCGGTTGCTGGAGGCCGAGCTTGAGAGTAAACACGGTAGTTACGTCTATGAAGTGGAGCTGGTGACCACCGACGGCGTGGTTCGGGAAATCAAACTGGACGCGACCACCGGCGTACTGCTTAAAGACGAGGAAGATGACTGATGCGCCTGCTTCTGGTGGAAGACCACGTGCCCCTGGCCGATGAGTTGATGGCCGGGCTCAAAACCCAGGGCTATGCGGTGGATTGGCTGGCGGACGGTCGCGATGCGGTGTATCAGGGGCGCAGCGAGCCTTACGACCTGATCATCCTTGACCTCGGCCTGCCCGGGTTGCCGGGGCTTGAGGTGCTGAGCCAATGGCGCGCCGCTGCCCTGGCGACCCCGGTATTGATCCTCACCGCCCGCGACTCCTGGGCCGAGCGCATCGAAGGGCTCAAGGCCGGGGCCGACGATTACTTGAGCAAGCCGTTTCACCCCGAGGAGTTGCACCTGCGCATCCAGGCCCTGTTGCGCCGTTCCCATGGCCAGGCCAACCAGCCGACGCTACAGGCGGCCGGCCTGCACCTGGATGAAGGCCGCCAGTGCGTGATACGCGACGGTGCCGAGGTGCAACTGACCGCTGCCGAGTTTCGCCTGCTGCGCTACTTCATGCTGCATCCCGAGCAGATCCTGTCGAAAAGCCATTTGGCCGAACATTTGTATGACGGTGAAACCGAACGTGACTCCAACGTCCTCGAAGTCCATGTCAACCACCTGCGGCGCAAGCTCGGCCGTAGCGTAATTGAAACCCGGCGCGGCCAGGGTTATCGCTTTGGCGCCAGCCCCACGTGAGGTCGATCCAGCGGCGGCTGAGCCTGGGGCTGATCAGCGTGATGGTGATCGTCGGCCTGGTGCTGGCGCAAACCAGCCTGTGGCTGTTCGAAATGGGCCTGCAGCGCTACCTGGAGGCTGGCCTGCGCAACGACAGCGAAAACCTGCTGGTGGCCCTGGTGCGCGGCCCAGGTGGTGTGCAACTGGATGAGCAACGCTTGTCGCCGGCCTATCAACGGCCGTTCTCCGGGCATTATTTTCGTATCGACTTCAGTGACAACCACTGGCGCTCCCGCTCACTGTGGGACCAGGAGCTGCCGCAACTGCCCCAGGCTGGCTTGAAGGGTAATCTGCAGTTGGGGCCCGAAGGCCAGCAATTATTGATATTGCGCTCGGACTACAAACGGTTTGGCCAGGCGATTTCGATCAGCGTGGCCCAGGACTACACACCTGTCAGGGAAAGTTTTCGCCTGATGCGCCAAGTTGGCCTGGTCCTCGGGTTGGCGGCGTTACTGCTGATCCTGGTTCTGCAGCGTGTCACTGTGCGCCGGGCGCTGCGCCCACTGGAAACCGCCCGCGAGCAGATTGCGCAGTTGCAGCAAGGCCAGCGCTCTCAACTGGATACCCAGGTGCCAGTGGAGCTGGAACCGCTGGTGGCGCAGATCAATCACCTGTTGGCCCATACCGAAGACAGCCTCAAGCGCTCACGCAATGCCTTGGGCAACCTCGGCCATGCCCTGAAAACCCCATTGGCGGTGTTACTGAGCGTGGCGTCCAGCGAGCAGCTCAAGGACCGGCCACAGTTGGCCAAGCTGCTTCGCGAACAATTGACGCAAGTGCAGCAGCGGCTCAACCGTGAACTCAACCGCGCGCGTCTGGCCGGTGAAACCCTGCCTGGTGCATTGTTCGACTGCGACAGTGAACTGCCGGGCCTGCTGGCGACCCTGAATATGATCCACGGCGAGCACCTGGACTTGAGCTACCACGTGCGCCCTGGCCTGCAATTGCCGTGGGACCGCGAAGACTTGCTGGAGCTGCTGGGCAATCTGCTGGACAACGCCTGTAAATGGGCGGATGCCGAAGTGCGCCTGAGCATTGAGCAGACTGCGCACAATTACCAATTGATCGTCGAGGATGACGGCCCGGGCATTCCCGAGAGTCAGCGTGACCAGGTTTTCAGCCGTGGTACCCGCCTGGACGAACAAACCCATGGACACGGCCTGGGGTTGGGCATCGTGCGCGATATCGTCGAGGTGTGGGGGGGCGCGTTGCAGTTGCACGAGAGTGAACTGGGCGGCCTCAAGGTGCTGATCGAGTTGCCTCGACGCCCAACCTGATTGGCCGAAAGGCCATCAATGTGGGGAGCCGATTTGCAACAAGACTTTTCTTGCGGCGCCTGGGCGGGACAATTTCGCATATAACAACGACCTGGCTAGCCGTGCCAAGCAAGTTTCCCAGGCTTGCAGGCACGGCATCTGCCATTGCGCTCGTCAGCCAGATACTCGGCTGCTCGGCACCTAATAAGAAAGATAAAAGGTGAACCCATGCGAATGACCAAACGCTTCAGTCTGTTTGCTGCTGCCGCAGCCCTTGCCGCCAGTTCCTCGGCGCTCGCCGCCCCGACCTTTATCAACGTACTGACCGGTGGCACCAGTGGCGTGTATTACCCGATTGGCGTGGCCTTGTCGCAGTTATACAGCAACGGTATCGAGGGCTCGAAGACCTCGGTACAGGCCACCAAGGCGTCGGTGGAAAACCTCAACCTGCTGCAAGCCGGTCGCGGTGAGCTGGCCTTTGCCCTCGGCGACTCGGTAGCCGATGCCTGGAATGGCGTGGAAGACGCCGGCTTCAAGACGCCACTGAAAAAGCTGCGGGCGATTGCCGGTACCTATCCGAACTACATCCAGGTTGTCGCCAGCAAGGAGTCGGGCATCACCACCCTGGCCGACCTGAAAAACAAGCGCATTTCCGTCGGCGCGCCGAAGTCCGGTACCGAACTGAATGCCCGCGCCATCTTCAAGGCCGCCGGCCTGAGCTACGAAGACATGGGCAAGGTCGAGTTCCTGCCGTACGCCGAATCGGTCGAGCTGATCAAGAACCGTCAGTTGGACGCCACTTTGCAGTCTTCGGGCCTGGGCATGGCGGCGATCCGCGACCTGGCCGCGACTATGCCGATCACCTTCGTGGCCATTCCGGCGGATGTCACTGCGAAGATCGATAACGCGGCTTACCAGGCGGCCTCGATCCCGGCGGGCACCTACGACGGCCAGGACAGCGATGTTCCGACCGTGGCCATCACCAACCTGCTGGTCAGCCATGATGGCGTGTCCGATGACGTCGCCTACCAGATGACCAAACTCATGTTCAACAACCTCGACCGCCTGGGTAACGCTCACTCGGCCGCCAAGGACATCAAGCTCGAAGGCGCGGCCAAGGGCCTGCCGATCCCGCTGCACCCTGGCGCCGAGCGGTTCTACAAGGAAGCGGGCGCGCTGTAAGTGACGGGACAGTAGGGCGCTTTGCCCGCGTCAACCGCTCCGGCCATGTGCTGGCTCTGCGAACAAAACCGGCGCCCACCGCGCGCGGGTCTTGTTCGCACATCGACGTTGTAACCAGGGAGTGACCCCATGAGCGAGCAGGACCAAGGCCTCGCCGCCAATCCCGGCAGTTGGCCGAGAGCGCTGTTCTATGTCGCGCTACTGTTTTCCATCTTCCAGATCATCACTGCAGCCTTTCACCCGGTATCCAGCCAGATTCTGCGTGCCGTGCATGTGGGCTTTCTGCTGCTGGTGGTGTTTCTGTGCTTTCCGGCGCGTGGCAAGGAGCAGCCTTGGCAGCCAATGGCCTGGCTACTGGGCCTTGCGGGGATGGCGACGGCGTTCTACCAGTGGTATTTCGAGGCCGACCTGATTCAACGCTCCGGCGACCTGACCCGTAGCGACATGGTCGCAGGCCTGGTGCTGATCGTGCTGGTATTCGAAGCCGCGCGACGGGTGATGGGCATTGCCTTGCCGCTGATCTGTGCGCTGTTTCTGGCCTATGGCCTGTTCGGCCAGTACCTGCCGGGCGAGTTGATGCACCGTGGCTATGCCATTGACCAGATCGTCAACCAACTGGCCTTTGGCACCGAAGGGCTGTACGGCACTCCGACCTACGTATCGGCCACGTATATCTTCCTGTTCATCCTGTTCGGCGCGTTTCTCGAACAGGCAGGGATGATCAGGCTGTTCACCGACTTCGCCATGGGCCTGTTCGGCCACAAGCTCGGTGGCCCGGCCAAGGTTTCGGTGGTGTCCTCCGCGCTGATGGGCACGATCACCGGTTCAGGTGTGGCCAACGTGGTCACCACCGGCCAGTTCACCATCCCGTTGATGAAGCGTTTCGGCTATAAGTCGGCGTTTGCCGGTGGCGTGGAGGCGACCGCGTCGATGGGCAGCCAGATCATGCCGCCGATCATGGGCGCTGTGGCCTTTATCATGGCCGAGACGATCAACGTGCCGTTTTTCGAGGTGGCCAAGGCCGCGCTGATTCCGGCCCTGTTGTACTTCGGCTCGGTATTCTGGATGGTTCACCTGGAAGCCAAGCGCTCCAACCTGTGTGGCTTGCCCAAGGATGAGTGTCCGAACCCCTGGGCGGCGGTGAAGCAGCGCTGGTACCTGCTGATTCCGCTGTTTGTGCTGATCTACCTGCTGTTCTCCGGGCGCACCCCGTTGTTCTCCGGCATGGTCGGCCTGGCCCTCACGTCCATTGTGATTCTTGGCTCGGCGATCATCCTGCGGGTGTCGTCCACGGCCATGCGCTTTGTCTTCTGGATCGTCCTGGGCGTGCTGTGCGCGGGCTTCTTCCGGCTGGGTATCGGCATGGTATTCGGGGTAGTGGCGCTGTTGGTGGCGGTGTGCTGGTTCATCAAGGGCGGCCGCGACACCCTGACAATCTGCCTGCATGCTCTGGTTGAAGGCGCACGCCATGCAGTACCGGTGGGGATCGCCTGCGCGCTGGTGGGGGTGATCATCGGGGTGGTGTCGCTGACCGGGGTGGCCTCGACCTTTGCCGGCTACATCCTCGCCATCGGCCAGGACAATCTGTTCCTCTCGCTGGTGCTCACCATGCTGACCTGCCTGGTGCTGGGCATGGGCATACCGACGATTCCCAACTACATCATCACCAGCTCGATTGCCGCCCCGGCACTGTTGGACCTGGGCGTGCCGCTGATTGTGTCGCATATGTTCGTGTTCTATTTCGGCATCATGGCCGACCTCACGCCGCCGGTGGCGCTGGCCTGTTTCGCGGCGGCACCGATTGCCCGGGAGAGCGGCCTGAAGATCAGCTTCTGGGCGGTGCGCATCGCCGTTGCCGGGTTTGTCGTGCCGTTTATGGCGGTGTACGAACCGGCACTGATGCTGCAGGGCGATAGCCTGCTGGCCACTTTTTATGTGGTGGCCAAGGCGTTGCTGGCCATTGGCATCTGGGGCGCTGCGTTTACCGGTTACTTGCAGGCCAGGCTGAGCGGGTGGGAGCGCTTGCTGGGCTTTGCCGCCGGCGCCAGCCTGATTCTGGCAACGCCGTTAAGCGATGAAATCGGCTTTGCCCTGGCGGCATTGTTGATCGCGCAGCACTGCTGGCGTGCCCATCGTGCCCAAGCGGCTACGGTGTGATCGGCCTGTGTCTGGGCTTGGCGGGCACGGTGTGGGCACAGGTGCCCACGCCGGCCTTCACCCTGGCCTGGACGCATACGATTGAGCAAGTACGCTGGGAGGAGGATTACCGCGTGAGACCCGAGGGGCTGGTGTTGGGCGAGGCGCGGGTCAAGGGTTCCGGGGCCGGTATGGAAATTCCGCACGGCGCCGAACTGCGCGAGGGCAGTTGGCATTACCAGCGTCAACTGCCCCCGCTGCAACCCCTGCGCCTGGGGCGAACACCCGAAGCCGGGGATTATCAACTGTGTTTCAACCAGCGTTGCCAGTCGATGAGCACCTGGCTCGGCCCGCCACAGGCGCGCCAGCCGGCGGTGGAGCTCTGGAGTTGTGAGCTGGCGCCGTACAGCGCCAGTTAAATCACCCTCAAACCCGGAACTGGTCCATCAAGCCTTGCTGTTGATTGGCCAGGCTGTTGAGCGTCTGGCTGACCCGCGCCGATTCATTGGCCTGGCCCGACAGCGACTCGGTCACGTCGCGAATGGTCGCCACGTTGCTGTTGATCTCCTCGGCCACCGCGCTTTGCTGCTCGGCGGCGCTGGCGATCTGCAGGTTCATGTCGCTGATCACCGTCACCGCATCGCCGATCTGGCGCAATGCCGTAACGGCCTGGCCCACCTGCTCGACACTGCCCTGGGCCTGGCGATGGCTGTTGTTCATGGAACCCACCACTTCCCGGGTGCCGCTCTGCAACTGCTCGATCACCTGGCGGGTTTCCTCCACCGACTCCTGGGTGCGTCGGGCGAGGTTGCGCACCTCATCCGCCACCACCGCAAAGCCACGGCCAGCCTCACCGGCGCGGGCCGCCTCAATGGCGGCGTTGAGCGCCAGCAAGTTGGTCTGCTCGGCAATCGCGCGGATCACTTCCAGGACGGAACCGATCTGTTCGCTATTGGCTGCCAGGCCTTCGACCTGGGTCATGGCCGTGCTCATATCTGCCGCCAGGGCGCCGATGCTGGCGGTGGTGCGGTCGATCACGGTCAGGCCTTCGCGGGTGGCCTGGTCGGCATCGCGGGCGGCCTGTGCGGCCTGTGCGGCGCTGCGGGCCACATCCTGGGCGGTGGCGCTCATTTCGTGGGAGGCGGTGGCTACCTGGTCGACCTGGCGGTATTGCTGGTCCATGCCGGCGCTGGTCTGGCTGGCAATGGCCGCTGATTGGTCGGCGGTGCTGCGCGCGTCCTGCACCGAACGTTTGACCTCGGCAATGATCGGTTGCAGTTTGTCGAGGAAGCGGTTGAACCAACTCGCCAGTTCACCGAGTTCGTCGCGCTTGTCGTAGGCCAGGCGTCGGGTCAGGTCGCCTTCGCCGCTGGCGATATCTTCCAGCATATGGGCCACACCGAGGATTGGCCGGGTGACGCTGCGGGCCATCAGCCACACCAGCAACAGGCCGACAATTGCGGCCAGCAAACCCAGGCCCAGTTCCAGCAGGGTGCCTTTGGTGTTGTCGGCATCCAGTTCGGCCTTGAGCGCTTGCGCGGGGCCGATCAGGACTTTTTCCGGGACATCCAGCAACACACCCCACGACTTGCCGTCGGGAATCGGCTGAAACGGTGCCAGCACCTTGAGCTGATGATCGGTGCGCAGGCTAAAGGTCTGGGTGCTGTTGGCCATGGCGCTGATCAATTGCGCACCGCTGGTGGTGTCGACGCTGTCCAGGCGCTGGCTGAGCTTGCTTGCATCCGGGCTGTAGCCAGCGAGCAAACCCACCGGGCTGATGATGCTGACACGGGTCTGGCCGTCATAGAGCTTGCGGCTGGCGTTCTGGCTGACGGCCTGCAAGCTGTTGAGGTTGATGTCCACCGACAGCGAGGCGATGACTTTGCCATTGACCGTGAGCGGGAACACGATGCTGGTCAGCAATACGTTTTGCCCGTCGATCACATAGAAGTACGGCTCGATCACACACGGTTTGAGCGTGGTACGCGGGCAGGTGAACCACGTGTTGGCCTTTTCGCCGCTGGGGCCGATGCTGGTGTCGGACATGTCGCTTTCCGGCAGCGCCATCGAAGTCAGTGTGCCGGGTGTCGGCTGTGACCAGTACAGGGCGAAGCGGCCTTTTTCGTTGCTGCCCAGCTCCTGTTGACCGGCGAACAGCTCATCCTTGCCATCCAGGGCATTGGCTTCGAAGACCAGGGACAGGCCCAGCAGGTCCGGGTTGGCTTGCAGGGCGGCCTTGACCTGGCGGGTCAGGTCTTCACGCAGGTCGAAGGCATCGAGGAAGCGTTTCTCGGCCTGTTCGCGCAAAAACAGCACCTGGCGCGAAAAGCCATGGCCGTACTGGTAGGCATCCATAAACTGCTGGCGAATGCCCAGGGCCTGGACTTCACCTTGGGCTTCGATGCGCGATTGGGCCGCGACGTTGAGCATCTCGGTGCTGGAGGCCTGGACGCGTTGCGAGCTCTGGTCCATCCGATACAGCGAAAGGCCCACCAGCAGGGTCACGATGCCCAGCAGACAAAGGCCGGCGAGGAGGGTGATTTTCCATTGAATGGACAGCTGCCTGAGCGACATGGAGATCCTTAACCTTTCGTTACGACAGAGATGATCCGTTGTATCGGCCGCACGGTTTTTTTCTTTATTCATACGCTCAATTGAATTCTGTCTGCGACGTCGCGCTTTGACATGGCGCGCCTGCTGCTGCAAAGTGCGCGCCCTCTAATAAAACTCCTTTTCTGCTGGCGTCCACACTGCCGTTACCCCGGCGGGCGAGGCCCTGGCGTGTGTTTTTGGTAGGCGCGAGCTTGCTCGCGAAGATCGTGAACGATCATGCTGGTTTGCCGGTTGATCGCGGCGTTCTTGGGTTATTCGCGAGCAAGCTCGCTCCTGCATTACGTTTCTGTCTTGAGGTAACCATGATTAACGCAGTAATCGCCGCGGTTGGTACCATGCTGGTGCTCAGCCTGTCCCGCGTGCATGTGGTCATCGCGATCATCGTCGGCGCCCTGGTCGGCGGCTTGACCGGCGGTCTTGGGATCGACGCGACGCTCAGCGCATTCAACAGCGGTCTGGGCGGCGGTGCCACGGTGGCGCTGTCCTACGCATTGCTCGGCGCTTTCGCCGTGGCGATTGCCAAGTCCGGCCTGGCCCATGCCCTGGCGGACAAGGCCCTGCTGCTGGTGGGGCGCCAGGAGGCGAGCGGCGGCAATCACGTCAAATGGCTGCTGATCTGCCTGCTGGGGGCGGTGGCGATTGCCTCGCAGAACATCCTGCCGATCCATATCGCCTTTATCCCACTGCTGGTGCCGCCGCTGCTGTATGTGCTGACCAAGTTGCAGATTGACCGGCGCCTGATCGCCTGCGTCATGACCTTTGGCCTGATCACCCCGTACATGTTCCTGCCGGTAGGGTTTGGCAATATTTTCCTCAACCAGATCCTGCTGGCCAATGTCGCCAAGAGCGGCGTGGATATCAGCCAGGTCAACGTCACCCACGCCATGGGCATCCCGGCGTTGGGCATGGTGTTCGGCCTGTTGGTCGCGGTGTTTATCAGCTACCGCAAAAAGCGCGTCTACGACCTGGAGAAGATCGAACGGGTCGAACAAGTAGCGGTGCAATACAACCCGCTGACTCTGTTGGTGGCCGGGGTGGCCATTGCCTCGGCGTTTATCATCCAGTTGTGGCTGGACTCGATGATCGTCGGTGCCCTGGCCGGTTTCCTGATCTTCTCGGTATCGGGCATCGTGCGCTGGCGCGACACTGATGATCTGTTCACCGAAGGCATGAAGATGATGGCGATGATCGGCTTCATCATGATCGCCGCCTCGGGGTTTGCCGAAGTGCTCAAGGCCACCGGCCAGGTGCAGACCCTGGTGGAATCCTCCGCCGCCTTCATCGGCCACAGCCGTGGCGTGGGTGCGCTGTTGATGTTGCTGGTGGGCTTGCTGGTGACCATGGGCATTGGCTCGTCGTTCTCCACGGTGCCGATCCTCGCAGCGATTTTTGTGCCGTTGTGTGTGCAACTGGGCTTCAGCCCGCTGGCCATTGTGTGCATCGTCGGTACCGCCGGGGCCCTCGGTGACGCCGGTTCGCCAGCTTCGGACTCGACCCTGGGGCCGACCTCGGGTTTGAATATCGACGGCCAGCATCACCACATCTGGGACACCGTGGTCCCGACGTTCCTGCACTACAACCTGCCGTTGCTGGTGTTCGGCTGGTTTGCCGCGATGACTCTCTGACCTCTCCTGTAGGAGCGAGCTTGCTCGCGAAGGACTCAAGGGCACCGCGCCCATCCAGGATGCCGGTGTTATTGCCGAGCTTTTTCGCGAGCAAGCTCGCTCCTACAGTTTTCTCTCACAGGGCCGTTAACCTCTTAACATTGCCCGAGAAGAGAGAAGATCCATGCGTCTGAGTCTGAAGGCCAAAGTCCTGTCCCTCGCCGTCCTGCCGGTGTTGTTGTTTGCCGTGGTCATCAGCCTGACCACGGTGTGGATCCTCAAGGAGCAGGCGCGCACCGAGGTGGCCGAAACCCGCCAGCGCCTGCTCAACAACGCCAAGGCCACCCTGCAAAGTTATGTAGAAGTGGCGATGACCACTATCAAACCGCTGTACGACGCCGCCACCCCTGGTGATACGCAGGCGCGGGCGCAAGTGGTCAAGCTGTTATCCAACACGACCTACGGCAAGGACGGCTACTTCTTTGGCTACGACTCGGAAACCATCCGCCTGTTCAAGGGTAATAGCCCCGATGGCGTAGGCAAAAGCTTCAAGGACAATCGCGACCCTAATGGCGTCTACGTCAACCGCGACCTGGTGAAGGTCGGCAAGGACGGCACCCATTACCTGCAATACAGTTCCACGCAACCGGGGCAAACCGAACTGGTGCCCAAGCTCGGCTACACCGAATACCTGCCCAAGTGGGACATGGTGATTGGTACGTCGGTCAACCTGGACGGTATCGATGCCCTGGTCAGCGAGGTCGAGGCCAAGGTCAACGAACGTATGGAAGGGGTGCTGTTGAGCATCATCGGGATCGCCGTGGTCCTGCTGTTGCTGATCGCTGCGGTGGGCATGGTGCTGGCCAATACCATCCTGCGGCCGTTGCACCTGATGAAGGCCAACCTCGATGACATCGCTGCCGGCGAAGGTGATTTGACCCGGCGCCTGGCGATCACCAGCCAGGATGAGCTGGGCGAATTGGCAGGCTCGTTCAACCGGTTTGTCGACAAGATCCATGGTCTGGTGCGCCAGATCACCGACATGACGTCGCAACTGACCGGCCTGGTCAGCCAGGTGTCCGAGCAAGCCCAGCGTTCGGAACAGGCCATGGAGCGTCAGCGCCAGGAGACCGATCAGGTGGCGACGGCGATCAATGAAATGTCCTCTGCGGCCCATGAAGTGGCCCGCAGCGCCCAGGGCGCCGCGGTGGCGGCGCAACAGACTGACGTAGAAGGCCAGAGCGCCAAGCGCGTGGTGGATGGCAGCATTGCGCAGATTCATGCGTTGGTGAGTGACATCCGCAGCAGTGGCGTATCCCTCGATAGCCTGCAACAGGACGTGTCATCGATTGTCAGCGTGCTCGGGGTGATCCGTTCGATTGCCGAGCAGACCAACCTGCTGGCCCTCAACGCGGCCATTGAAGCGGCGCGTGCCGGTGAAGCCGGGCGTGGGTTTGCGGTGGTGGCCGATGAGGTGCGTGCGCTGGCCAGCCGCACCCAGCAAAGTACCCAGGAAATCCAGGGCATGATCGACCGCCTGCAAAAGGGTACCGAGGCCGCCGTGGAGTCCATGCGCCGTTCCAGCGATGCCGGTGAGGGCACCTCGGCCCAGGCCAACGAAGCCGGGGCGTCCCTCGATACCATGGCGCAACTGATCGGCACCATCAACACGATGAACGCGCAGATTGCCAGTGCCGCCGAAGAACAAACCGCCGTGGCCGAAGAGATCAACCGCAGCGTGCATCAGATTGCCGTAGCGGTGGACAGCGTGGCGGATGAGACCCAGCAGGGCGCACAGACCTCCCGCAGCTTGGCGGACCTGGGGCAGCGGTTGGGGCAGTTGGTGGGGCAGTTCAGGATCTGACTTGGGAATTGCGGTGCTTGTTCTGGCCTCTTCGTGAGCAAGCCCACATTTTGAATGTATTCGCAGTTCAGAATGTGGGCTTGCTAACAGTCGCTACACATCCCGCATCAACAACCCAAACCCGATATCCATTTCCAGCGGCACCGGCACATACACCGTATGCCCATCCCCCGGCGCCACCTCGATGGCTTCACCCTTGGCGTTGTGCATCAGCCCCAGGTCAAAATGGAAGTTCCCCGCCGGGGTCATCAATTCCAGATGATTGCCCACGGCAAAGCGGTTCTTCACCTTGACCTCGGCCAACTCCCCGCGCCGCTCGCCGGTCAATTCGCCGACAAACTGCTGGCGTTCGGAGACTGAGCTGCCGTTCTGGTAGTTCTGGTATTCGTCATGCACATGGCGGCGCAGGAAGCCTTCGGTGTAGCCGCGCTGGGCCAGGGATTCAAGATTGGTCATCAAGCCACGGTCGAACGCACGACCGGCCACCGCGTCATCGATGGCCTGGCGGTACACCTGGGTGGTGCGCGCCACATAGAAGTGGGATTTGGTGCGGCCTTCGATCTTCAGTGAATGCACGCCCATCTGTGTCAGGCGTTCGACATGCTGCACTGCCCGCAAGTCCTTGGCGTTCATGATGTAGGTGCCGTGCTCGTCCTCGAAGGCCGGCATCTGTTCGTCCGGGCGATTGGCTTCCTGAAGCAGGAACACCTGGTCGGTGGGCGCGCCGAGGCCCAGGGTCGGCTCGGGCTGATACTGCTGGACGATATCGCCCACGGTGTTTTCCTCGGCCGGTGTGGCCTGGTATTTCCAGCGGCAAGCGTTGGTGCAGGTGCCCTGGTTGGCGTCGCGCTTGTTCATATAGCCGGACAACAGGCAGCGCCCGGAGTAGGCCATGCACAGCGCGCCATGCACAAACACTTCCAGCTCCATGGCTGGTACCTGTTGGCGGATCTCGGCGATTTCTTCCAGGGACAGTTCCCGCGACAGGATGATCCGGCAGAGGCCTTGCTGTTGCCAGAACTCGACACTGGCCCAGTTCACCGTGTTGGCTTGCACCGATAGATGGATCGGCATCTGCGGGAAGTGCCGGCGCACGAGCATGATCAAGCCTGGGTCGGACATGATCAGCGCGTCCGGGCCCATGGCGATCACCGGTTCCAGGTCCTTGAGGAAGGTTTTTAGCTTGGCATTGTGCGGCGCGATATTGACCACCACATAAAAGCGCTTGCCCCGCGATTGCGCCTCGGCGATGCCCAGGGCCAGGTTGGCGTGGTCGAACTCGTTATTGCGCACCCGCAAGCTGTAGCGCGGTTGGCCGGCGTAGACCGCATCGGCACCGTAGGCAAAGGCGTAGCGCATGTTTTTCAGGGTGCCGGCAGGGGCGAGCAATTCGGGGGCAAGAACAGAGGGCATGGGGATTCAGGTCGCAAAAGGGCGGCAGGGTAGCCGAGCCGGACCTGGCGGTTATTGATCTGGGTCTACGCTGTAGAAATAAAGATGGCACTCGTGCGATGCGCGGTGGACTAAGCAACAGGGCGCGCTGGGCGCCTGGCGTTTTTCTGGCACGGATCGGACATGAACCAAACGAATCTGCAATTCAAAACCTTGCTGTTGCTGCTGGTCATGGTGACCGTCGCGTTTTTCTGGATCCTGCTGCCGTTCTATGGCGCGGTGTTCTGGGCGGTGATCCTCGGGATCATCTTTGCGCCCATGCAGCGGCGCCTGCAGCTCAAGTTTGGCTGGAATCGCAACCTGACGTCGCTCTGTACCTTGATGGTGTGCCTGGTGATCGCGATTTTGCCGGTGATCATCACCAGTGCCTTGCTGGTGCAGGAGGGCGCGACGCTGTACCGGAACGTCGAAAGCGGCAGGCTGGATATCGCCGGTTACATCGAACAGTTCAAGAACTTCCTGCCACCTTACTTCCAGCATCTGCTGGACCGCTTCGGCATGGGTAACCTGGAGGGGCTGCGCGAGAAGATCGTCAAGGCCGCGATGCAGGGCAGCCAGTTCTTCGCCAGCCAGGCGTTCAGCTTTGGCCAGGGCACCTTTGATTTCCTGGTGAGCTTTTTCATCATGCTGTACTTGCTGTTCTTCCTGCTACGCGACGGCCCCGAACTGGTGCGCAAAGTGCGTACGGCGGTGCCGCTGGCCGAGCCGCAGAAGCGTCGCTTGCAGCTCAAGTTCAACCGCGTGGTGCGGGCGACCGTCAAGGGCAACGTGCTGGTGGCGGTGACCCAGGGCGCATTGGGCGGTTTGATTTTCTGGTTTCTGGAAATTCCCAGTGCATTGCTCTGGGCGGTGCTGATGGCGTTTCTGTCGCTGCTGCCGGCGGTGGGCGCGGGAATTGTCTGGGGGCCGGTAGCCGCGTACTTCCTGCTCAGTGGTTCAATCTGGCAAGGGGTGGTGCTGGCCTTGTTTGGGGTGTTTGTGATCGGCCTGGTGGACAACGTGCTGCGCCCGATCCTGGTGGGCAAGGACACCAAGATGCCGGATTACCTGATCCTGATCTCGACCCTGGGTGGCCTGTCGATCTTCGGCCTCAATGGTTTTGTCATCGGGCCATTGATTGCCGCGTTGTTCATGTCCAGCTGGGCGCTGTTTGTCGAAACCAAACGACAAGTGCGTTTGCCTTAAGCTTCAAGCTTGCGGCTTTGCGCTTGCGCAGCCGACAGTGAAGTCAGCGGGCCACTGATGGCTTCACCGTCGCGTACCAAGTACCAGCAGGCCAGCAAACCCAACTCCCGAAGAGGGACGGGGACGGCACTGCCGACGACGGACATGATCTGGATAGTGGGCATATCTACCTCCATTGCTGATGGAGGTAACCTTACGGCGGCCAGCGCTTGAGGGAAAATCACCCTGCTCGATAGTCAACATCATTGTTATCGAGACTGCGCCCGCAGGCGCTCAGTCCACGACCTGATCCAGCATGTTCAGCACTTCCTGCTCGTTGAGCAGGCCCTTGTGGACCAGGTTTTCGGCCAGCAACGAGAGAAACTTGGCACTGCGATGGCCTTCCAGGTGCTTGAGTTCGGTCAAGGCGCTATAGACTTTGCTCGACGTGCAGAGACCGGCGGTACGGTGCGGATTTTGTGTGGGCATGCTGGATCGTCCTTGTTGTTATGGCCTGTTAGGGATGGACAGTTTCGATAGTGAGAGTGCCGTGTGACACAAACATGACAGCGCAGGCCCCGATTGGGCAAGCGCACGTTGGCCTTGATAATGTCGGATTTAACAGCCAGCGTTGTCCCCATAGCGACCTTGGCAAGATTTATTCAGACCGGCAACCCATAAAAAAGCCCCGCCTGGCATGCGGGGCTTTTTGCGGTGCTTACCAACCGCGCCTGTAATAGCCGTGGGGTGGGCCGTAGTAGCCACGTGGTGGCCCGTAATACACGGGCGCCGGGCGGTAATACACCGGCTGCTGCACATACACCGGCGCTGGCTGGTAATAGACCGGCGGCGGGGCGGCGTACACCGGCTGGGGCTGGTAATACACCGGTTGCTGCTGCACATATACCGGCCGATCATGGCTGGCGATCACTGAGCCCACTACGGCTGCGCCGACAACCGCACCCAATACGGCCGGGCCACCCCAACCGCCGCCATGGGCGGAAGCTTGGCCGGCTACAGCGAGCGCACCGATCAGCAAGGCGATCCTGGGGATTTTACGCATCATGGTCTTTCCTCGGTTGGCCCCTGCGCTTGTGGTCTGCAATCAATAGACTCAAGGATTGTCGCGGGGATACTTTTAAGACAACGTATTTCAGGAAAACAGCACCGCCACTAGGTAAAGGTTGTGTAAGGTCTGTACCGGTTTGCTTACTTGATGAAGGAGTCATTGGATGTTGATGAACCCCAACAAAGATACCCAACTGTGCATGTCACTGTCGGCCCGCCCAGGTAATTTCGGCCTACGTTTTCATAACCATTTGTATGAGCAGTTGGGGCTCAATTTCTATTACAAGGCTTTCAGCAGCCAGGATTTAAACGGCGCCGTGGCCGGTATCCGCGCCCTGGGTATTCGCGGCTGCGGCGTGTCGATGCCGTTCAAGGAGGCCTGCATCGAGCTGGTCGATGAACTGGATGACTCGGCCCGTGCTATCGCTTCGATCAACACCATCGTCAACACCGCCGGCCATCTCAAGGCCTACAACACCGATTACATTGCCATTGAGCAGTTGCTGAAAAAGCATGCCGTGCCCAAGGATTCGACCTTCGCCCTGCACGGCAGTGGCGGCATGGCCAAGGCTGTGGCCAGTGCCTTGCGCGATGGTGGCTACGCCAATGGCCTGATCGTTGCCCGTAACGAAGCCGCCGGCCGGGCCCTGGCGCACAACCTGGGGTATACGTGGCAGGCGACATTGGGCGAGACGCGCCCGCAGATGCTGGTCAATGTGACGCCAATCGGCATGACCGGCGGCGCCCAGGCCGAGGATCTGGCGTTTGAGGCTGCTGCGATTGACTTGGCGGACACGGTGTTCGATGTGGTGGCGATTCCCGCCGAAACACCGCTGATTGTGCGTGGCCGGGCCCAGGGCAAGCGGGTGATTACTGGCCTGGAAGTGATTGCGATCCAGGCGCTGGAGCAGTTCGTGCTGTACACCGGCATCCGACCGACGGATGAGCAGTTTCAGAAAGCGGTGGCGTTCGCCCGACAGTAATCGCTCTGAAAAAACACAGTTGATCCATGTGGGAGCTGGCTTGCCCTAATGCCAGTCAGTTAAGCGGATTCTGCTTTCTGTAGGAGCGAGCAAGCTCGCTCCTACAAGGGACAAGGTGTTATTCGAGACGCGACAGGCGCTCTTCCAGCGCCGCAATCCGCGCCTCCAGCTCTTCGATGCGCTCCACGGAAACTGCGCCTGCGCTGCTGCGCTCCGCCGGGTTACCACGAGCGGCGAGGATCGCCTCGATATCCGCCGGGTCGCCCAGGGAATGGGTGTAGCGATCTTCGCGCTGCCCGGCCTGCTTGGGCACCAACACCGCCAGGTTACGGGCGATCAGGCGTTCGAGTTGGTGTACCACCTGTTCGGCATCTTCAAAGTCATGCATGCGCCCGCTGCGGGTCAGCAGTTCATTGACCGTCTGTGGGCCGCGCAGAAACATCAGGCCAGTGAGGATCACCTGCGCCGGCACCAATTCCAGGGCCTTGTCCACGCGGTGTTCCCAGCGATCGGCGCGGCTGCCCATCACAAGCTTGGTAAAACCCCGTCCCTCCAGGGCACGCAGGCTTTGGCCGACCTGGCCCTGGCTGAGGTTGGTCACAGGCTCCCGGCTGGTTTTCTGGTTGCAGGCCAGCACCAGGGCATTGAGGGTCAGCGGGTAGGTTTCCGGGTTGGTCGCCTGTTTTTCGATCAGGCTGCCCAGGACGCGGATTTCCGTGCTGTTGAGGCGCGGTTCGGAGGAAGTGGTGTCGTGCTCGGTGGTCATCGCGCTTTCCCTATGCTGTGAGCCCACTAGCCTAATCCCGAAAAAATAAAAGACAAGCGACGCGCATGGCTATAATCGCCGCTGTCCAACCCCGCCACTATTGTCGAGACTGTCATGACTATTTCCCTGTACGCCGCTTCCCTCCCAGTCTTCAAGCAAATGCTCAACGCCCTGAGCGACGTGCTGAACAAGGCCGAGGCCCACGCCACTGCCAAGAACATCGACCCCAATGCCTTGCTGCAGGCGCGCCTGTTCCCGGATATGTTCCCGCTGGTACGCCAGGTGCAGATCGCCGTGGACTTTGCCAAGGGCGTTTCCGCGCGCCTGGCCGAGATCGAAGTACCGAAATACGAAGACAGCGAAGTCACTTTCGCTGACCTGCAAGCGCTGATCGCCAAGGTCCTGGCCTTTATCGACACCATCACCCCGGCGCAGATCGACGGCAAGGAAGGTATCGAGATCGTCACCCGCCCAGGCACCCCGAAAGAAAAACGCTTCAGCGGCCAGTCCTACCTGCTGACCTACGGCCTGCCGCAGTTCTTCTTCCACGTCACCACCGCTTACGCTTTGCTGCGTCATAACGGTGTGGAAGTGGGCAAGCGCGACTACATGGGCGCGTTCTAAGTACTGAGTAACACCCCAAAACAAATGTGGGCGCTGGCTCTGTAGGAGCTGGCTTGCCTGCGATGCAGGCACCTCGGTCTATCAGTTGCACCGAGGTGATGCTATCGCAGGCAAGCCAGCTCCTACAGAAGTCAGCGCCCACTGTTGTGTCAGGCTGGGTTCTTGTCTTCCTGGCCCAGGCACGCCGCTGCGGTGAACAACACGTCAGTGGACGAGTTCAGCGCAGTCTCCGCCGAATCCTGCAACACCCCGATGATGAAGCCCACGGCTACCACTTGCATCGCGATTTCACTTGGGATGCCGAACAGGCTGCACGCCAGTGGAATCAACAGCAACGAGCCACCGGCCACGCCGGATGCGCCACAGGCACACACCGCAGCCACCACGCTGAGCAGCACGGCAGTCGGCAGGTCAACGGCAATGCCCAAGGTATGCACGGCCGCCAGGGTCAGCACGGTGATGGTGATGGCGGCGCCGGCCATGTTGATGGTTGCGCCCAACGGGATCGATACCGAATAGGTGTCTTCATGCAGGCCCAGGCGTTCACTCAACGCCAGGTTGACCGGGATATTGGCCGCCGAACTACGGGTGAAGAATGCAGTGATACCGCTCTCGCGCAGGCACAGCAGCACCAGCGGGTAGGGGTTGCGACGCAGTTTCCAGAACACGATGGCCGGGTTGACCACCAGGGCCACGAACAGCATGCAGCCGATCAGTACCAGCAACAGGTGCGCATAGCCGAGCAACGCGTCGAAGCCAGAAGCGGCGAGGGTCGAGGCCACCAGGCCGAAAATGCCCAGCGGCGCAAAACGAATCACTACGCGCACGATCAGCGTGACACCGTTGGACAGGTCGTCCAGCACCGTGCGCGTGGTTTGCCCGGCATGGCGAATTGCAATGCCCATGCCGATGGCCCAGGCCAGGATGCCGATGAAGTTGGCGTTCATCAGGGCGCTGACCGGGTTGTCCACCACGCTGAGCAGCAGGCTCTGCAGCACTTCACCGATACCGCCCGGCGCGCTGACGGCCACGTCATGGGTGGCCAGGACCAGGCTCGACGGGAACAGGGTGCTGGCAATCACCGCCACGACCGCTGCCGAAAAGGTACCCAGCAAGTACAGGAACAGGATCGGGCGGATATGGGTTTCCTGGCCATGCTTGTGGTTGGCAATCGAGGCCATCACCAGCACAAACACCAGGATCGGCGCGACGGCCTTGAGCGCCGAGACAAATACCTTGCCGATAAACGCGGTGGACAGGGCCGCGCTGGGCGACAGCAGGGCCAGTAGGATGCCAGCAACCAGGCCGATGATAATTTGGGTCACCAGGCTGACGCGCATGAGGCGTTGAAGCAGCGAAGGGGCAGCAGTCATAAAGAGTTGTCTCTAGTTTTTTTAATGTGTGCAGCGCTATGCAGGGCGCGAAGTCTAACATGCTGTAGGAAATATCCGGTTTGCTGCGGCATTCAGTCGCCAGCGCCGTGCGTGGTTTGGTCACATTCTGTTAAGATTCGCCATCCTCTTCTTATCTCTCTGTCAGCGGGCCCTTGGGCTAACGCTGGCGTCGCCGTTTCTGGAGTTGTTCATGTTGTTGCCCATCCTGCTGCTGTCGGCGGCTGGTTTTACGGTGTTGACCACCGAATTTGTGATCGTCGGCCTGTTGCCGTCCATCGCTCGCGACCTGGATGTGAGCGTGTCCCAGGCCGGTTTGCTGGTAACCCTGTTTGCCTTCACCGTGGCCGCGTTTGGGCCGTTTCTTACCGCGTATTTCGCGCGCTTCGAGCGCAAACGCCTGTTTATCAGCATTCTGTTGATGTTCGGCGCGGCCAATACCCTGGCGGCCCTGGCGCCGAATATCTGGGTGATGGCCGTGGCACGGCTGATTCCGGCGCTGGGGTTGCCGGTGTTCTGGGCCCTGGCCAGTGAAACGGCGGTGGATATCGTCGGCCCGGACTACGCTGGCCGGGCGATTGCCAAGATCGGCTTTGGCATCGTCTGCGCCACCGTATTCGGGATTCCGGTCGGTACCCTGATCTCCGATATGTTCGGCTGGCGCACTGCTTTTGGCATTCTGGCGGTGGTGGCGGTGCTCAAGGCGTTGCTGCTGTGGGTGTATCTGCCGGCGACGAAGGTGAAGAAAGACGACGTAACCCTGCGCTCGCAGTTCAAGATCCTGCGCAACCCCTTGATGCAGGGCCACGTTTTACTGTCGATCCTGGTATTTAGCGGCATGTTCACCGCTTATACCTACCTGGCGGACATTCTTGAGCGTCTGGCCGGCTTCGACGGCACGCTGGTCGGATGGTGCCTGATGGGCTTTGGCGCCGTGGGCCTGATCGGCAACTCGTTGGGTGGGCGCATGGTCGACAAGCATCCGCTGATCGCGTCCATGGTGTTCTGCGGCTTTATGATCGCCGGCATGGTGGCACTGGTGCCGGCGATTCACTCCACCCTCGGCCTGGCAGCGGCCATGGGCATTTGGGGCGTGACCCAGGCGGCGCTGTTCCTGGTCAGCCATGTGCGGTTGATGAAGGCCGCGCCCCATGCCCCGGCATTCGCGGCGTCGCTGAACATTGCCGGGGCCAACCTGGGCATTGGCCTGGGGGCGATGGTCGGCGGGCGGGTGATCGACACTCTGGGGCTGGGCAGCCTGGGGTTCGCGGCATCCGGCTTTATCCTGCTGTCGATCCTGCTGGCCCTGTGGTTGATGACCGCCAAGACTCGGGTTGCCTGCGCCTAGACCGGCAGTGAGGTGAACAACTCGCGCCGCGCACCTTCGGTAATCGCCACGATGCCGGGGTGCTTGACCTTGCGCTCCACCGAGATCGCGTAGAACGACTCGGTGACGGCGTCCGTCTGACCAATCAGTGCCACGCCGTACTGGCGCAGCACTTCATCGGCAATCACGCTGGGGGCGATGAAAATCCCGCTGCCGGATTGACCAAAGGCCTGCATCAAGGCGCTATCGTCGAATTCGCCGATGATCCTGGGCTGGATCTGCTGTTCGGCGAACCAGCGCTGCAAACGGCTGCGCACCACGGTTTCCGCGCCGGGAATCAGCAGCGGTGCGCCGTGCAGGCACTGTGGGAAATCACCACTATGCTTATCAGCCAATGCCTGGGTAGCGAAAAAACTGATGCCACATTCCCCCAGTTTCTGGCTGTAGCCCTTGATGTCCAGGTGTGTCGGCATCGGGCTGTCGGAAATCACCAGGTCCAGGCGCTGGATCGCCAGGTCGGCCAACAGGCGTTCCAGTTTGTCTTCGCGGCAGGTAATGCGCAGCGGCTCGCTCAATTCCATGGTCGGCGCGATCAGTCGATAGACGATGGACTTGGGCACCACATCCGCCACGCCGACGCGAAACACGATCTGCTGTTCATTGGGCTGGGCGCGCAGCATTGCTTCCAGCTCATTGCCGGTCTGGAACATCTGCTCGGCATAGGGCAGGGCCCGGCGCCCGGCTTCGGTGAGTTCCAGTTGGCGCCCGACCCGTTGAAACAGGGCGATGCCGAATGTCTGTTCGAGCAGGCTGATTTGCCCGCTGATGGTCTGCGGGGTGAGGTTCAACTGCTCACAGGCGCGCACGATGCTGCCAGTCTTGGCCACCACCCAGAAGTAATGCAGTTGTCGGTAATTGAGCATGGCGGCCATCACTTCGTAAAAACCGAAGTATACGCGAGAAAAATACGAATTTTACTGAAGTGTTCACCTGCATAGAATGCCTCGCTATCGCGGGGCCACTACTTGGACCCAATGGTTCTAACGAGGAATACATCATGAAACTCAATTCTTTCGGCGCGGCATCGTTGCTTGCGCTTTCATTGGTGATGATCAGCGGCTGCGATCAGGTCGAAAAAAGCACGCAGCAGGTCCTGGACAAAGCCAGTGAATCGGCCAAGCAAGCGATCGACGACACCCAGAAGGCTGCCGAGCAGGCATTGAGTGAAGCGACACAAGGCTTGATCAGTCCAGAAAAAAAGGACGATCAGGAAACTAAAGAGTCTGAATCGAACACCAAAGAAACCTAATCTCCCAGCACAACGTCAGGACTGACCTATGGATTACCTTTTACAACTGGCCGCCAGCCCCACCGCCTGGGTGGCGCTGGCAACCCTGATCGTCATGGAAATCGTGCTGGGCATCGATAACCTGATCTTCATCTCGATCCTCACCAACAAATTGCCGGAGAAGCACCGGGCCAAGGCGCGGCGCATCGGTATCAGCATGGCGTTGGTCTTGCGCCTGGGTCTGTTGAGCACCATCGCGTTCATCGTGCAGTTGACTGCACCGGTGTTCGAAGTGTTCGGCCAGGCGTTCTCGTGGAAGGACATGATCCTGATCGCCGGCGGCCTGTTCCTGGTGTGGAAGGCCACCACCGAGATCCATCACAGCATGGACCCGGAACCCGAAGAGAAAACCAGCACTGGCAATGTCGTGGCCATCGGCTTCGCCGCCGCGATCGGGCAGATCCTGTTGCTCGACCTGGTGTTCTCCATCGACAGCATCATTACCGCCGTGGGCATGACCGAGCACTTGCCGATCATGATCATTGCGGTGGTGACCTCGGTGATCGTGATGCTGGTGGCGGCCGAACCCCTGGCCAAGTTCATCAACGACAACCCGACCGTGGTCATGCTGGCCCTGGGCTTTTTGATCATGATCGGCATGACGCTGATCGCCGAAGGCTTCGGTGCCCACGTGCCTAAAGGCTACGTGTACGCGGCCATGGCGTTCTCGGCTGCGATCGAGTGCCTGAACATTGCACGGCGCAATCGGCACAAGCGTTTGCTCGCTGCCCGTCAGTAACCGCTGAACCCCAAAGGCCGGCTGCGCTCTCAAGAGCCCAGCCGGCTTTTTGCTGTCTGGTAGACTCCCCGCACTTGATAGCTTGAGGTCCACCATGAACGAGCCGATTCGCCTGACCCAGTACAGCCACGGTGCCGGTTGCGGCTGCAAGATTTCGCCACAGGTGCTGGAAGTGATCCTCGCCGGCAGCGGCGCGCAGAACCTCGACCCCAAGCTCTGGGTAGGCAATGCCTCGCGGGACGATGCGGCGGTGTACGCCATCGATGAAGAGCGCGGCGTGGTCTCCACCACTGACTTTTTCATGCCTATCGTTGACGATCCCTTCGACTTTGGGCGAATTGCCGCCACCAACGCCATCAGTGATATCTACGCGATGGGTGGCGACCCGTTGATGGCCATTGCCATTCTCGGCTGGCCGGTCAATGTACTGGCCCCGGAAATCGCCCGGGAAGTGATTCGCGGTGGCCGCTCAGTGTGCGACGCGGCGGGTATTCCCCTGGCCGGCGGCCATTCCATCGACGCCCCGGAGCCAATCTTCGGCCTGGCCGTCACCGGTCTGGTGGACAAGCGCCATATGAAGCGCAACGACACGGCCACCGCCGGCTGCCGCTTGTACCTGACCAAACCCCTGGGCATCGGCATCCTCACCACGGCCGAGAAGAAGGGCAAACTGCGTGAAGCCGATATCGGCCTGGCGCGGGACTGGATGTGTACCCTCAACAAGCCTGGCAGCCGCTTTGGCAAGCTGGCTGGCGTGACCGCGATGACCGACGTCACCGGTTTCGGCCTGCTCGGCCATCTGGTGGAAATGGCCGACGGCAGCGGTTTGACTGCCCTGATCGAATACGAAAAAGTCCCACGCCTGCCGGGGGTCGAGTACTACCTGGAGCAGGGCTGTGTGCCCGGCGGTACTTTGCGCAATTTCGACAGCTATGCCAGCCAGTTGGGACGCATCCAGGAGTTGCACAAGCGCGTGCTGTGCGACCCGCAAACCAGCGGTGGCCTGTTGGTGGCCGTGACGCCGCAGGGCGAGGCCGAGTTCCTGGCGGTGGCCGCCGAGCTGGGGCTTAACCTTGCGCCTATCGGTCAGTTGGTTGAGCGACAGAGCAACGCGGTAGAGGTGTCTTGATGCCCATCGACATCACCGATTACCGCGATATTTTTCTCAACGACCGCCCGATGATGGATACCCGCGCCCCGGTTGAGTTCGTCAAGGGCGCGTTCCCCGGCGTGGTCAACCTGCCGTTGATGATCGACGACGAGCGCCAGCGGGTGGGTACTTGCTACAAGCAGCAGGGGCAGCAGGCGGCGATTGTGCTGGGGCATCAGTTGGTCAGTGGCGCGACCTTGCAAGAGCGGCTGGCGCGTTGGACCGCGTTTGCCCAGGCCAACCCTGATGGTTACCTGTATTGCTTCCGGGGCGGCTTGCGTTCGCACTTGGTGCAGAAGGTGCTCAAGGACGAGTCGGGTATCGACTATCCCCGGGTTGGCGGTGGCTACAAGGCCATGCGTACGTTCTTGCTGGAGACGGTGGAGCAGGCTGTCGAGCAGTGCGATTTCGTCCTGCTGGGTGGTCTGACCGGCAGCGGCAAGACTGAGGTGCTCCATCAGTTGCACAATGGTCTGGACCTGGAAGGCTACGCCAATCACCGGGGCTCCAGTTTTGGTAAACGGGCCACGGGCCAGCCGTCCAATATCGATTTCGAGAACCGCCTGGCGGTGGACGTGTTGAAAAAGCGCGCGCGGGGTATCGAGCAGTTTGTGCTTGAGGATGAAAGTCGCATGATCGGTAGCTGCGCCTTGCCGCTGAACCTGCATCGGGGCATGCAGGCGTACCCGATGGTGTGGCTGGAAGAAAGCCTGGAAAACCGCGTCGAGCGGGTCTTGCGCGACTATGTCATTGATCTGTGCGCACAGTTCAACGCCGAGTTTGGCGAAGCAGGTTTGAGCCTGTTCGCCGAACGTTTGACCCAGAGCCTGGCCAATATCCACAAACGCCTGGGTGGGGAGCGCTACCAGCATTTGCATGGACTGATGCAGGACGCCCTGGCCGAGCAAGCCCGCACGGGAAGTGTGGACTTGCACCGGGGCTGGATTGTCGGGCTGCGCGAGTACTACGACCCGATGTACGCCTTCCAGCGTGAGAAGAAAGGCGCGCGGATCGAGTTTGCCGGGGAGCAGGCTGCGGTGCTGGAGTATTTGCGCGAGCGCGGTGCCCGGCGCGGGTGATTGGGTGGTTTTTGGGCCCTCATCGCGAGCAAGCCCATTCCCCCGTTTGATTCGTGTTGTTGGTAACTCAGGCGCCAGGCAACGCCAACTGCGGATTGACGAAGTCAAACGCCGCCAACTGGAAACCTTGCTCATCCACTTGCAACGCCCAACCTTGCTTGTCCCAGTCTCCCAGCACAATGCGCTTGGCCGCCTGCTCGCCAATCTGCAATTTGTGAATGGCCGGGCGGTGGGTGTGGCCGTGGACCAGGGTGCGCACGCCGAACTGCTGCATCACCCGTGGTACTTCCTCGGGCGTCACATCGACAATATCGTTGGCTTTCATCCGCGTTTGCGCACGGCTTTCACTGCGCAGTTTGCGCGCCAGTTTATGGCGGGTGCGCAAGGGCAGGTGGCGCAGGATAAACAGCACGATAGGGTTACGCAGGATGCGCCGCAGCTTCATATAGCCGAGGTCGCGGGTACACAGGCTGTCGCCGTGCATCAACAGCACGGGCTCGCCATGCAACTGCACGACAGTGGGGTCCTTGAGCAAGGTCACGCCTGCTGCTTTGCAGAATGCCTTGCCGATCAGGAAATCCCGGTTGCCATGCATCAAAAATAGCTGGGTGCCGCTGTCGCTCAGCTCACGCAGAGCCTCGCAAATGGAGCGCTGGAACGGGGTCATCGCATCGTCGCCAATCCAGGCTTCGAAAAAATCTCCCAGGATGTACAACGCTTGCGCACTACGGGCGCGGCCGTTGAGTAAACCCAGAAACGCCCGGGTAATATCCGGGCGCTCCTCTTCCAGATGTAAGTCTGAAATCAGCAATATCACGCAATGATCTCGGCTTTCTCGATGATCACGTCGTCTGCTGGTACGTCCTGGTGGCCGGATTTCATGGTGGTGGAAACACCCTTGATCTTGTCCACGACGTCGGTGCCTTCGGTGACTTTACCGAATACCGCGTAGCCCCAACCCTGCACGGTCTTGGCGCTGTGGTTGAGGAAGCTGTTATCAGCCACGTTGATGAAGAACTGCGCGGAGGCCGAATGCGGCTCCATGGTACGGGCCATGGCGACGGTGTACTTGTCGTTGGAAAGACCGTTGTCCGCTTCGTTCTGGATGCTGGCACGCTTGTCTTTCTTTTCTTTCATGCCGGGTTCGAAACCACCGCCCTGGATCATGAAGTTGCCGATGACACGGTGGAAAACAGTGTTTTCGTAGTGGCCGGCTTTGACGTACTCGATGAAGTTGGCGACGGTGGTCGGCGCTTTCTCGGCGTTCAGCTCGATGACGATGTCACCGTGGTTGGTGCTCAGTTTGACTTGAGTCATGTTCACTACTCTTTCAAGGAATTCGTGGGGTTGGGCGTATTCAACGCCTGCATCCGTTCAGCAATACACTGCCAAGGCGCGCAGTTTAGCGTGCCCTGCAGGAATTTCGAGGTGGTTTTTTACCGCCCATGCAATAAATGCAGCAGTTTTTGAGCCTGCTCTGTCAGCGGCTTGACAGCTTCGGCTATGATAAGCCCTTTGTTTTATCTGGCCCCAACCGGCCACGAACCTGTCTGTTCAAGGATCTTATGAGCAAGCCCACTGTCGACCCTACCTCGAATTCCAAGACCGGACCTGCCGTCCCGGTCAACTTCCTGCGCCCGATCATCCAGGCGGACCTGGATTCGGGCAAGCACACGCAGATCGTCACCCGCTTCCCGCCAGAGCCCAACGGCTACCTGCACATCGGTCACGCCAAGTCGATCTGTGTGAACTTCGGCCTGGCCCAGGAGTTCGGTGGCGTCACGCACCTGCGTTTCGACGACACCAACCCGGCCAAGGAAGACCAGGAATACATCGACGCCATCGAAAGCGACATCAAGTGGCTGGGCTTCGAATGGTCCGGTGAAGTGCGCTACGCCTCCAAGTACTTCGACCAGTTGTTCGACTGGGCCGTGGAACTGATCAAGGCCGGGAAGGCCTACGTCGACGACCTGACGCCTGCGCAGGCCAAGGAATACCGTGGCACCCTGACTGAGCCTGGCAAGAACAGCCCGTTCCGCGACCGTTCGGTAGAAGAGAACCTGGACTGGTTCACCCGCATGCGCGACGGTGAGTTCGCCGACGGTGCACGTGTGCTGCGCGCCAAGATCGACATGGCCTCGCCGAACATGAACCTGCGCGACCCGATCATGTACCGCATCCGCCACGCCCATCACCACCAGACCGGTGACAAGTGGTGCATCTACCCCAACTACGACTTCACCCACGGTCAGTCGGACGCCATCGAAGGCATCACTCACTCCATTTGCACCCTGGAGTTCGAAAGTCACCGTCCGCTGTACGAATGGTTCCTCGACAGCCTGCCAGTACCGGCGCATCCGCGTCAGTACGAATTCAGCCGCCTGAACCTGAACTACACCATCACCAGCAAGCGCAAGCTCAAGCAACTGGTCGATGAAAAGCACGTGTTTGGCTGGGACGACCCACGCATGTCGACGCTGTCGGGCTTCCGCCGCCGCGGCTACACCCCGGCGTCGATCCGTAACTTCTGCGACATGGTCGGCACCAACCGTTCCGACGGCGTGGTCGACTTCGGCATGCTGGAATTCAGCATTCGCCAGGACCTGGACCACAACGCCCCGCGCGCCATGTGCGTGCTGCGTCCGTTGAAAGTCGTGATCACCAACTACCCGGAAGGCCAGGTCGAGAACCTCGAACTGCCGCGTCATCCGCAGAAAGAAGAACTGGGTGTGCGCAAGTTGCCGTTCGCCCGTGAAATCTATATCGACCGTGATGACTTCATGGAAGAACCGCCAAAAGGCTACAAGCGCCTGGAGCCGAACGGCGAAGTGCGCCTGCGCGGCAGCTACGTGATCCGTGCTGACGAAGCGATCAAGGACGCCGATGGCAACATCGTCGAACTGCGTTGCTCCTACGATCCGGACACCCTGGGCAAGAACCCTGAAGGCCGCAAGGTCAAGGGCGTGGTGCACTGGGTGCCGGCGGCGGCCAGCGTCGAGTGCGAAGTGCGCCTGTACGATCGCCTGTTCCGTTCGGCCAACCCTGAGAAGGCCGAAGACAGCGCCAGTTTCCTTGACAACATCAACCCTGATTCCCTGCAAGTACTCACTGGTTGTCGTGCCGAGCCATCGTTGGGCGAAGCACAGCCGGAAGACCGTTTCCAGTTCGAGCGCGAAGGCTACTTCTGCGCGGATATCAAGGACTCGAAACCAGGCGCTCCGGTATTCAACCGTACCGTGACCTTGCGTGATTCGTGGGGTCAGTGATTCAGTCTTAAGGGATTCATCGTGCTAACGATCTACAACACGCTCAGCAAGACCAAAGAAGTCTTCAAGCCGCTGGATGGCAACAAGGTGCGCATGTACGTGTGCGGCATGACCGTGTACGACTACTGCCACATCGGCCACGGCCGCAGCATGGTTGCCTTTGACCTGGTGACCCGCTGGTTGCGTTTCAGCGGCTACGACTTGACGTATGTGCGCAACATTACCGACATCGACGACAAGATCATCAATCGCGCCAACGAAAACGGCGAGTCGTTCGATGCGCTGACCGAGCGCATGATTGCTGCCATGCACGAGGACGAGGCGCGCCTCAACATCCTCAAGCCGGACATGGAACCGCGTGCCACGGACCACATCCCTGGCATGCACGCGATGATCCAGACCTTGATCGACAAGGGCTACGCCTACGCCCCGGGCAATGGCGACGTGTACTACCGCGTCGCCAAGTTCATGGGCTACGGCAAGCTGTCGCGCAAGAAGATCGAAGACCTGCGCATCGGTGCACGCATCGAAGTCGATGAAGCCAAGCAGGATCCGCTGGACTTCGTGCTGTGGAAAGGCACCAAGCCGGGCGAGCCGAGCTGGGAGTCGCCGTGGGGCGCCGGGCGTCCGGGCTGGCACATCGAATGCTCGGTGATGTCTACCTGCTGCCTGGGCGAGACCTTCGACATTCATGGCGGCGGCAGCGACCTTGAGTTCCCGCACCACGAAAACGAAATCGCCCAGAGCGAAGCGGCCACCGGCAAGACCTACGCCAACGCGTGGATGCATTGCGGCATGATTCGCATCAATGGCGAGAAGATGTCCAAGTCCTTGAACAACTTCTTCACCATTCGCGACGTGCTGGAAAAGTACCACCCGGAAGTCGTGCGTTACCTGCTGGTATCGAGCCACTACCGCAGCGCCATCAACTACTCGGAAGACAACCTCAAGGACGCCAAGGGCGCCCTCGAACGTTTCTACCACGCGTTGAAAGGCCTGCCAGTCGTGGCGCCGGCCGGTGGCGAAGCATTTGTTGAACGCTTCACCAGCGTGATGAACGACGACTTCGGCACCCCCGAAGCCTGCGCCGTACTGTTTGAAATGGTCCGCGAGATCAACCGCCTGCGCGAGAGCGATCTGCATGCAGCAGCTGGTTTGGCAGCCCGTTTGAAAGAACTGGCCAGCGTACTGGGCGTTCTGCAAATGGAAGCCGACGACTTCCTGCAAGCCGGCGCGGAAGGGCGTGTGGATGCAGCTGAGGTCGACGCACTGATCCAGGCCCGCCTGAATGCCCGTGCCAACAAGGACTGGGCAGAATCCGACCGCATCCGCGACCAACTCACCGCCATGGGCGTGGTGTTGGAAGATGGGAAGGGCGGGACGACGTGGCGCTTGGCTGACTGACGGCTGATTGCTTCAAGCTGAATAAAAACGCCCCGACTGGTTTGGGGCGTTTTTATTTGTGCAGGTTTTGCCAATCAACACCGCTCAACTGTAGGCGCTGGCTTGCCAGCGATGGCGGACGGGCTATCGCAGACTAATCTGGATGGTGAGTGGGCCTTGTTCTTTCTTGCTCAGTTCCACATTGAACGACGGCGCTGTTCACCAATAGCTCAACTCCTTCCAGCATCCGACAAATTCCTAGCGCCACACGCCGTGCAGTGCCGTCTACTTCAAAAGCCAAATGGGTTGCCAATACTTGAGCCGATGCAAGGTCTTCCGAGGCGTTGATCAACAATACCTCTGCATTTAACCCTTCGCGCACGGTGAAAAGGCGGTGGTTTTCAGTAGGCCGCTTGGTTTCGGCAGGAGGGTTCAGATAGTAGTCAATCGCTCGTTGAGCAGTTGCCTGAAGCGAGGTTGAGTCTAACGGCGGGTTTGGGCTGTGTTTGATCATGGCAAGGCTCCCAGAGTTATGGAACTGCTACCCATCGCTGCGAAACGATACCTGGGTGGCAGCTGTACGCAGGTTCGCAGACCGGGACTCTAGGAACCCGGCATACCCGAAGGTATCCCGCGCACAGCCGCCATGACATCAGGCATAAAAAAGCGCCCGTTATCTTGTGGTGGACGCTGTGCGTCTAGAGTTTAACCGGGCTGCGAAACCCGGTCGCTGAATTTGCAGCGACTGCCCGTAGGGGCGGTTACCGTTACGTAGCGGCGCGTAACCGCTTGTATAAGGTATTACGGCTAACCCCCAGCTCCCGCGCCAGGTGGGAGATATTGCCGCCGACCGCTGCCAGTCTTTGCTGAAGGTTCTGGATATCGTCTAGATCGCCTATTACCAATGGCGTAGCAGGCGAGGCTTGGCCCAGGTCGACAAAGAAATCATCGGGCAGATGCTCCGGGCGGATTGGTTGGTCTTCGGCCATGGCCAGCGCGACCTGCATCACACTGCTGACCTGGCGCAAGTTGCCTGGCCAAGGGTGTTGCTCGAATAACGCCAGCACTTCAGCACTGAGGCCGGCCCATTGCGTCGGTTCGCGATGCTGTTGCCATAGTTGCTTGAACAGCGCCTGTTTATCGCTGCGCTCACGCAGGGGCGGCAGTTCCAGGGTCAGGCCGCCGATACGGTAGTACAAATCCTCACGAAACCGTCCGATCTGCACCTGTTCACGCAGCGAACGGTTGGTGGCCGAGATAATGCGCAGGTCCACCGGGAACAGTTCGCTGCTGCCCACCGGTTGCACGCAGCGCTCTTGCAATACCCGCAGCAGCCGGGCCTGGGTCGGGAGGGGCATGTCACCGATTTCATCGAGAAACAGCGTGCCTTTGTCCGCCTTGCGGATCAGGCCGATGCTGCCTTTTTGGTTGGCACCGGTGAACGCGCCTTTTTCGTAGCCAAACAGCTCCGATTCCACCAACTCGGCAGGAATTGCCGCACAGTTGACTGCGATAAAAGCCTGTTGGCTGCGGGAGCTGGCCTGGTGCAGGGCTTTGACGAAGACTTCCTTGCCGACACCGGTTTCACCGTGGATCAGCAGCGGGATATCTTTTTCCAGCAGGCGTTCGGCTTGGCGCACGGCCTTTTCCACGCGGCTGTCGCCAAAGTGCAGGGTCTTCAGGCCAATGGTTACAGGGGCGGGCTCGCTAAAGATCCGGGCCTGTACCGGCGATTGTTTGGGCCGTTTGAGCAAGCACTGGAAACGGTTGCGCCCCGCAGCCTGTAGGGCAAAGGGCTGGCCTTCGGGCTGATTGAGCAACTCCAGCAGCGAGACCTTGAACAGGCTGTCGATCATCACCCGTGACAGGCTGATGCCCAGCAGGTTGTCGGCACGGCGGTTGGCTGAAAGCACCTGGCCACTTTCATCGAAAATCAGCAAGCCGGCCCACTGGCTGTCGAGGTTGTTCAGGCTGGTGTTGAAAGTCAGTTGGAAGTGCTCGCCGCCAAACAGGTTGAGGATCAGCCGGTTTTCCACGGTCTGGCTCATCATCTTGACCATGCCCAGGGTGTGGGAGGGTGGCAGGTAGCTGTCACTGGAGACATCCAGCACCGCGATGATCTCGCGGTTGGCATCAAAGATCGGCGCCGCTGAGCCGGTCATGAAGCGGTTGGCCTTGAGGAAGTGTTCGTCATGCTCGATATGCACCGCCTGGGCGCAGGCCAGGGCGGTACCAATGGCATTGGTGCCGGTGGCGCGCTCCAGCCAACTGGCCCCGGCATTGAAGCCTCGTGCCAGCTTGGGCTCGATAAAGCGTTGGGTGCCCCAGGAGGTGAGGACCTGGCCGTGGTTGTCGGCGAGCATGATCAGGCAATTGGAGTTGCTGAGGATGTTCTCGTAATAGGGCAGGACTTCCTGGTGAGTGGTCTGCACCAGGGAATGTTGGCTTTCCAGCAATTGGCTGATGCCCTCGGCGGGCAGTTGGTCGAAGCTGGGGGCGCTTTGGTGATCGAGGCCAAAGGCACGGCAGCGGCGCCAGGAGTCCTGGATGATGGTGTCGTGGGGCAAGGATTCGGCCATGGAGACCTTCTTTTTATTGTTATTTGGGGCTTGCGCAATCTAACGGTGAAAAGCGATCAAATTGTGGGAGCGGGCTTGCTCGCGATAGCGGTGTATCAGTTGCAGGTCAGGTGCCTGAACCAGCGCTATCGCGAGCAAGCCCGCTCCCACATTTCGATCTGTGTCGTTGGTGAGGCTTATTCAGTGTTGTTCAGAACTGTTCATTGTCAACCCGCTGGTTGTTCAATTGTTCAGTTGCGAATGTTCATTTCTGTTCAGGGCTGAACGGCGGTTTTCCTCAACTTATTGAACCATAGGCGCTTTTTATTTCTGGCACGAAACTCGCTCTGGCCTTGGAAGAACAATTCCAATAATAAAAAGGTCGTGTCATGTCATTGACCCTGGAACATGTCACCCGCGTTGTCGAAGGCCAGACCTGGATCGATGATGCCAACCTGCGCTTCGAAGCAGGCTCCTTCAATGTCCTGCTCGGCCGTACGCTGTCCGGCAAGACCAGTCTGATGCGTCTGATGGCCGGCCTGGATAAGCCTGACAATGGGCGCATCCTGATGAACGGTGTGGACGTTACCCACAAGCCCGTGCGTTTGCGCAATGTGTCGATGGTCTACCAGCAGTTCATCAACTACCCGACCATGACCGTGTTCGAAAACATCGCCTCGCCCTTGCGCCAGGCCGGGGTGTCCAACGAACTGATCCAGAGCAAAGTGCTGGAAACCGCGCAGATGCTGCGTATCGACAAGTTCCTGCAACGCCATCCCCTGGAGCTGTCCGGTGGCCAGCAGCAACGAACGGCCATGGCCCGGGCGCTGGTCAAGGACGCCGAATTGATCCTGTTTGATGAGCCTCTGGTGAACCTGGACTACAAATTGCGCGAAGAGCTGCGTCAGGAAATGCGCGAGCTGTTCAAGGCGCGCAACACCATCGCCATCTACGCCACCACCGAGCCCAATGAAGCCCTGGCCCTGGGCGGCACCACCACGATCCTCCATGAAGGCCGGGTGATACAGAGCGGCAAGGCCGCCGAGGTCTATCACCAGCCGCAAACGGTGCTGGCCGCCGAGCTGTTTTCCGAACCGCCAATCAACCTGATGCCGGGGCGGATTAGCGGCAACGAGGTGAGCTTCGCCAACGATGTGCACTTCCCATTGAATGTGGACCTGCGGCCGATTGGTGAAGGCGAGTTCCGTTTTGGCGTGCGCCCCAGTCATATCAGCCTGGTACCCAGCAATGACGATGACCTGGAACTGGCCGTGACCGTGGAAGTGGCGGAGATCAGTGGTTCGGAAACCTTTCTGCATGTACGCAGTGACCATTTCCTACTGGTGTTGCACCTGCCTGGGGTGCACGAATACGACGTCGATGCGCCGATCCGGATCTATATCCCCACCCATAAACTGTTTGTGTTCGATGGCCAGGGCTGCTTGGTCCAGGCGCCCGGGCGCCGTGTCGCGAGGGTTGCCTGATGGCCGAGATCCATTTGCAGAACCTGGCGCATAGCTACAGCCCTACGCCTGCCGGTCCCGAGGACTACGCCATTCGTGAAATGAACCACGTCTGGGAGCAGGGTGGCGCCTACGCGTTGCTCGGCCCGTCGGGCTGTGGCAAGTCGACGTTGCTCAATATCATCTCTGGCCTGCTTAGCCCTTCGGAAGGCCAGGTACTGTTCGACAGCAAGGTGGTGAATGACCTGACTCCGGAAAAACGCAATATCGCCCAGGTGTTCCAGTTCCCGGTGGTCTACGACACCATGACGGTGTTCGACAACCTGGCATTCCCCCTGCGTAACCAGGGCATGGCCGAGGCGAAAGTGCACAGCAAGGTGCAGGAAATTGCCGAGGTGCTCGACCTGCAGAACCTGTTGGGCAAAAAAGCCCGCAACCTCAGCGCCGATGAAAAGCAGAAGGTATCGATGGGCCGTGGGCTGGTGCGCGATGACGTCTCGGCGATCCTGTTTGATGAGCCGCTGACAGTGATCGATCCGCATCTGAAGTGGAAACTGCGGCGCAAGCTCAAGCAGATCCACGAGCAGTTCAACATCACCATGGTCTACGTCACCCACGATCAGTTGGAGGCCTCGACCTTTGCCGACAAGATTGCGGTGATGTACGGCGGGCAGATTGTGCAGTTCGGCACACCGCGGGAGTTGTTCGAGCGCCCCAGTCATACCTTTGTCGGCTATTTCATCGGTAGCCCTGGGATGAATCTGATTGAGGTGCAGGCTGACGCCGGTGGTGTGCGTTTTGCCGGTACTCACCTGGCGTTGTCCGAGCTGCAGCAACGTCAGATTTCGGAAAAAGCCTACAAGAAACTTCAGGTCGGGATTCGTCCCGAGTTTATCCATGTGTGGGACGAGCCCAATCCCGATGCGTTGCAGGCCGACGTCATGCATGTCGAAGACCTGGGCACCTACAAGATCATGACGCTCAACCTCGACGGTGCGCCGTTGAAAGTACGCCTGGCCGAAGACAAGCCGGTGCCCGAGGGGCGGGCCTCGATCAGTTTTCCGGCGCAATGGCTGATGGTGTATGCCGACGATTACCTGCTGGAGGTGCGGCCATGAACAAGGTGCAGAACAACAAGGCCTGGTGGCTGGTATTGCCGGTGTTCCTGCTGGTGGCGTTCAGCGCGGTGATCCCGATGATGACCGTGGTCAACTACTCGGTGCAGGACATCTTCGACCAGTCCAGCCGCTATTTCGTCGGGGCTGACTGGTACAAACAGGTGCTGCTTGACCCGCGCCTGCATGACTCGCTGCTGCGCCAGTTCATCTATTCGGCTTGTGTGCTGCTGATCGAAATCCCGCTGGGTATCGCGATCGCCCTGACCATGCCGACCAAGGGCCGCTGGTCGTCCCTGGTATTGATTGTGATGGCCATCCCGCTACTGATCCCGTGGAACGTGGTCGGCACCATCTGGCAGATTTTTGGACGTGCCGATATCGGCCTGTTGGGCTCGACCCTGAATGCCATGGGCATCAACTATAACTATGCCGCCAACACCATGGATGCCTGGGTCACGGTACTGGTGATGGACGTCTGGCATTGGACGTCCCTGGTGGCGCTGCTGTGCTACTCGGGGCTGCGAGCAATCCCGGATGTGTACTACCAGGCTGCGCGGATTGATCGGGCATCGGCCTGGGCCGTATTCCGACATATCCAATTGCCGAAGATGAAGAGCGTGCTGTTGATCGCGGTGATGCTGCGTTTCATGGACAGTTTCATGATCTACACCGAGCCGTTTGTGCTGACCGGCGGTGGACCGGGTAATGCCACTACCTTCTTGAGTCAGACCTTGACCCAGATGGCGATAGGACAATTCGACCTGGGCCCGGCTGCTGCGTTTTCCCTGGTGTATTTCCTGATCATCCTGTTGGTGTCCTGGCTGTTCTACACCGCCATGACCCACTCCGACGCCAACCGCTGAGGCCGCCAACATGAGCAAGCGCAAGGTCATCCCACTGCTGATCTACATCCTGTTCCTGCTGGTGCCGATCTACTGGCTGTTGAACATGTCCTTCAAGAGCAACACCGAAATCCTCGGAGGGCTGACGCTGTTTCCCCAGGACTTCACCTTCGCCAACTACAAGGTGATTTTCACCGACCCCAGTTGGTACACCGGCTACCTCAACTCGTTGTATTACGTAAGCCTGAACACGGTTATTTCCCTGACAGTGGCGCTGCCGGCGGCCTACGCGTTTTCACGCTATCGCTTCCTGGGCGACAAACACCTGTTCTTCTGGTTGCTGACCAACCGCATGGCGCCGCCGGCGGTGTTTCTGCTGCCGTTTTTCCAGCTGTATTCGTCGATTGGCCTGTTCGACACCCATATCGCGGTAGCTCTGGCTCACTGCCTGTTCAACGTACCGCTGGCGGTGTGGATTCTGGAGGGATTCATGTCGGGGGTGCCCAAAGAGATCGACGAAACTGCCTACATCGACGGTTACAGCTTTCCGAAGTTCTTCGTGAAGATATTTATCCCATTGATTGGCTCTGGGATCGGGGTCACAGCGTTTTTCTGCTTCATGTTTTCCTGGGTCGAACTGCTGCTGGCGCGCACGCTGACCTCGGTGAACGCCAAGCCGATTGCCGCCGTGATGACGCGTACGGTATCGGCCTCCGGCATTGATTGGGGCGTGCTCGCGGCGGCCGGGGTGTTGACCATTTTGCCGGGCATGCTGGTGATCTGGTTTGTTCGCAACCATGTGGCCAAGGGCTTTGCCCTGGGTCGGGTCTGAGGAAACGATGATGGAATGGATGGCCTGGACCACCCCGACGGCACTGTTTTTTGCGGCGATTGCCCTGCTGTTGGCGGGCATGACCACGTGGGAGCTGCGTTCGCCGAGTATTCCCCGGCGCGGTTTGTTACCGATCAGCACGACGCGTGGTGATCGCTTGTTTATCGGTCTTCTCGGGAGCGCCTACCTGCACCTGCTGGTGATTGGCGTAACCGGCTGGAGCATCTGGGTGGCGTCCGCGCTGTCTGTGGTGTGGCTGTTGTCTGTGATGCGCTGGGGCTGAGGTGGTCCCCATACCCCTGTAGGAGCGAGCTTGCTCGCGAAAGTCGTCAACGATAACGCAGGTTGTCTGGATTAACGCGGTGTCTTGGGGTTTTTCGCGAGCAAGCTCGCTCCTACATGGGTCGGGGCATCTGTCGGTCCCGTCTGAAATCAACCAGGAGGTCTCTATGTTCGATAAAAACAATAAGCTGCGACATAGCATTTCATTGGCCGCCGTCTTGGCCCTCAGCGGCTTGAGTGCTGCGGCCTGGGCTGATGCCTATGAAGATGCCGCGAAAAAATGGATCGGCAGCGAGTTCAAACCGTCCACCCTGACGCAAGCCCAGCAGCTTGAAGAGTTGAAGTGGTTTATCAAGGCGGCCGAGCCGTTTCGTGGGATGAAGATCAATGTGGTGTCGGAAACCCTCACCACCCACGAGTACGAATCCAAGGTACTGGCCAAGGCCTTCAGTGAAATCACCGGGATCAAGCTGACCCACGACCTGCTGCAGGAAGGCGATGTGGTGGAGAAACTGCAAACCCAGATGCAGTCCGACAAGAATATCTATGACGGCTGGGTCAATGACTCCGACTTGATCGGTACGCACTTTCGTTATGGCAAGACCGAGTCCATCACCGACCTGATGGCCAATGAAGGCAAGGACTTCACCTCGCCGACCCTGGACCTCAAGGACTTTATCGGCATCTCGTTTACCACCGCACCAGACGGCAAGATCTATCAGTTGCCCGACCAGCAGTTCGCCAACCTCTATTGGTTCCGCGCTGACTGGTTCGAGCGTGCTGACCTGAAAGCCAAGTTCAAGGAAAAGTACGGTTATGAACTGGGCGTACCGGTGAACTGGTCAGCCTATGAAGACATCGCCAAGTTCTTCAGCGAAGACGTCAAGGAAATCGACGGCAAGCGCGTCTACGGGCATATGGACTACGGCAAGAAAGACCCGTCCCTGGGCTGGCGCTTTACCGATGCCTGGTTCTCCATGGCGGGTGGCGGCGACAAGGGCCTGCCCAATGGCTTGCCGGTAGACGAGTGGGGGATCCGGGTCGAGGACTGCCATCCGGTGGGTTCCAGCGTGACTCGCGGCGGCGACACCAACGGCCCGGCCGCGGTGTTTGCCACGCAGAAGTATGTCGACTGGATGCGCGCCTATGCGCCACCGGAAGCGGCGGGCATGACCTTCTCCGAGTCTGGGCCGGTGCCGTCCCAGGGCAATATCGCCCAGCAGATCTTCTGGTATACCGCTTTTACCGCCGACATGACCAAACCCGGGCTGCCGGTGATGAATACCGACGGTACGCCGAAGTGGCGCATGGCACCGTCGCCACGCGGGCCGTATTGGGAGGAGGGGATGAAGCTGGGGTATCAGGACGTGGGTTCCTGGACGTTCCTCAAGTCCACGCCTGAGAAGCAAAAACTCGCGGCTTGGCTCTATGCGCAGTTCGTGACGTCGAAAACCGTCTCCCTGAAAAAAACCATCGTCGGCCTGACGCCAATCCGCGAATCCGACATCAACTCCCAGGCCATGACCGACCTGGCCCCCAAACTCGGCGGCCTGGTGGAGTTCTACCGCAGCCCGGCGCGGGTGCAGTGGACACCGACCGGTACCAACGTGCCGGACTATCCACGCCTGGCCCAACTGTGGTGGAGCCACATTTCGGAAGCCGCCAGCGGCGAGAAAACCCCGCAACAGGCACTGGATGGCCTGGCCAAGGACCAGGACGCGATCATGACGCGCCTGGAGCGCTCCAAGGTGCAGCCGATCTGCGGACCGAAGATGAACCCCGAGCGCGACGCCCAGTACTGGTTCGACCAGCCGGGCGCACCGAAGCCGAAACTGGCGAACGAGAAACCCAAGGGTGAAACCGTGAACTATGCCGATTTGCTCAAGTCGTGGGAGGCGGCGCGTAAGTGAGGTAGGTCGGATAGTAAAACGGCACCGTGAGGTGCCGTTTTTGTTGATGTGTGAAAGACCGCTTCAGCAGTCTTTAAGGCAGATAATTAGCTTAGCAATGCCAATCGTTCCACCGTATCCGGAAACTTTGATACCAGGCGAATCAGTATGGCCGCCTGGGCATTAGGTCGCGCGCGGCCTTGCTCCCAGTTTTCCAGGGTGCGTGTATTGGTGCGTAGGTACATGGCAAATACAGCACGGGAAAGATTGAGTTGTTGTCGTACTGCAATGACGTCTTCAGCGGTGAGAGGGGCCAGTTTGTTTTGCTGCACGGTATGAGTACGTAGTGTGACCTTGCCTTGGCGCTCATTGGCCAATGCATCGAAGCCTTCGACCAGTTCGGAAAAAATGTCACGGTTCATGTGAATCCTCTCGCTTTGATTTCCCTGTCCAGCATGTGTTTGAGGGCTTTTTTGTGTTGTGGGCTCAAGTCGCTCTGCTCGTGCTTGCCGTACAGCGTGAACAGCCAAAATTGAGTGCCGCCTGACCACCAGTAGTAGATGACGCGTAATCCACCTCGCTTGCCTTTGTTTCGTCGTTCATCGACGAAGCGCAGCTTGCGTAACCCACCGGTGCCTTCCATCACGGCTCCCGTTTCGGGGTTCTTCATTAGCTCTTGTTGAAAGCCGTGAAACAGTTCGTCAGTCAGGTAGTCCTTGCGGTACCGCTCAAAGGGCGGCAGTTCGATAAATAGAGCATCCATGTTCTGTACGTAGCCTGCGTATAGTTTGGTGGCCCATGTGCCAGGGGTCAAGTGACCCTGGTGTGGGATTCTTCCTAAAGCGCACACACCATACGAGCGGCTCTGGCAGGTAGATGCCAGACACAGAGGCATTTCAGTAAGGAATATTCCTTGAACTGGGCAGGGAGCTTGAACCTTTCCCAGAAACGCAAAACGGCACCCAAAGGTGCCGTTCTGTTTACTGCTTGAGCCTAAGCGATCAACCCGCCATCACCGCATGCTGCACCAGGGTGAGCAACGGTTGTGGGTACACACCCAGGAAGAATGCCAGCAGGGCGATAGCCAGCAGCATCACGCCGCCGGCTTTCTGTTCCCAGTGCAGCTCGGCATCCACACGGCGCAGGTTTGGCTCGATCAGGTACAGGGTGACCATCACGCGCAGGTAGTAGAACACGCCGATGGCACTGCCCAGCACCAGGGAGGCAACCAGCCACCATTCGTGGGCTTCGACACCGGTCGCGACGATGTAGAACTTGCCGATAAAGCCTGCTGTCAGCGGGATGCCGGCCAGGGACAGCATCATCACGGTCAGCACGGCAGTCAGGTACGGACGGCGCCAGAACAGGCCGCGATACTCGTACAGGGCGTCGGCGTCACGGCCTTTGTACGGCGAGGACATCAGGGTGATCACACCGAAAGCGCCAAGGCTGGTGATCACGTAGGTGACCAGATACACGCCGATGGCTTCCACGGCCAGGCCTTTGCTCGCCACCAGGGCGATCAGCAGGTAGCCGAAGTGGGCGATGGACGAGTAACCCAGCAGACGCTTGAGGTTGTTCTGGGTCAGGGCCAGCAGGTTACCGAACAGGATCGACGCGATGGCGATCACGGTCAGCACGTCGCTCAGCACGCCCGTGTTGGCGGCAGGGGAGATCTGGAACAGACGCACCATCACCGCAAACACTGCAACCTTCGAGGCAGTGGCCAGGAACGCGGCCACCGGCGCCGGGGCGCCTTCGTACACGTCTGGGGTCCACAGGTGGAAGGGGACCAGCGACAGCTTGAACGCCAGGCCGATCAGCATCATGGCCAGGCCCAGTTGGGCGATGGGCGCAGGCATGCTGGTGGCGGCCAGGGCGTGGCCGATACCGCTGAAGCTCAGGCTGCCGGCTTCGGCGTAGAGCAGGGCCATACCGAACAACAGGAACGCGGAACCGGCGGCCGACAGCACCATGTACTTGATGCCGGCTTCCAGGGAGCGCTTGTTGAAGAAGGCGTACGCCACCAGGCCGTAGGTCGGGATCGACAGCAGTTCCAGGCCGATGAACAAACCGGCCAGGTGCTGCGCGCTGACCAGCACGATACCGCCGGCCGCAGCCAGCAGGATCAGCAGGTACAGCTCTTCGCGGTTGCCCGGGTAGCCGGTGCCGCCTTCGCCGAGGTAGGCGTGGGCGAGGGTGACGCAGGCCAGTGTCGCAACGAGGATCAACGCGGTGTACAGCAGCGCGAAGTCATCGATCATGACCAGCGGGGTCACCGCCAGCGGGGCGACCTTGAGGGCCGGGATAATCGACAGCAGGGCCAGGTTCAGGCCTGCGGTGGACAGCAGGAACGTCTGCGAGTGATTGCGGCGCCAGGCGATCGCCAGCATCACCACCACAATGGTGAGGCTGGTAATCAGCAGCGGCGCAAGCGCGATAAAGTGTTGGATCGTGAATTCCATAGCGCTCTTACCGGGCCGAAGCGAGTTGAGTGAAGGCGGTGCTCAACCACTGCTGCACGCCATGCATCGTGGCGGCAGAGGTGTCGAGGAACGGTTGCGGATACACGCCGATGTACACCAGCAGTACCGCAAGGCCGAGCACCATGATCAGTTCGCGAGCATCCATCCCTTTGAGGACGGCGTCCGACTTGGTCGGGCCGAAGTAGGCGCGGTGGATCATGATCAGCGAGTAGACCGAACCGAACACCAGGCCGGAAGTGGCAATCGCGGTGATCCATGGCGCACTGACGAAGCTGCCCATCAGGATCAGGAACTCACCGACAAAGTTACCCGTACCCGGCAAGCCCAGGGACGCGGCGGCAAAGAACAGGCTGATCGCCGGCAGGTAGGCGATACGCGACCAGATGCCGCCCATCTCACGCATGTCACGGGTGTGCAGGCGCTCGTACAACTGGCCACTGAGGATAAACAGTGCGGCGGCTGAAACACCGTGGGCCAACATCTGGATCACTGCGCCTTGCAACGCCAGCTGGCTGCCGGAGTAGATGCCGATCAGTACGAAACCCATGTGGGAAACGGACGAGAAGGCAATCAGACGCTTGATGTCGGTTTGCGCGAAGGCCAGGAATGCGCCGTAGAAGATCCCGATCAGACCCAGGGTCATGGCGATCGGCGCAAACTCGGCCGAAGCATTCGGGAACAGCGGCAGGGCGAAACGCAGCAGGCCGTAGGCCGCCGTCTTCAACAGGATACCGGCCAGGTCCACGGAACCTGCGGTTGGCGCCTGTGCGTGAGCGTCAGGCAGCCAGGAGTGGAACGGCACCACCGGCAGCTTCACCGCGAAGGCGATGAAGAAACCGAGCATGAGAATGTACTCGGTAGTCATCGACATCTTGGTTTTCAACAGGTCGGCGTAGTTGAAGGTAATCACGCCGGTGTTGTTGAAGTTGACCAGGACCAGGCCCAGGATCGCCACCAACATGATCAGGCCGGAAGCCTGGGTGAAGATGAAGAACTTGGTTGCCGCGTAGATCCGGGTTTTCTTGCCGTCCGAAGAACTGTGACCCCAGAGCGCGATGAGGAAGTACATCGGCACCAGCATCATTTCCCAGAAGAAGAAGAACATGAACAGGTCGAGGGCGAGGAACACGCCAACCACGCCGCCCAGGATCCACATCAGGTTCAGGTGGAAGAAGCCCACGTGACGCTCGATTTCTTTCCAGGAGCAAAGTACCGAGAGGATACCCAGCAGGCCGGTCAGCAGGATCATCAACAGCGACAGGCCGTCGAGGGCCAGGTGCACGTTGATGCCGAAGCGCTCGATCCAGACGTGCTTGAATTCAAGCGCGAAGGTTGGATCGACACCCGGTGCCGGAGCAAATGAATAGTCGCCATGGGCCCACAGCCAGAGGCCGAGTGCGAGTTCCAGGGACATGGTCAGCAACGCAATCCAGCGGGGCAGGGTGGCGCCGAAGCGTTCACCCATCCAGCAGAGCAGGCCGCCGATAAAGGGGATCAGGATTAGCCAGGGCAGAATCATGACGGGCTCGTTTCCTTTCGCAAGTTCGCAAAGTTCATATCAGACCGCTACCACTACGATGGCGCCGATCACCAGCACGGCACCGGCCGCCATGGAAGCTGCATACCAACGCAATTGGCCTGTCTCGGTGCGGCTCAGGGCGGTGTGGCCGGCCTTGGCAGCACGCGGGATCAAACCAATGGTCTGGTCGAGCGGGTCTTTGCGCAGTACATGGCTGATCGCAAGGTAAGGCTTGACGAACAGTTTGTCGTAGATCCAGTCGAAGCCCCAGGCGGCGAACCACCAGGCCGAAAGGAAGCGGCCAATGCCGCTGTTGGCCACGGCAGTCACGAAGCGACGCTTGCCGAGGAACAGCAGGGCCGCCAGCAGGATACCGGCGATGGCAATGGCGCCCGAGGCGATTTCCAGGCTGTGCTTGGCATCGCCGCCGGCATGCCCGACGCTTTGTGGCAGTACGCCAGCCAGTGGCGGGGTGATCATGGCGCCGACGAAGGTCGACAGGATGATCAGCACCGACAGTGGCAGCCAGTGGGAGATGCCGTGGCCTGCGTGCGCTTCAGTCTTGGCTTCACCGTGGAAGGTGATGAAGATCAGGCGGAAGGTGTACAGCGAGGTCATGAACGCACCCACCAGACCGGCGTACAGCAGGCCTTGGTTACCGCTGGCAAAGGCTTCCCAGAGGATTTCGTCTTTCGAGTAGAAACCTGCGGTCACCAGTGGCAGGGCTGCAAGCGCGGCACCACCGACGATGAAGCTGGCGTAGGCCAACGGCAGTTTCTTCCACAGGCCGCCCATCTTGAAGATGTTCTGCTCGTGGTGGCAGGCAACGATCACCGCACCGGACGCCAGGAACAGCAGGGCCTTGAAGAAGGCGTGGGTCATCAGGTGGAAGATCGCGCCGTCCCAGGCGCCGACGCCCAGGGCCAGGAACATGTAGCCGATCTGGCTCATGGTCGAGTAGGCGAGGATCCGCTTGATGTCGGTCTGCACCAGCGCGGCGAAGCCGGCCAGGACCAGGGTCACGCCACCTACCAGGCCCACCAGATGCAGAATCTCCGGCGCCAGGGTGAACAGGCCGTGGGTACGGGCGATCAGGTAGACACCGGCGGTCACCATGGTAGCGGCGTGGATCAGTGCCGACACCGGGGTAGGACCGGCCATGGCGTCTGCCAGCCAGGTTTGCAGGGGCAGTTGTGCCGATTTACCGACAGCGCCACCCAGCAGCATCAGAGTTGCCAGGGTGATCCAGAAGTCGCCGACCTGGAATTTCTGCGGTGCCAGCACCAGCAGTTCCTGGATATTCAGCGTGCCCACCTGTTGGAACAGGATGAACAAGCCGATGGCCATGAACACGTCGCCGATCCGGGTCACGACAAAGGCCTTGAGTGCCGCATTACCGTTGTTGCGGTTGCTGTAGTAGAAACCGATCAACAGGTACGAGCACAGGCCCACGCCTTCCCAGCCGAAGTACAGGAACAACAGGTTATCGCCCAGCACCAGGAACAGCATGCTGGCGATAAACAGGTTGGTGTAGGCGAAGAAGCGCGAGTAGCCGGCTTCACCGCGCATGTACCAGGACGCGAACAGGTGGATCAGGAAGCCCACGCCCACCACCACGCCGAGCATGGTGATCGACAGGCCATCGACGTAGAGGGCGAAGTCAGGCTTGAAGCCCTCGACCGCCATCCACTGCCACAGCACCAGGGTGTAGTGACCGGCTTCGGGCGGTGCAACGTTGAATTGCCAGATGACGTAGGCGGCAACAATCGCCGACAGGCCAATGGAACCCACGCCGACCAGGGCCGAGAGGTTTTCCGACCAGCGTCCACGGGAGAACGACAGCAGCAGGAAACCGATCAGGGGGAATACGAAAGTCAGAAAGATCATGTTCATCCGCGCATCTCACTGGCAGCGTCGATATCAAGCGTGTGGAAGCGACGATACAGTTGCAGCAGGATCGCCAGGCCAATACTGGCCTCGGCGGCTGCCAGGCTGATCACCAGGATGAACATCACTTGTCCATCCGGCTGGCCCCAACGCGCACCCGCCACGATGAAGGCCAGTGCAGCAGCGTTCATCATGATTTCCAGGCTCATCAACACAAACAGGATGTTACGGCGAACCATCAGGCCGACCAGGCCAAGGCAGAACAGGATGCCGGCAACCGCCAGACCATGCTCCAAAGGGATAGCAGGCATCGTCATTGCTCCTTGGCTTCGTTGCGGCCCAAGTGGAAGGCAGTGATGGCTGCAGCGAGCAGCAGCATCGAAGCCAGTTCGACCACCAGCAGGTACGGGCCGAACAGGCTGATGCCCACGGCCTTGGCGTCTACGGTGGTGTGGCCGATGGCCTGGCCGCTCTGGTGAGCGAACAGTACATACAGCAGTTCAGCCAGCAGCAGGGCTGCCAGGATCACCGGGCCAAGCCAGATGCCGGGCTTGAGCCAGACGCGTTCCTGGGCGACCGAAGCGGGCCCCAGGTTGAGCATCATTACCACAAACACGAACAGCACCATGATGGCGCCAGCGTAGGCGATCACTTCCAGGACACCGGCAAACGGTGCGCCGAGGCTGAAAAAGGTCATGGCCACGGCGATCAGCGAAATGATCAGGTAGAGCAGGGCGTGCACGGGGTTGGTGTTGGTGATCACGCGAAGCGTGGACACCACTGCAATACCCGATGCGAAATAGAAAGCGAATTCCATCTTTCTTCCTTAAGGCAGCAAGCTCTTCACGTTGATCGGCTCGGCTTCGTTTTGTGCGGCGCCCTTCGGCTTACCGGCAACGGCCATACCTGCAACACGATAGAAGTTGTAATCAGGGTTTTTACCGGGACCGGAGATCAGCAGATCTTCTTTCTCGTACACCAGGTCCTGACGTTTGAACTCGGCCATCTCGAAATCCGGTGTCAGCTGGATCGCGGTGGTCGGGCAAGCTTCCTCGCACAGGCCGCAGAAAATGCAGCGCGAGAAGTTGATGCGGAAGAAGTCCGGGTACCAGCGACCGTCTTCGGTTTCAGCTTTCTGCAGGGAAATACAGCCCACCGGGCACGCCACGGCGCACAGGTTGCAGGCTACACAACGCTCTTCGCCGTCGGGGTCGCGGGTCAGCACGATACGGCCGCGATAGCGCGGCGGCAGGTACACCGCTTCTTCCGGGTATTGCAGGGTGTCGCGTTTGCGAAAGCCATGGCCGAAAACCATCACCAGGCTTCGCAACTGGGTACCGGTACCCTTAACGATGTCGCCAATATATTTGAACATGGGTCAAATCCTCACTGAACCGCGCCCGCTGGCGTGTTCAACAACACAACGGCAGCAGTCACCAGCAAATTGATCAGGGTCAGCGGCAGGCAGAAGCGCCAGCTGAAATCCATCACCTGGTCGTATCGTGGGCGCGGAATGGAAGCGCGCAGCAGGATAAACAACATGATGAAGAACGCGGTCTTGAGGAAGAACCAGAAGAACGCCAACTGCGGCAGGATGCCGAACGGACCGTGCCAGCCGCCGAAGAACAGCGTGACCAGCAGGGCCGAGATCAAGATGATGCCGATGTACTCACCGACGAAGAACATGCCCCATTTCATGCCGGCGTATTCAATGTGGTAGCCGTCGGCCAGTTCCTGTTCCGCTTCCGGCTGGTCGAAGGGGTGACGGTGAGTCACGGCCACGCCAGCGATGAAGAAGGTACAGAAGCCAAAGAACTGCGGGATGATGAACCACAGGTTCTGCGCCTGGTACTCGACGATGTCGCGCATATTGAACGAGCCAACCTGCACCACGATGCCCATCAGCGCCAGGCCCATGAACACTTCGTAGGACACAGTCTGGGCCGAGGCCCGCAAGCTGCCCAGCAGGGCGAACTTGTTGTTACTGGCCCAGCCGGCGAACAGCACCGCGTAGACCGACAAACCGGCCATGGCGAAGAAGAACAGCAAGCCGATGTTCAGGTCCGCCACGCCCCAGGTCGGGGTGATCGGGATGATTGCGAAGGCAATCAGCAAGGCGCTCATGGCCACGACCGGTGCCAGGGTGAAGATCACCTTGTCGGCAAACGGTGGGGTCCAGTCTTCCTTGAAGAACATTTTCAGCATGTCGGCAGCGATCTGGAACATGCCGAACGGGCCTACGCGGTTCGGACCATAACGGTCCTGCCACCAGCCCAGCAGGCGACGTTCGACGAAGCTGAGCAGGGCGCCCGCGACCACCACGGCCAGCAGGATCACGATGGCCTTGACCACCGAGATGATCACGTCGATCACTTCAGGAGTGAACCAAGTCATTGCGCTGCCTCCTGCAGACCGTCAACGGTGTGGCCGAAGATCGCCGGCGGAATGCCGGCGATGCCTTTTGGCAGGGCAACCAGGCCAGCACCCAACTCGTCGTTGATGCGCAGCGGCAGACGCAGGGTCTGGCCGGCTACGTTCAAGCTGAGCAGGGCACCGTCGTTGACGCCCAGGCGGTCGGCTTCGGACTTGGCCAGCGCCACGTAGGCCGCCGGGATGCGCTCTTGCACCGGCGCGGCCTTGGAAGAGTTCTCTTCGCTGCCGAACAGGTGGAAGAACGGCACAACCTGCCAGGTGCCCTGGGCCGGGTTGAACGGACGCGGCACACCAGCGAACCAGTTCAGCGAGTCACCGGTGCTTTCGATCAGGCGGGTGCCCGGGTCGCCAGCGCGGATATGACCACCGACTTCGTCCTGGAACTTGTTCCAGGCCTGCGGCGAGTTCCAGCCCGGCGACCAGGCGAAAGGCACCTGCTGACGTGGCTCGACCGAACCCGAGTAACCTTCCATGGAGAAGGCGAACGCGGTGTCGTTGTCTTGTGGGGTACGCGGTTCGTGCACGCTGATGTCAGCGCGCATGGCGGTACGCCCGGAGTAACGCAGCGGTTCACGGGCCAGTTTCATGCCCTTGATGCGGAACGCGGCGGACGGTGCGGCATCGACGATACGCGCCAGTTGCGGTGCGCTGGAGGCGGTGGCGGCGGTGACGTGGTCGAGTTGGGTCCAGTCGATCGGCTGGTTCAACAGGGTTGCGCGCAGGGCATGCAGCCAGCGCCAGCCTTCGTGAACCAGGATGCTGGCGTCCATGTACTTCGGATCGAACACCTGGAAGAAGCGCTGGGCGCGGCCTTCCTGGCTGACCAGGGTACCGTCGCCTTCGGCGAAGGTGGCGGCTGGCAGCACCAGGTGGGCACGGTCGCTGGTGGCGGTCTTCTGGTGGTCGGCGACGATCAGCACTTTGGCGGCGTTCAGTGCAGCGTCAACCTTGGCGGCATCGGTGCGGGTGTACAGATCGTTTTCCAGCACCACAATGGCGTCGGCATTGCCGTCGATCACCGCTTGCAGGGCTGCGTCCACGGACTCGCCGCCGAGCATGGCCAGGCCAAGGCTGTTGGCTTCCGGTACAACCAGGCTGATGGAGCCGTTCTTGTCGCGCAGCTTGAGGGCCTTGGCGATGTTGGCTGCGGCCTCGATCAGCGCCTTGGAACCCAACGAGGTACCGGCAATGATCAAAGGACGCTTGGCCGCCAGCAGGGCGTCGGCGATGCGCTGGGCCAGGGCCACGGCTTCTGCGTCCAGGCCTTCGACGGCAGGCGCGCTGGCGTCAAGGGCGTGGGCCACGGCGAAACCGATGCGGGCCAGGTCGTCTGGCGCTGCGTGCACGCACTCTTCGGCGATATCGTCGAGCTTGGTTTCAGCCAGGCTTGCGATAAACAGCGGGTTCAGCGCGTGCTGGCCGATGTTTTTCACTGCGGCGTCAAGCCACGGTTGGACGCGCATGGCGTCGGCCATTTCTTCGGCCTTGCCTTTGACCGACTGACGCAGGGACAGTGCCACACGGGCGGCGGTCTGGGTCAGGTCTTCACCGAGGACGAAGATCGCATCGTGGTCTTCGATGTCGCGCATGTTCGGTACGGGCAGCGGGCTGTCGTTCAGCACCTGCAGGACCAGGCGGATGCGCTCCAGTTCAGCGGCTTCGATACCGCTGTAGAAGTGCTCGGCACCGACCAGTTCGCGCAACGCGTAGTTGCTTTCGAGGCTGGCTCGCGGCGAACCGATACCGACGATGTTACGGCCGCGCAGCAGGTCGGCGGCTTTATCCAGCGCGTCGTCCAGGCTCAGCTTGGCACCATCGGGCAGCAGTGGCTGACGCGGACGGTCTTCGCGGTTGACGTAGCCATAGCCGAAACGGCCACGGTCGCACAGGAAGTACTGGTTGACCGAACCGTTGAAGCGGTTTTCGATGCGACGCAGTTCCCCGTAGCGCTCGCCCGGGGAAATGTTGCAACCGCTGGAGCAGCCATGGCAGATGCTCGGGGCGAACTGCATGTCCCACTTGCGGTTGTAGCGCTCGGAGTGGGTCTTGTCGGTGAACACACCGGTCGGGCAGACCTCGGTGAGGTTGCCGGAGAATTCGCTTTCGAGCACGCCGTCTTCAACGCGACCGAAGTACACGTTGTCGTGGGCACCGAAGACGCCCAGGTCGGTGCCGCCGGCGTAGTCTTTATAGAAACGCACGCAGCGGTAGCAGGCGATGCAGCGGTTCATTTCGTGGGAAATGAACGGGCCCAGTTCCTGGTTCTGGTGGGTACGCTTGGTGAAGCGATAACGGCGCTCGTTGTGGCCGGTCATCACCGTCATGTCTTGCAGGTGGCAGTGACCGCCTTCCTCACAGACCGGGCAGTCGTGGGGGTGGTTGGTCATCAGCCATTCGACAACGCTGGCGCGGAACGCCTTGGACTCTTCATCTTCGATGGAGATCCAGGTGTTGTCGGTGGCTGGGGTCATGCAGGACATGACGATACGACCACGGGTGTCGTTCTCGTCGGTGTACTGCTTGACCGCACACTGGCGACAGGCACCGACGCTACCAAGCGCGGGGTGCCAGCAGAAATAAGGGATGTCGAGGCCTAGTGACAGACACGCCTGTAACAGGTTGTCTGCCCCATCGACTTCGAGCGCTTTGCCGTCTACGTGGATAGTGGCCATGGTTCAAAGTTCTTCGTTGGCCCGTTGTCAGCGGGCGTGGCTAATGGAATCTTGTTATTCATGTGCATCAACACAGCCTTCAAGGCGTCAGCACATGACAAAGCGAAGGGCACGGACCCTTCGCTTATTGAAGCGTTACGCGCCGACTACGATCGGCTTTGCCAGAGGCGGGACGGCGGCGCTTTTGGGCGCGATGCCGGCTTCGAACTCCGAGCGGAAGTACTTGATTGCGCTGCCCAGTGGCTCCACGGCACCCGGTGCGTGAGCACAGAAGGTCTTGCCAGGGCCGAGGAAACCGACCAGGCCCAGCAGGGTCTCGATATCCCCCGGCTGGCCTTCGCCTTTCTCGATGGCCATCAGGAGCTTGACGCTCCATGGCAGGCCATCGCGGCACGGGGTGCAGAAACCACAGGATTCACGGGCGAAGAACTGCTCCATGTTGCGCAGCAACGACACCATGTTCACGGTATTGTCCACCGCCATCGCCAGGCCGGTACCCATCCGGGTGCCTACCTTGCCGATGCCGCCGGCATACATTTGTGCGTCGAGGTGTTCAGGGAGCAGGAAGCCGGTACCGGCGCCGCCTGGCTGCCAGGCTTTCAGGGTGTAGCCGTCGCGCATGCCGCCGGCGTAGTCCTCAAACAGCTCGCGGGCGGTCACGCCGAATGGCAGTTCCCACAGGCCCGGGTTCTTGACCTTGCCGGAGAAGCCCATGAGCTTGGTGCCCATGTCTTCGCTGCCTTCGCGGGCCAGGGATTTGTACCAGTCCACGCCGTCGGCGATGATCGCCGGCACGTTGCACAGGGTCTCGACGTTGTTCACGCAGGTCGGCTTGCCCCACACGCCCACGGCGGCAGGGAAGGGCGGCTTGGAACGCGGGTTGGCACGGCGGCCTTCAAGGGAGTTGATCAGGGCGGTTTCTTCACCGCAGATATAACGCCCGGCGCCGGTGTGCACGAACAGCTCGAAGTCAAAACCCGAACCGAGGATGTTCTTGCCCAACAGGCCTGCGGCCTTGGCTTCTTCCACGGCACGGTTCAGGTGCTTGGCGGCGGTGGTGTATTCGCCACGCAGGAAGATATAGCCACGGTAGGTTTTCAGCGCGCGGGCACTGATCAGCATGCCCTCGATCAGCAGATGGGGCAGTTGCTCCATCAGCATGCGGTCTTTCCAGGTGTTGGGCTCCATTTCATCCGCGTTGCACAGCAAGTAGCGGATGTTGATGGATTCGTCCTTGGGCATCAGGCCCCACTTCACACCCGTGGGGAAGCCAGCACCGCCGCGACCCTTGAGGCCGGCATCCTTCACGGTCTGGACGATATCGTCCTGGGCCATGTCGGAAAAAGCCTTGCGCGCTGCGGCATAACCGTTCTTGGCCTGGTACTCGTCAAGCCATACTGCCTCGCCGTCGTCACGCAGGCGCCAGGTCAGCGGGTGGGTTTCGGCCGAACGCTTGATCAGGTTGGCCGGGCCAAAGGAAGTCAGGGTCATGGGTAGCCCTCAAGCAATTGGGTGACGCCAGAGGCCTGGACGTCGCCGAATGTGTCGTCGTCGATCATCAACGCCGGCGCCTTGTCGCAGTTACCCAGGCAGCACACCGGCAGCAGGGTGAAACGCCCGTCTGCAGTGGTCTGGCCGAGGCCGATGCCCAGCTTGCTCTGGATCGCGTCGACCACCGACTCGTGGCCGCCGATGTAGCAGACCATGCTGTCGCACACGCGAATAATGTGGCGGCCGACCGGCTGGCGGAAGATCTGGCTGTAGAACGTGGCCACGCCTTCAACGTCGCTGGCCGGGATGCCGAGGATCTCGCCAATGGCGTAGAGGGCGCCGTCGGGCACCCAGCCACGTTCCTTCTGGACGATCTTCAAGGCTTCGATCGACGCTGCGCGCGGATCTTCGTAGTGATGCAGCTCGTGCTCGATGGCCGAGCGCTCGGTTTCACTCAAGGTGAAACGGTCTGTCTGGATAAGCGTGCTGTTCATGCTTAGCGGTCCACGTCGGCCATAACGAAATCGATACTACCCAGGTACGCAATCAAGTCCGCGACCATCTCGCCTTTGATCACCGAAGGGATCTGCTGCAAGTGCGGGAAGCTTGGGGTGCGAATCCGGGTGCGGTAGCTCATGGTGCCGCCATCGCTCGTCAGGTAATAACTGTTGATACCCTTGGTCGCTTCGATCATCTGGAAGGACTCGTTGGCCGGCATCACCGGGCCCCACGAGACTTGCAGGAAGTGCGTGATCAGGGTTTCGATGTGTTGCAGGGTGCGCTCTTTAGGCGGCGGCGTGGTCAGCGGGTGATCCGCCTTGTACGGGCCTGCCGGCATGTTGCGCATGCACTGCTCGATGATCTTCAGGCTCTGGCGCATTTCTTCGACGCGCACGATGCAACGGTCGTAGGCATCGCCATTGGCCGCCAGCGGGACTTCGAACTCGAAGTTCTCGTAGCCGGAGTACGGACGCGCCTTGCGCAGGTCGAAATCGCAACCCGTCGAACGCAAGCCCGCACCGGTGACGCCCCATTCCAGGGCCTCTTTGGTGTTGTAGGCAGCGACACCGATGGTCCGACCCTTGAGGATGCTGTTGTCCAGGGCGGCTTTCTGGTACTCGTCCAGACGCTTGGGCATCCAGTCGATGAACTCCTTGACCAGGCGCTCCCAGCCGTTCGGCAGGTCGTGGGCCACACCGCCGATGCGGTACCAGGCCGGGTGCAGGCGGAAGCCCGTGATGGCTTCGATGACCTTGTACGCACGCTGACGGTCGGTGAAGGTGAAGAACACCGGGGTCATGGCGCCGACGTCCTGGATATAGGTACCCAGGAACAGCAGGTGGCTGGTGATCCGGAAGAACTCGGCCATCATGATGCGGATGGTGTCGACGCGGTCCGGGACCTTGATGCCGGCCAGCTTCTCGACCGAGAGCACGTACGGCAGGTTGTTCATCACGCCGCCGAGGTAGTCGATACGGTCGGTGTACGGGATGAAACTGTGCCAGGACTGGCGCTCGGCCATCTTCTCGGCACCACGGTGGTGGTAGCCAATGTCGGGCACGCAGTCGACGATTTCCTCGCCGTCCAACTGCAGGATGATACGGAATGCGCCGTGGGCCGAAGGGTGGTTCGGGCCCAGGTTGAGGAACATGTAGTCCTCGTTGGTGCCGGAACGCTTCATGCCCCAGTCTTCCGGGCGGAAGCGTGCGGCTTCTTCTTCAAGCTGCTGCTTGGCCAGGTTCAGGCTGAACGGGTCGAATTCGGTGGCGCGCGCCGGGAAGTCCTTGCGCAGCGGGTGACCTTCCCAGGTCGGCGGCATCATGATGCGCGTCAGGTGCGGGTGGCCCGGGAAGTCGATACCGAACATGTCCCAGACTTCACGCTCGTACCAGCTGGCGTTCGGCCAGATGCCGGTCACGGTCGGGATGCTCAAGTCGCTTTCCGAGAGGGCAACCTTGATCATCACGTCGCTGTTACGTTCCAGCGACATCAGGTGATAGAACACGGTGAAGTCGGCGCCGCTCGGCAGCCCCTGGCGCTTGGTACGCAGACGCTCGTCCACGCCATGCAGGTCATAGAGCATGACGTACGGCTTGGGCAGGTTGCGCAGGAAGGTCAGGACTTCGACGAGTTTGGCACGCGCCACCCACAGCACCGGCATACCGGTGCGCGTGGCCTGGGCGGTGAAGGCGTCAGGGCCAAAACGGTTATTGAGTTCGACGACCACATCCTGGTCGTCTGCCTTATAAGGCGGGATGTACAGAGCACTGCCTGTAGTCATGGTTTTTTATCGCTTTCGGTCAACGTAAAGAATGAAGCCAGGTTTTCGTTCTATAAAAGAAGCGGTGCTGGATCAGACTTCGTCGGGGCTGCGCAGGTTGGTGACTGCGATTCGCTGTTCGCGGCGCTGTTCCTTTTGCGACGGCATCTCGGCGCGGTACACGCCTTGATCGCCGACGACCCAGGAAAGCGGGCGACGCTCCTTGCCAATCGATTCCTGCAGCAGCATCAAGCCTTGCAGGAATGCTTCAGGGCGGGGCGGGCAGCCAGGCACGTAGACGTCCACGGGCAGGAACTTGTCCACCCCCTGAACCACGGAGTAGATGTCGTACATGCCACCGGAGTTGGCGCACGAACCCATGGAGATCACCCACTTTGGTTCGAGCATTTGCTCGTAGAGACGCTGGATGATCGGCGCCATCTTGATAAAGCAGGTGCCGGCGATAACCATGAAATCCGCCTGGCGCGGCGATGCCCGGATAACTTCGGCGCCAAAGCGCGCGATGTCATGGGGCGCCGTGAAGGCGGTGGTCATTTCCACGTAGCAGCACGAAAGGCCGAAGTTGTACGGCCACAGGGAATTCTTGCGCCCCCAGTTGACCGCGCCACTCAGCACGTCTTCCAGCTTGCCCATGTAGATGTTTTTGTGGACTTGGTCTTCTAACGGATCGGAGACGGTTTCCCGTTCGCCGATGGGGTACTGATCGTTAGGAGCATCCGGGTCGATCCTGGTGAGATTGTATTGCATCGCCAAAGCCTCATTGTTTCAGCTTCGCTTGCCGCTTGCGACGAGCTTCCGGAGCCCAGTCAAGGGCGCCCACTCGAAATAGGTAGACAAGGCCTGCCAACAGAATTGCTATGAAAACGAGAGCTTCGACGAATCCGGTCCAGCCGCTTTCGCGAACAGACACAGACCAGGCAAAGAGAAAGAGGGCTTCGATATCGAAGATCACGAATAGCATCGCGACCAGATAGAATTTGGCTGAGAGCCGCAAGCGGGCGCCACCTGTAGGTAGCATGCCGGACTCGAACGGTTCGTTTTTGCTGCGGCCCCAGGCTTTTGACCCGAGGAGGCTGGAAACACCGAGCATGAAGGCGCAAAGGCCGACAACACCGAGGAGGAAAATGGCAAAGCCCCAGTTGTGGGCCATGAGTCCTGTCGCTTCGGTCATGCTGGAAATCCTTAACAGAGAGCAAAGGTCTCTGAGCTCGAAAAAGTAACGACGCAGTGACGATATGTCGCAGCGCAATCAATCGCGGTGATTTTATGGCTAAACACCTAGCAAGTAAAATTCCTGTAGCTAATTTATTCGCTGAATTAAGGACATAGTGCGCCTTTATGGGGCTGGAGCCCAGACGCTGCGGGCATTAGCTTGATTTTAATCAATTGTGTTTTGTTTAGGGTGTAATGAAGTTTTAATGCTCTAAATGATAATGAATATTGTTTGCAAGAGTTTTAGGCGGGTGTTGGGCGCGTCGCGGGGGAAGTTGTTGTTACTTGCCCGTTTGGCGCAAGTTGCTAGCGCGCAACTTTTAACCGATTTTTCCTAAGTGAATACCGCTCTGGATCAAGGTTTTGCGCAAAACATCAGGTTGGTCGCATTTTTATTGTGGGAGATTCTGATCTTCGCTGGGGCAGGAGGGTTTTCTCGGGGCAAAAAAACGCCCCGAACCAGTCGGGGCGTCAGATTGTGCGGCACTGCGGTTAGCTTTCTATCGGGCCCGCAATGGCCGTGTGCTCAGGTCACTTAGTGAAACTGTTCTTCTTCGGTCGAGCCGGTCAGCGCGGTCACGGACGAGGAGCCGCCCTGGATTACGGTGGTCATGTCGTCGAAGTAGCCAGTGCCCACTTCCTGCTGGTGCGCCACGAAGGTGTAACCTTTGGACGCGTCGGCAAATTCCTGCTCTTGCAGCTTCACGTAGGCAGTCATGTCGTTGCGGGCGTAGTCGTGCGCCAGGTTGAACATGCTGTGCCACATGTTGTGAATGCCGGCCAGGGTGATGAACTGGTGCTTGTAGCCCATGGCGGACAGTTCGCGCTGGAACTTGGCGATGGTCGCGTCGTCCAGGTTCTTCTTCCAGTTGAAAGAAGGCGAGCAGTTGTAGGACAGCAGTTGGTCCGGGTATTCCTTTTTGATCGCTTCAGCGAAGCGACGGGCTTCGTCCAGGTCTGGCTTGGCGGTTTCGCACCAGATCAGGTCGGCGTACGGTGCGTAGGCCAGGCCACGGGCGATCGCCTGGTCGAGACCGGCGCGTACTTTGTAGAAGCCTTCCTGAGTGCGTTCGCCAGTCACGAACGGCTGGTCGTACGGGTCGCAGTCCGACGTCAGCAGATCAGCTGCGTTGGCGTCGGTACGGGCCAGGATGATGGTCGGGGTGCCGGCAACGTCAGCAGCCAGGCGGGCAGCGGTCAGCTTCTGTACGGCTTCCTGGGTCGGAACCAGTACCTTGCCGCCCATGTGGCCGCATTTTTTCACGGAAGCCAGTTGGTCTTCGAAGTGAACACCGGCAGCGCCTGCCTCGATCATGCTCTTCATCAGCTCGTAGGCGTTCAGTACGCCACCGAAACCGGCTTCGGCGTCAGCCACGATTGGCGCGAAGTAGTCGATGTAGCCTTCGTCGCCCGGACCTTTACCTGCTTTCCACTGAATCTGGTCGGCGCGGCGGAACGAGTTGTTGATGCGCTTGACCACGGTTGGCACGGAGTCCACCGGGTACAGCGACTGGTCAGGGTACATGGACTCGGCGGAGTTGTTGTCCGCAGCCACTTGCCAGCCGGACAGGTAGATCGCCTGGATGCCAGCCTTGACTTGTTGCACAGCCTGGCCACCGGTCAGGGCGCCCATGCAGTTGACGAAATCTTTCTCAGGACGGAAGGACGGCTTGGCGCCCTGGGTGACCAGGTTCCACAGCTTCTCGGCGCCCAGTTTTGCGAAGGTGTGCTCAGGTTGAACCGAGCCGCGCAGGCGGACGACGTCAGCAGCGGAGTAAGCGCGAGTCACGCCTTTCCAGCGTGGGTTTTCAGCCCAGTCTTTTTCAAGGGCTGCAATTTGCTGTTCGCGTGTCAGTGCCATGGGGAAAAACCTCGTCGCGTCTTTTGTGGAAAAACTACTGGGTTGAAAATTCCGTTTGCCAGCCACGTATTCAGTGCGTGGGTTTGGCTGCTCGCTGACCAGAAGCTTAGGCGGTCAAGTCGGGTCTGGCGGGGAAGGCGACGGGATGAACGATGAGCTCAAGGGAGAAAGTGAGCAGGTAGAGGCGAACCGAGAACAGTCTTCGGGCGTCGTGGGCCTTGATACGATCCATCAGTGTGTTGCCGGGTTACCTGGTTAGCTTCCGTCCCTCGGGACAACTTCGTTCCAGTCGCAACCTCGTCAAACACGCCTTGTGGGCGGTACAGACACGAATCGGCTCAGGTGGGTAGCTTAGAGCGACGATCCGAAGGCCCTTGCCAGGGCCCCTGATTAGCGGGAGCGAGGCCATCATGCCCATGCTTTTTTGGATCGTCAAATGTTTTGTAGTGCTTTTTTTATAGCACTACATCTTTGGTCTAATACGACTAATCAGTCAGTTTTTGGTGCTTCAGTTCAGGGGGTCGACTTTGACCCGCAGTGTCAGGTCATCCCGGCCTTGAGTCGAGTAGGTGCGGGTCGCGCCCTGTTTGTCAGCCTGGGTCTGGCGGTTGACGCCGGCCAGGGTGATCCACTCGCCCAGGCGCCCGCTGACAGTTGTGTCGGTGCTTTGCACGTTCACTACATCGGGACGCTCCTGGCTCATGCGGTCACGATTGGTGCTGATGCTCAGGTGTACGGTCTCGCCGGTGACGCTGGCAGTCACGTAGAAGCCCTGAGTGACGTTGCGGTACTGGGTCTGGTTCTGTGGGCGGCCATAGGCGTCGGGCTGGGAGGTGGTCAGTGGCACGCTCTGGCCGACCTGGATCAGTGCTGGCACGCCTTCGCTGGCCTGGATCTGCTGGATCCCGCCATCACGGCTTTCGGTGCTGTAGGTGATGATGTGGCTATTGGTTTGCTGATTGTTTTCGTTGGTGTCGACGGTGATCAGCAAGCGTTTGGAGGGTGTGTCCAGTTGTGCGAGCAGGGCGCGCAAGCCCTGGATTTTGTCCGGCTCGGCATTGACGATCAACTGATTGCCGTAGGCGCTGACCGTGCCGTCCTTGCCAATGAAATTCTGCGCAACGGGCAACAGGTCGGCGCTGGTGCGGTTGTTCAGGGGTAGGACTTCGGTAGCTGCAATTGCTGAAAAACTGACGGCCATGAGCAGGCTGGCGACTAGGGTGCGTAGGGACATGTCCGTTATCTCTGCAGTCATTTGGGCTTGATAGTGCCAGTTTATCGGCCTGGTGGGGCGCAAGTTGAATCGTAGACGGCAAAAGGCCCTGGCATCGGTGGATGGCAGGGCCTTTTTGGGTGTTGCTGATGACGCCTTCGCGAGCAAGACTGCTCTCACACTTGACCGCATTCCAGAGGTCGAACCTGATCAAATGTGGGAACGGGCTTGCTCGCGAAGGGCGCGAATCGGTCTAAAGTCAGCCCTCGCGCTCCATATCAACATGGGGAATCCCGACTTCCAGGAACTCCCCGCTGACGATCTTGAACCCCAGTCGCTCATAAAACGGCGCGGCATACACCTGTGCGCTGAGGAACTGCCGGGTCTGGCCGCGTTTCTCAGCCGCACCCATCACCGCTTCCATCAGCTTGTCGCCGACCTTCAGCCCGCGCCAGTCCTTAAGGACCGACACACGGCCGATCTCGCCACTGGGCAGCAGGCGAGCGGTGCCAATCGGAAAGTCGCCTTCCAGCGCGAGGAAATGCATGGCTCCAGCGTCGTCTGCGTCCCACTCCAGCTCAGGTGGAACCGATTGCTCAGCGATAAATACCGCTTCACGAATGCGCCGAATCTCGGCGATATCCTTTTGCCAGTCTGCGACACGTACGCGAATTTTATTCATCGGCAAACCCCAGGCTTCCTTGCTTGACCAGTTCGCATAGCAGGTCGCGGCCATCTTCATCGGCCAGCCACGGCCCCAGGTTGTCCACGTGCAGGGCGTCGGCCGCGCAGATCATCTTCAGCAGTTCGCGCAGTTTGCCCGGCAGGTAACGGCTCTGGCCGCTGGCGAACAGCAGTACGTCGTCGTCCACTTCCGACCAGGCCAGGCGCGCGCTTGGGTTGCGGATCAGTACTGCGCCGTCTTCCAGGCTGCTGATCACTTCGTCCTGCGCCAGCTCTTCGGGGCCTGCGACCAGTTCCGGGTAGCGCGGCTCGGTCATGAACTGGCCGAACCAGGTCAGCAACATGCGCTCATCGCTCATGTGCTCGGCCAGCAGGCTCTTGAGGCGGTCCAGGGCGTCGCTCTGGATCTGGTGCGGGTCGCTGACGGGCTGGGCGTCGGCGTCGGTGTAGCGTTCTTCATCCGTCAGGTACTGGCTGAGGAAGTCGGTGAAGTGGGTCAGCACTTCGGCGGCGCTCGGTGCGCGGAAACCTACCGAGTAGGTCATGCAGTCATCTTCAGCGATGCCGAAGTGCGCCAGGCGCGGCGGCAGGTAAAGCATGTCGCCCGGTTCCAGCACCCATTCGGCAGTCTCTTCGAATTCGGCGAGGATGCGCAGGTCGGCGTGCTGCAGCAGCGGGCTTTCCGAGCTGCACATCTGGCCGATCTTCCAGTTACGCTTGCCCTGTGCTTGCAGCAGGAATACGTCGTAGTTATCGAAGTGTGGACCGACGCTGCCACCGGGGGCAGCAAAGCTGATCATCACGTCGTCGATGCGCCAGCTTGGCAGGAAGCGGAACTGCTCCAGCAGCTCGGCCACTTCCGGCACGAACTGGTCGACCGCCTGCACCAGCAGGGTCCACTCGCGCTCGGGCAGGCTGCTGAAGGCGTCTTCGGCAAACGGGCCGCGGCGCAGTTCCCACGGGCGTTCGCCGTGTTCGATCACCAGTCGCGATTCGACTTCTTCTTCCAGGGCCAGGCCTGCCAGTTCGTCGGCGTCGATCGGGCTTTCGAAATCAGGGATGGCCTGGCGGATCAGCAGCGGTTTTTTCTGCCAGTAGTCGCGCAGGAATTCCCGTGCCGTGATGCCGTCCAGAAGTTGAAGAGGAATATCAGGATTCATGTGTAACCTATTGAAAAAAAGCACTTTTAAGACGGGAATAAAAACGCCCGGCGCTGCCGGGCGTCTTAAGGGTTCAAGCCGCAATCAGATGCGTTTGGCTTGCTCTACAGCGTTGCCGATGTAGTTGGCCGGGGTCAGCAGTTTCAGCTCGGCCTTGGCCGCGGCGGGCATGTCCAGGCCGTCGATGAAAGACTGCAACGCCTCGGGGCTGATGCCCTTGCCGCGTGTCAACTCTTTCAACTTTTCGTACGGGTTTTCGATGTTGTAGCGGCGCATTACGGTCTGGATCGGCTCGGCCAGGACTTCCCAGCAAGCGTCCAGGTCAGCGGCGATTTTCTGCGCGTTGAGTTCCAGCTTGCTGATGCCTTTGAGGCTGGCTTCGTACGCGATCACGCTATGGGCAAAGCCCACGCCGAGGTTGCGCAATACGGTGGAGTCAGTCAGGTCGCGCTGCCAGCGGGAGATTGGCAACTTGCTGGCCAGGTGCTGGAACAGGGCGTTGGCGATCCCCAGGTTGCCTTCGGAGTTTTCGAAGTCGATCGGGTTGACCTTGTGCGGCATGGTCGACGAACCGATTTCGCCAGCGATGGTGCGCTGCTTGAAGTAACCCAGGGAGATGTAGCCCCAGATATCACGGTCGAAGTCGATCAGGATGGTGTTGAAGCGTGCAATGGCGTCGAACAGCTCGGCGATGTAGTCGTGCGGTTCGATCTGCGTGGTGTAAGGGTTGAAGCCCAGGCCCAACTCGTCTTCGATGAAGGCGCGGGCGTTGGCTTCCCAGTCGATCTCAGGGTAGGCCGACAGGTGGGCGTTGTAGTTGCCTACGGCGCCGTTGATCTTGCCCAGCAACGGCACGGCGGCCACTTGAGCGATCTGGCGCTCCAGGCGGTACACCACGTTAGCCAGTTCTTTACCCAGGGTAGTCGGCGAGGCCGGCTGGCCGTGGGTGCGCGACAGCATCGGCACGTCGGCGAAGCGGATGGCCAGTTCGCGGATGGCGTTGGCGGTCTGGCGCATCAGTGGCAGCATCACGTCATCACGGCCTTCGCGCAGCATCAGGGCGTGGGACAGGTTGTTGATGTCCTCGCTGGTGCAGGCAAAGTGGATGAATTCGCTGACCTGGGCCAGTTCCGGCAATTTGGCCGCTTGCTCCTTGAGCAGGTACTCGATGGCTTTGACGTCGTGGTTGGTGGTGCGCTCGATCTCTTTCACACGCTCGGCGTGCTCCAGGGAGAAGTTTTCCGCCAGGGTGTTCAGTACAGCGTTGGCCTCGGCGGAGAACGCCGGCACTTCGCTGATGGCAGGGTGAGCGGCCAGGCGCTGGAGCCAGCGCACTTCAACCAGTACACGAGCACGGATCAGGCCGTATTCGCTGAAAATAGGGCGCAGGGCCTGGGTTTTGCCGGCGTAGCGGCCGTCAACAGGGGAAACCGCAGTGAGCGAAGAGAGCTGCATGGGGTGTTCTCGGACAGTCGGGCAACGAAATGGGGCGCGTATCATACATGAAAAAATCCGCCGGTCCGTCGCCAACTGACCGGCGTATTACGCGTAACGGCTTGAAAATAGCCTGTTGCTGCGACTTATTCGTTGCGCATCAACGGGTAAAGCTCTTTAAGCAATTTGCGACGGCTGATGACCAACTGCCAACGATGACCGCCCAACTGGCGCCACAACCGCGCCGAACGAATACCGGCCAGGAGCAGGGCGCGGATTTTCGAGGCGTTGTTCGGTTGTTGCAGGTTGCGCATGTCGCCATGAACCTGGATTCGCTGGCGCAAGGTGCTCAAGGTGTCCTGGTACAGCGCACCACAGGCGGCGATCACGTTCTCGTGGGCCGGGCCGAAGTGTTGCACTTGTGACTGGATCTGCGGCAGGCGTTTGCCGATGGTTTCCAGCAGATCGTCGCGCTTGGCCAACTGCCGCTCAAGGCCGAGCATCGACAGGGCGTAACGCAACGGCTCGCGCTGCAAGGTGCTCGGGTCGCGTTCGAGGGCGCCGATCAGGGCGCGATAACCCTCACGCAGGCTCAGGTCGTCGCCGCCGTACACATCCAGAGTGTCCTTGGGGTCGACCACCAGCAAGCTGCCGAGCATGCAGGTCAGGCCCGCCTCGGTCACCTGGCCGGTCTTGGCGATCTTGTCCACCAGCACGGCGGCGAGGAAGACCCCACCCAGTGCTGTCAATTGCTCCTGGGTCGGGCTCATGCCGGGTTGCTCCAGGGTTCGGCGACTTCAATCACGCCGCCCCCCAGGCAGATCTCACCGTCGTAGAACACGACCGATTGGCCAGGCGTGACCGCGCGCTGCGGATCATCGAACGTCGCACGGTAGCCACTGGCGGTTTTTTCCAGGGTGCAGGGCTGGTCGCTCTGGCGATAGCGCACCTTGGCGGTCAGGCGGCGTGGAGTGCTCAGGTCGATCGGGTTGACCCAATAGATCTCCGAGGCCAGCAGTGCGCCGGAGAACAGCAGCGGGTGCTCATTGCCCTGGCCGACGATCAGCACATTGTTTTCCAGGTCCTTGACCAGCACGTACCACGGCTCTTCACCGGCGTCTTTCAAGCCGCCGATGCCCAGGCCCTGGCGCTGGCCGATGGTGTGGTACATCAGGCCGTGGTGACGGCCAATAACTTCACCTTCAGTGGTCTTGATCTCGCCCGGTTGCGCCGGCAGGTACTGCTTGAGGAAGTCGCTGAAGCGGCGTTCGCCGATAAAGCAGATCCCCGTGGAGTCTTTCTTCTTCGCGGTAGCCAGGCTGTGTTTCTCGGCGATCTTGCGCACTTCGGGTTTTTCCAGCTCGCCCACCGGGAACAGGGTCTTGGCGATCTGTTCACCGCCCACGGCGTGCAGGAAGTAGCTCTGGTCCTTGTTCGGGTCCAGGCCCTTGAGCAGTTCGGTGCGCCCATCGATATCGCGACGGCGCACGTAGTGGCCAGTGGCAATCAGGTCGGCGCCGAGGATCATGGCGTAGTCGAGGAACGCCTTGAACTTGATTTCGCGGTTGCACAGGATGTCCGGGTTCGGCGTGCGACCGGCCTTGTATTCGGCCAGGAAGTGCTCGAACACATTGTCCCAGTACTCGGCGGCGAAGTTGGCGGTGTGCAGCTTGATACCGATCTTGTCGCAGACGGCCTGGGCATCGGCCAGGTCGTCCATGGCGGTGCAGTATTCCGTTCCATCGTCTTCTTCCCAGTTCTTCATGAACAGGCCTTCCACCTCATAACCCTGCTCTATGAGCAGAACGGCGGAAACGGAAGAATCCACGCCGCCGGACATGCCGACGATGACGCGCTTCTTTTGTGTGTCAGAAGGGGCTGGATCACGCATAGGATTTCAACGGGTGTCTTGAAAAAGGACGCGATTCTAGCAGGCCCGAGCCCGCAAGGCTAAAGAGAAGGGCGGATCAATTCGAGACTGTGGCAGTGACCGGCCAGATAATCATCGATACAGCGGATGATCAGCTCGCTACGCCAGTTGTCGCGCACGGCCATCAGTTCGTCACGGGTCAGCCAGCGGGCGCGCACGATGCCTTCGTCCAGTTGATAGTCCGGGTGGTGTTTCAGGGCCTTGGCGATAAAGCACACGCGCTGGTAGGTCACCCCATTACTTGGGGCCGTGTACAGGTAAATGCCGACAATGCCGGTGGCTTCGACGTCCCAGCCGGTTTCTTCGAGGGTTTCACGTACGGCGGCTTCGGTCAGGGTTTCGTGCGGGTCGAGATGGCCGGCGGGCTGGTTGAGCACGGCGCGGCCGCCCTTGAGTTCTTCGACCATCAGGAAGCGGCCGTTGTCTTCGACGATGGTGGCGACGGTGATGTGGGGTTGCCAGGTCATTTGAACGCCTCGATTCAGGGTGTGACGCGGTCAGTGTGGGAGCGGGCTTGCTCGCGAAGGCGGTGTTTGAACCACCGAATATATTGGCTGAGCTACCGCTTTCGCGAGCAAGCCCGCTCCCACATTTTGATTGGGTTTCTTCAGTGAGGCGGCATAAGCAATCTGCATGATGCGCCTGACATTCTGTGATTTTACCGGAGCCAGACCGGGGCGCAGGTTACCTCTTCAGAACAGTCGTTATTGAAGAGTGTCATGAATCCGGTTGCCCGCAAAAGCTACGAGGTGCGTCTGGCATCGCGGCTGCCTGTTGCCTTTATTATGCTCTGGCGTGTCTTTGCGCGTGTTTATGTTGGTATGGCTGGGGAGCGTGAGAGGCAGGAGGTTTTGCTGGCATGGGTCAAGGTGGCGTGCATGTTCCGATGTCCTGGCTGTCGAGCTCAAGTAGAGGATGATAAGTCGCGGCGCACGGAATACGGGGTTGTTTAAGTCGCTGGAAATGCGTGCTGGTCAGAATGTGCCGACTGCCTGCGGCTCTGGAGAGAAGGCAAATGTTACCTGATTGTCAGGGTCTGGCTGCCATTGTGGTTTTTCCAGTGGGTCTTTTTCATTGCGGATGATGCATTTCCATTCCAGCGTGTCACCGGGTTTAACGTTTTTGAACTGTACCCTGCCAGACCAGGTTGGGTGGCCTGGGTTTTTGAGTAATACGGCTTTGGATGGATCCCAATTTCCCAGCTCTGGGCGTGATCCGCTAATAAACACGCTGTATCCCGGTTTGGTGTGGCCGTTATGACAGGTAAAGCTTACGTTGAGGAAATACTCAATTTGTACGTTCTGGCCGGCGTTGGCTGCGGACAGTATCGCAAGTAAGAGAGCGCTCAGTGGCAATAGATAATGAATGCGCAGCATTTGATTGTCTCCTGCCCTCAAGTCGTTGAGTACGGCAGCAGAATGCTCTTCGGAGGGCTGGAAGTAACCTGTTAGAACTTACAGTTCATTAGAGTTTTTCGCGATAGTTCTTCTGTTGTGAGCGCGGGAAAACACAAACCCCGGCACTTGGCCGGGGTTTGTGATGTTCCTTTGCGAACTTACTTCAACTTGGCAATCGCCGCGTTAAGCGTGCTGCTCGGACGCATAGCCTTGCTAGTCAGCTCAGGATTCGGCGCGTAGTAGCCGCCGATGTCCACTGGCTTGCCCTGTACGGCGTTGAGTTCGGCAACGATGGTTGCCTCGTTCTCGGCGAGGGTTTTTGCCAGTTCGCCGAACTGCGCCTGCAGCGCGGTATCTTCAGTCTGGGCGGCCAGGGCTTGTGCCCAGTACAGCGCCAGGTAGAAGTGGCTGCCGCGGTTGTCGATGTTGCCGACTTTGCGCGATGGCGACTTGTTGTTGTCGAGGAACTGGCCGGTGGCCTGGTCCAGGGTCTTGGACAGTACCAGGGCTTTCGGGTTGTTGTAGTTCACACCCAAATGCTCAAGGGACGCGGCCAGGGCCAGGAACTCGCCCAGGGAATCCCAGCGCAGGAAGTTTTCTTCCAGCAACTGCTGCACGTGTTTTGGAGCCGAGCCGCCAGCGCCGGTTTCGAACAGGCCGCCACCGTTCATCAGCGGTACGATCGACAGCATCTTGGCGCTGGTGCCCAGTTCCATGATCGGGAACAGGTCAGTCAGGTAGTCGCGCAGTACGTTGCCGGTCACCGAGATGGTGTCCAGGCCCTTGCGGGTGCGTTCCAGGGTGAACTTCATCGCGTCGACCGGCGACATGATGCGGATGTCCAGGCCTTCGGTGTTGTGGTCTTTCAGGTAGGCCTGAACTTTCTCGACCACGACGCCATCGTGGGCGCGCAGCGGGTCCAGCCAGAAGATGGCCGGTGTGCCGCTGGCGCGGGCGCGGTTGACGGCCAGTTTGACCCAGTCCTGGATCGGCGCGTCTTTGGTCTGGCACATACGGAAGATGTCGCCGGCTTCAACCGACTGTTCCATCAGCAGGTTGCCCTTGCTATCGGTGACGCGGACTACGCCGTCAGCCTTGATCTGGAAGGTCTTGTCGTGGGAGCCGTACTCTTCGGCTTTCTTCGCCATCAGGCCAACGTTTGGCACGCTGCCCATGGTGGTTGGGTCGAAGGCACCATTGGCCTTGCAGTCTTCGATGACCGCCTGGTAGATGGTGGCGTAGCAGCGATCCGGGATCACGGCCTTGGTGTCGTGCAGTTGGCCGTCGGTGCCCCACATCTTGCCGGAGTCACGGATCATGGCTGGCATCGAGGCGTCGACGATCACGTCGCTCGGCACGTGCAGGTTGGTGATGCCTTTGTCGGAGTTGACCATCGCAAGCGATGGGCGAGCGGCGTAGACCGCCTGGATGTCCGCTTCGATCTGCGCTTGCTGGTCGGCCGGCAGGGCCTTGATGCGAGCGTACAGGTCGCCGATGCCGTTGTTCAGGTTGAAGCCGATCTGTTCGAGCACGGTGGCGTGCTTGGCCAGGGCGTCTTTATAGAACTCGGCAACGATCTGGCCGAACATGATCGGGTCGGAGACCTTCATCATGGTGGCTTTGAGGTGAACCGACAGCAGTACGCCCTGTTTCTTGGCGTCTTCGATTTCGGCGGCAATGAACGCGCGCAGGGCGTTCTTGCTCAGCACGGCGCTGTCGAGGATCTCGCCGGCCTGTGCGGTGGTCTTTTCTTTCAGGACGGTGGTGGTGCCATCCTTGCCGACCAGTTCGATTTTGACCGCGTCAGCGGCTTCGATCTGTACGGCTTTTTCACTGCCGTAGAAGTCGCCATTGCTCATGTGCGCAATGTGGGACTTGGAGTCGGCAGCCCAGGCGCCCATTTTGTGCGGGTGCTTGCGTGCGTAGTTCTTGACCGACAGTGGCGCGCGGCGGTCGGAGTTGCCTTCGCGCAGGACCGGGTTCACGGCGCTGCCCTTGACCTTGTCGTAACGTGCGCGGGTTTCTTTTTCCGCGTCGGTGGTTACGGTTTCCGGGTAGTCCGGCAGGGCGTAGCCCTGGGCTTGCAGTTCCTTGATCGCGGCTTGCAGCTGCGGGGTCGAGGCGCTGATGTTAGGCAGCTTGATGATGTTGGCTTCGGGGGTTACGGCCAGGGCGCCCAGTTCGGCGAGGTGGTCCGCAACAGCCTTGTTGCCCAGTTGCTCGGGGAAGCTTGCGAGGATGCGCCCTGCGAGGGAGATATCGCGGGTTTCCACTTCAATATCAGCGGAAGCGGTGAAGGCCTCTACGATAGGCAGCAGTGAATAGGTGGCGAGGGCCGGGGCTTCGTCGGTGAAGGTATAGATGATCTTCGAGCGGGTGGGCATATTCGGATTAACTCTCTTCTTTGCTAAAAGCGTGCGCGGAAACTCGAGATGCGCCGGGTAAAGCGCGTTCGTTCAAAGTCATCCATGAGCCGAATGTCGATGTTTCTTCGCGGTGATGTTGGGTTGCATCAGTCGAGCGTCAAGCGGGTGGGCTACGGTGGCAGCCCGGCTTTTTCAGGCGCAGGTGCTCGATATAGAGCGGTCGGCCGTCGTGACTCTTTGGTCAGCGGCGGCATTATACATAGGTCGCTATGCTTACGCCGAGCCTTCATACAAAAGGTGGGTCGTCCATTGGTCTAAAGGTCGCAGGGGCCTGATTGCGCCTAAAGTCGCACGTAGTGCTCAAGTTTGGCGTTTTTCCCTTTTGTTTCAAGGTTGTAGGCGACTAAATCTACGGTTTTCGCCGCAAATGTGCCGGGGGCAAGGTTCCAGTCCACATTCAACTGGAGTAGGCTCGGACACAGCCAGATGTTCAATCCACAAACGGAGTTCAGCATGGGATACAAGAAGATTCAGGTTCCGGCAGTCGGCGACAAAATCACCGTCAACGCAGACCATTCTCTCAATGTTCCTGATAACCCGATCATTCCCTTCATCGAAGGTGACGGTATTGGCGTCGACATCAGCCCGGTGATGATCAAGGTGGTCGATGCAGCTGTTAACAAGGCTTACGGCGGCAAGCGCAAAATCTCCTGGATGGAGGTGTATGCCGGCGAGAAGGCGACTCAAGTTTACGACCAGGACACCTGGCTGCCCCAGGAAACCCTGGACGCGGTCAAGGACTACGTGGTTTCCATCAAGGGCCCGCTGACCACGCCGGTCGGTGGCGGCATCCGCTCGCTGAACGTGGCGCTGCGCCAGCAACTGGACCTGTATGTCTGCCTGCGCCCGGTGCGCTGGTTCGAAGGTGTACCAAGCCCGGTCAAGAAACCAGGCGATGTGGACATGACCATCTTCCGTGAAAACTCCGAGGATATTTACGCCGGTATCGAGTGGAAAGCCGGCTCGCCGGAAGCGATCAAGGTCATCAAGTTCCTGAAAGAAGAAATGGGCGTCACCAAGATTCGTTTCGACCAGGATTGCGGGATTGGCGTCAAGCCGGTTTCCAAGGAGGGCACCAAGCGCCTGGCGCGCAAGGCCCTGCAATATGTAGTGGATAACGACCGCGAGTCGCTGACCATCGTCCACAAGGGCAACATCATGAAGTTCACCGAAGGTGCCTTCAAGGAATGGGCCTATGAAGTGGCGGCCGAAGAGTTCGGCGCGACCCTGCTTGATGGTGGGCCGTGGATGCAGTTCAAGAACCCACGCACCGGCAAGAACGTTGTGGTCAAGGACGCCATTGCCGACGCCATGCTCCAGCAGATCCTGCTGCGTCCGGCCGAATACGATGTGATCGCCACCCTGAACCTCAACGGCGACTATCTCTCCGACGCCCTGGCGGCAGAAGTGGGGGGTATCGGTATTGCGCCGGGCGCCAACCTGTCGGATACCGTGGCGATGTTCGAAGCCACCCACGGTACTGCGCCCAAGTACGCCGGCAAAGACCAGGTCAACCCCGGTTCGTTGATTCTGTCGGCCGAAATGATGTTGCGTCACATGGGCTGGACCGAAGCCGCCGACTTGATCATCAAGGGCACCAACGGGGCGATTTCGGCCAAGACCGTAACCTATGACTTCGAGCGCTTGATGGACGGCGCCAAGCTGGTGTCGTCGTCGGGCTTTGGGGATGCGTTGATTTCGCACATGTAAGCCGAAAGCCATAAGAAAACGGCCATCCTGACTGCTCGGGATGGCCGTTTTTTATGCAGGGTATCTACTCAGTGGCTGATCAGGCCGTTTGCTTCTTTTTGGAAGGAGCGGATTTATCTGCCTTGTCGTGCTTGTCTTCGTGGGGTTTTCCAGGTGCAGCCGCACCGGCTGCGCAGATTTCGACAGCATGCAGGCCCTTGGGTCCCTGGATGATCTCAAAGGACACCTGCTGGCCCGCTTTCAGCGTTTTATACCCCTCCATGGCAATCGCCGAGAAATGCGCAAAAAGGTCTTCATCCTTGCCGTCTTCATTAATGAAGCCGTATCCCTTGGCATTGTTGAACCATTTGACCTTGCCGTTGATCTTGACGCCAGACATACCCATATCCCTCTGCACCAGACTCCATCACTGGAGTATCATCCAGTTTATCCGTCCTAACCCGAATAAATAAGGTTGACTGCGCGGACCTTTTTTACCCACTGTGGGTTCTATTGGTTGTATCACCGTTTTGCCGATAGTCAAGTTGACCAGTCGGTCGGAGTTGAATTTCTGACAGGTCGCCCCCACCACTGTAAATGCACAACTGACGAACCTTTCTTTCCATGCATGCATTCAGCCAGATTCGACTAACATTCAATCAGGATCGCCCGGATCATCTAGAAGACGATGACGGTTCTGCAGGCATCGCTGTTCAAGAGGCCAAGCCTGCTTTACAGGCGCCGCCGATGTACAAGGTGGTTTTGTTCAATGATGACTACACGCCGATGGATTTCGTCGTCGAAGTACTCGAGGTGTTTTTTAATCTGAACCGCGAGTTGGCGACCAAGGTAATGCTGGCCGTTCACACAGAAGGACGGGCAGTATGTGGAGTGTTTACCCGCGACATCGCCGAGACCAAGGCCATGCAGGTCAACCAGTACGCCAGGGAAAGCCAGCATCCGCTACTCTGTGAAATCGAGAAGGACGGTTAACTCCGACCACTTGGGTATGAGGTGAAGCTATGTTAAACCGCGAGCTCGAAGTCACCCTTAATCTTGCCTTCAAGGAGGCTCGTTCGAAGCGTCATGAATTCATGACCGTCGAACACCTGCTGCTGGCACTTTTGGATAACGAAGCTGCCGCCACCGTTCTGCGTGCGTGCGGCGCCAACCTCGACAAGCTCAAGCATGATCTGCAGGAGTTTATCGACTCCACCACGCCACTGATCCCCGTGCATGACGAGGACCGTGAGACCCAGCCAACCCTGGGCTTCCAGCGGGTATTGCAGCGTGCTGTCTTCCACGTGCAGAGCTCCGGCAAGCGTGAAGTCACGGGCGCCAATGTGCTTGTGGCAATTTTCAGCGAACAGGAAAGCCAGGCAGTGTTCTTGCTCAAGCAGCAGAGCGTTGCCCGTATTGATGTCGTCAACTACATCGCCCACGGCATCTCCAAAGTGCCTGGGCACGGCGATCACTCCGAAGGTGAGCAGGATATGCAGGACGACGAGGGCGGTGAGTCTTCTTCTTCAAGCAACCCGCTGGATGCCTATGCCAGCAATCTCAATGAACTGGCGCGCCAGGGGCGGATCGATCCGCTGGTTGGGCGCGAGATGGAAGTTGAGCGGGTGGCGCAGATCCTGGCCCGTCGGCGCAAGAACAATCCACTGTTGGTGGGCGAGGCAGGCGTGGGTAAAACCGCGATTGCCGAAGGCCTGGCCAAGCGTATTGTTGATAACCAGGTACCGGACCTGTTGGCCAACAGCGTCGTCTACTCCCTTGACCTGGGGGCGCTGCTCGCCGGGACCAAGTACCGTGGCGACTTTGAAAAGCGTTTCAAGGCGTTGCTTGGCGAGCTGAAAAAGCGCCCGCAGGCGATCCTGTTCATTGATGAAATCCATACCATCATCGGTGCCGGTGCAGCTTCCGGTGGGGTGATGGATGCTTCCAACCTGCTCAAGCCACTGTTGTCTTCGGGCGATATCCGCTGCATCGGCTCGACCACGTTCCAGGAGTTTCGCGGGATCTTCGAAAAAGACCGTGCCCTGGCGCGTCGCTTCCAGAAGGTCGATGTGTCCGAGCCTTCGGTCGAAGACACCATCGGCATCCTGCGTGGGCTGAAAGGGCGTTTCGAAGCGCACCACGGCATCGAATACAGTGATGAGGCGCTGCGTGCGGCCGCTGAGCTGGCGTCGCGCTACATCAATGACCGGCACATGCCGGACAAAGCCATTGATGTGATCGACGAAGCAGGGGCTTATCAGCGCCTGCAGCCGGTAGAGAAGCGTGTGAAGCGTATTGAAGTGCCGCAGGTCGAGGACATCGTGGCGAAAATCGCGCGAATTCCGCCAAAACACGTCACCAGTTCCGACAAGGAGCTGCTGCGTAACCTGGAGCGCGACCTCAAGCTGACGGTATTTGGCCAGGATGCGGCGATCGACTCGCTGTCGACAGCGATCAAGCTGTCCCGGGCCGGCCTCAAGTCGCCGGACAAGCCTGTGGGTTCGTTCCTGTTTGCCGGGCCTACCGGCGTCGGCAAGACCGAGGCGGCGCGGCAGTTGGCCAAGGCCATGGGTATCGAGCTGGTGCGGTTCGACATGTCCGAATACATGGAGCGGCACACTGTGTCACGCCTGATCGGTGCGCCTCCGGGCTATGTCGGCTTTGACCAGGGCGGCCTGTTGACTGAGGCGATCACCAAGCAACCGCATTGTGTGTTGCTGCTCGACGAAATCGAAAAGGCTCACCCGGAAGTCTTCAACCTGCTGCTGCAGGTCATGGATCACGGGACCCTGACCGACAACAACGGACGCAAGGCGGATTTCCGCAACGTCATCGTGATCATGACCACCAACGCCGGTGCCGAGACGGCCGCGCGGGCTTCCATTGGCTTTACTCATCAGGATCACTCTTCCGACGCCATGGAAGTGATCAAGAAGAGCTTCACGCCGGAATTCCGTAACCGCCTGGACACCATTATCCAGTTTGGTCGCCTCAGCCATGAGGTGATCAAGAGCGTGGTGGACAAGTTCCTTACCGAGCTTCAGGCGCAGTTGGAAGACAAGCGCGTGCAGTTGGAAGTGACGGAAGCGGCACGCAGCTGGATCGCCGAGGGTGGCTACGACGCGGCAATGGGCGCCCGCCCAATGGCGCGCCTGATCCAGGACAAGATCAAGCGGCCGTTGGCCGAAGAGATCCTGTTTGGCGAGCTCTCCGACCATGGTGGCGTGGTGCATATCGACTTGAAGGATGGCGAGTTGACCTTCGAGTTCGAGACCACGGCCGAAATGGCCTGATTGCTGTAAACCTGTAGGAGCGAGCTTGCTCGCGAAGATCGTCAACGATAACGCATGCTTTCTGATTCGGTGCGTTGTCCTTGGGTTCTTCGCGAGCAAGCTCGCTCCTACAGTTGTTTTGCGGCCTGTATAAATATCACGCACACAAAAACGCCCGGCATAACCGGGCGTTTTGTATTGACTTGTTTAGCGAGCGCGGTAAGTGATGCGCCCTTTGCTCAAGTCATAGGGCGTCAGCTCGACGCGCACTTTGTCACCGGTAAGAATACGAATGTAGTTCTTGCGCATCTTGCCGGAGATATGCGCGGTTACGACGTGCCCATTTTCCAACTCCACGCGAAACATGGTGTTGGGCAGGGTGTCGACGACAGTGCCTTCCATTTCGAAGCTGTCTTCTTTCGACATGCAGTAAAGCCCTCGGTATCCAGTGAATGGCCCGGTGCAACTGCGCCAGGCAAAAGCGGCGTGCATTGTGCCCGAAAAAGGGTGTTCAAGCCAAGGGGTTCTAGTTAAGCGTGACCCATCTTTGATTAATCAGCAGTTCAATGGGCCGATATTGGGTCTTGTAGCTCATCTTTTTGCAGTTTTTGATCCAGTACCCGAGGTACACCGCTTCCAGTTTTTGCCTGGATGCTTCACTGATCTGCCAGAGAATGGCAAAGCGCCCGAGGCTGCGACGTTCTTCGGCGGGCTCGTAGAAGGTGTAGACCGCTGATAGACCGTTGGGCAGCAGGTCGGTGACCGCGACAGCCAGCAGCCTTCCTTCAAGCCGGAACTCGTAAAAGCGCGAGAACGGCAGATCCCGCACCAGGAACGTGGAAAATTGGTCGCGACTGGGTGGGAACATGTCGCCGTCGGCGTGGCGTTGTTCAATGTAGCGCTGGTAAAGATCGAAGTATTCTTCACTGAAGCCTGGCTTGGCGGGGGTCACGATCAGGTCGGCATTGCGCTTGAGGATGCGTTTCTGATTGCGGTCTGCAAGAAACTGTTCCACCGGTATGCGCGCCGGCACACAGGCGTTGCAGTTCTGGCAGTGCGGCCGGTACAGGTGGTCGCCACTGCGCCGAAAGCCCATCTCTGACAGATCGGCATACACATGCACGTCCATCGGCTGGCTGGGGTCGAGGAACAGCGTAGTGGCCTGTTCGTCGGGCAGGTAGCTGCAAGAGTGGGGTTGAGTGGCATAAAACTTCAAGCGCGCCAACTCGGTCATGATCAACCCTCGGATAAGCTTTGAAATAAGTGTAAGCCAGGTGCGAGGAAGTCGCTCAAGAAAGCCATGCTGCACTGCTGGGCTGGTCCAGGTGGCCGCGCAGGTAACCGGCAAAGTCGCTGCGCGCGATGGCGCGGGCACCGAGGCTGTGCAGGTGATCGGTGGGCATCTGGCAGTCGATCAGCACAAAGCCCCAGGCCTGTAATTGCCTGACCAGCGTGGCAAAGCCGAATTTCGAGGCGTTATCTGCACGACTGAACATGGATTCACCAAAAAACAACTGGCCCATGGCCAGGCCATACAGGCCGCCGACCAGTTCACCTTGGTCCCACACCTCGACGGAGTGGGCATAGCCGCGCTGGTGCAGTTGCAAGTAGGCGTTCTGCATGGCGTCAGTGATCCAGGTGCCGTCTGCATAGCTGCGAGGCGCGGCACAGGCCTGGATGACCGCGGCGAAGTCCTGGTCGAAGGTCACCTCGTAGCGTTGCTGGCGCAGCAGCTTGGCGAGGCTGCGGGATACGTGCAGCTCTGCGGGGAACAGTACCGTACGTGGGTCGGGCGACCACCACAGGATCGGCTGACCTTCCGAGAACCAGGGGAAGCAGCCGTGGCGATAAGCCTGGATCAGCCGGTCGGCAGACAGATCGCCGCCGGCGGCGAGCAGGCCGTTGGGCTCACGCATGGCTTTGGTCAGGGGTGGAAATGTCAGGGTGTTACGTTGCAACCAGGTCAGCATGGGATTCAGGCTTACAAGAAGGGGAGGGCGGTGGCAGGCCAAGCCCGCCGCGATAGGCTGTGATTGATTATTGTCGACGAAGCGCTTCCCGGCTACCCCGATCACGCAATCGGTGGGCCGATGGGTAAGTGGGTGTTTCTGCAACTTGGCCCTGTCAACGTGGTCGTAAGCGAGTCCGTCGGGCGGGTGATGGGTGGTGAACCTTGGTAAAGCTTGTCCAGTCTGATAAATACAGCTCATAAGCCTTTGTCAGCAAAGACAATGCATGCTCAAATTGAAGGATCTGCGAACAGGTTGTGCAAGCAGGCTCGCAAGCGTGGCAACAGGCACGCAAACCCGTACAATAAGCGGGCTGGATGCCGGTTTTCAGCGGTTATGGCCACTTCATGAATCCGTTACAGAGTGTTAAAAGAAGATTCGACAACACTCGTTCATTTTTCAACTGTCCGGATTGGCCAGTATTTTATAGTCATTCAACTGTTGGACGCGCTTAAGGCGCAGGAAAAGACCCGTTTTGAAGAAATCCACCGCAGCACCCAAAACAGCAGTGGTACCGGCCTGGCGCCAGCACCTGCATTATCGGCTCAAGGAAGGCGCGCTGATTGCCATCGGTGCTTTATGCCTGTTCCTGATGATGGCCTTGCTGACCTATGGCAAGGACGATCCGGGCTGGAGCCATAACAGCAAGATCGACGATGTGCAGAACTTCGGTGGGCCTGTGGGCTCCTACAGCGCCGATATCCTGTTCATGATCCTCGGCTATTTCGCCTATATCTTCCCGCTGTTGCTGGCGATCAAGACCTGGCAGATCTTCCGCCAGCGCCATGAGCCGTGGCAGTGGAGTGGCTGGCTGTTCTCCTGGCGCCTGATCGGCCTGGTGTTCCTGGTGTTGTCGGGTGCGGCGCTGGCACATATTCACTTCCACGCGCCGACCGGCCTGCCGGCGGGTGCGGGCGGAGCCCTGGGTGAAAGCCTGGGCGACCTGGCCCGCAGGACCCTGAATATCCAGGGCAGCACGCTGATGTTCATCGCCCTGTTCCTGTTTGGCCTGACGGTATTCACCGACTTGTCCTGGTTCAAGGTCATGGACGTGACCGGCAAGATCACCCTCGACCTGTTCGAGCTGTTCCAGGGCGCTGCCAACCGCTGGTGGGCCGCTCGCGTGGACCGCAAGCGCATGGTGGCGCAATTGCGTGAAGTCGATACCCGGGTCAATGATGTCGTGGCTCCAAGCACCCCGGATCGCCGTGAGCAGGCCAAGGTCAAGGAGCGCCTGATCGAACGCGAGCAGGCCCTGACCAAGCACATGTCCGATCGCGAGAAACAAGTGCCGCCGGTTATCGCCCCGGCGCCAATCAAGGCGCCCGAGCCAAGCCATCGGGTGCAGAAAGAGAAGCAGGCGCCGCTGTTTATCGACAGCGCCGTCGAAGGCACCTTGCCGCCGATCTCGATCCTCGATCCGGCCGAGAAGAAACAACTCAACTACTCCCCGGAGTCCCTGGCGGCGGTTGGCCATCTGCTGGAAATCAAACTCAAGGAGTTTGGCGTCGAGGTCACGGTGGATTCGATCCACCCTGGCCCAGTGATTACCCGTTACGAAATCCAGCCAGCCGCTGGCGTCAAGGTCAGCCGTATTTCCAACCTGGCAAAAGACCTGGCGCGCTCCCTGGCCGTGACCAGTGTGCGTGTGGTGGAAGTAATCCCTGGCAAAACCACCGTGGGTATCGAGATTCCCAACGAAGACCGCCAGATCGTGCGCTTCTCCGAAGTGCTGTCGACCCCGGAATACGACAACTTCAAGTCGCCGGTGACCCTGGCTCTGGGCCACGACATTGGCGGTAAGCCGGTGATCACGGACCTGGCGAAAATGCCTCACCTGCTGGTGGCCGGTACCACCGGTTCCGGTAAATCGGTGGGTGTGAACGCGATGATCCTGTCGATCCTGTTCAAGTCCGGCCCGGAAGACGCCAAGCTGATCATGATCGACCCGAAGATGCTGGAACTGTCGATCTACGAAGGCATTCCGCACCTGCTGTGCCCGGTCGTGACCGATATGAAGGATGCGGCCAACGCCCTGCGCTGGAGCGTTGCCGAGATGGAGCGGCGCTACAAGCTGATGGCGAAGATGGGCGTGCGTAACCTGTCCGGCTTCAACGCCAAGGTCAAGGAAGCCCAGGACGCCGGCACACCGCTGGCCGACCCGCTGTACAAGCGCGAAAGCATTCACGATGAAGCGCCGCTGCTGACCAAGCTGCCGACCATTGTCGTGGTGGTCGACGAATTTGCCGACATGATGATGATCGTCGGCAAGAAGGTCGAAGAGCTGATCGCGCGTATCGCGCAGAAGGCCCGTGCGGCCGGGATCCACTTGATCCTCGCGACCCAGCGGCCTTCGGTGGATGTGATCACCGGCTTGATCAAGGCCAACATCCCGACGCGTATGGCGTTCCAGGTGTCGAGCAAGATCGACTCGCGGACCATTATCGACCAGGGCGGTGCCGAGCAACTGCTGGGCCATGGTGACATGCTCTACATGCCGCCCGGCACCAGCCTGCCGATCCGGGTGCACGGTGCATTTGTTTCCGATGATGAAGTGCATCGGGTGGTGGAAGCCTGGAAACTGCGCGGCGCGCCTGAATACAACGACGACATCCTCAATGGTGTCGAAGAGGCCGGCAGCGGCTTTGAAAATGGCGGCGGCAGTGGTGATGACGATGCTGAAACCGACGCCTTGTACGACGAAGCCGTGCAGTTCGTCCTGGAAAGCCGCCGCGCCTCGATCTCTGCGGTGCAGCGTAAACTGAAGATCGGCTACAACCGCGCCGCACGTATGATCGAATCCATGGAAATGGCCGGCGTCGTCACGGCAATGAACACCAACGGCTCGCGCGAAGTGATCGCGCCAGGGCCGATGCGCGACTGACTTCGTGCCGCGTGGCAGCACGCGGCGCGCCTTTCACATCATTCTATGAGGACTCCCATGCGTCTTATCCGCATGCTGTTGTTGCCAGCCTTGGCCCTGACTGCGTTTTCGGCCCACGCTGACCAGGCATCCGTTGCGAGCCTGACCAACCTGCTGGACAAATCCAAGACCCTGACCGCGCGCTTCTCCCAGTTGACCCTGGACGGCGGCGGCACGCAGTTGCAGGAAACGGCCGGTGAAATGGCTGTGCAGCGCCCAGGCCTGTTCTTCTGGAAAACCGACGCGCCCAACGAGCAGACCATCGTCTCCGATGGCAAGAAAGTCACGCTGTGGGACCCGGACCTGGAGCAGGCGACCATCAAGACCCTTGACCCACGTCTGAGCCAGACCCCAGCCTTGTTGCTGTCCGGTGATGTGTCGCAGATCAGCGAGAGTTTCGAGATCACGTCCAAGCAACAAAGCAACGTGATCGATTTCACCCTCAAGCCCAAGTCCAAGGACACACTGTTCGACAGCCTGCGCCTGTCGTTTCGCAACGGTGTGATCAACGATATGCAACTGATCGACAGTGTTGGCCAGCGCACCAATATCCTGTTCACCGGGGTCAAGGCCAATGAGTCGGTCCCAGCCTCCACGTTCAAGTTCGACATCCCCAAGGGTGCCGATGTGATCCAGGAGTAAATCGCTGCCCATGGACCTGTTTCGCAGTGACCCGATTGCCCAGCCCCTGGCCGCGCGTTTGCGCTCGACCAACCTGGATGAGTATGTCGGGCAAGAGCACTTGCTGGCCCGCGGTAAGCCCCTGCGCGAAGCCCTGGAGCAGGGTGCCCTGCACTCGATGATTTTCTGGGGGCCGCCGGGCGTGGGCAAGACCACCCTGGCGCGGCTGCTGGCGAAAGTCTCGGACGCACACTTTGAAACAGTCTCGGCCGTGTTGGCCGGGGTCAAGGAGATCCGCCAGGCGGTGGAAGTCGCCAAACAGCAGGCCGGGCAGTACGGTCGGCGCACCATCCTGTTTGTCGATGAAGTGCACCGCTTCAACAAGTCGCAGCAGGATGCATTCCTGCCCTATGTGGAAGACGGCACGCTGATTTTTATTGGCGCCACCACTGAAAACCCCTCGTTTGAACTCAACAATGCCTTGCTCTCGCGGGCGCGGGTGTATGTCCTCAAGAGCCTCGATGAAGCCGCGATGCAGAAGCTGTTGCAGCGAGCGCTGGGCGAGGACAAGGGGCTAGGCAAGCGCCATCTGAGCCTGGGGGAGGAGGGTTTCAAGATCCTGCTGGCGGCGGCTGACGGTGACGGTCGACGTTTCCTCAACCTGCTGGAAAACGCCTCTGACCTGGCTGAAGACAATAGTGAGATTGGCGTCGACCTGCTGCAAAGCCTGCTGGGCGATACCCGGCGGCGCTTCGACAAGGGCGGCGAGGCCTTCTACGATCAGATTTCGGCATTGCACAAATCTGTACGCGGTTCCAACCCGGACGGCGCGTTGTATTGGTTTGCGCGCATGATCGACGGTGGCTGCGATCCGCTGTACCTGGCCCGGCGTGTGGTGCGCATGGCCAGCGAGGACATCGGCAACGCCGATCCCCGCGCCCTGAGCCTGTGCCTGGCGGCCTGGGAAGTGCAGGAGCGCCTCGGCAGCCCGGAAGGCGAGTTGGCGGTGGCGCAGGCCATTACCTACCTGGCCTGCGCGCCGAAAAGCAATGCGGTGTACATGGGCTTCAAGTCGGCGCTGCGTGCTGCGGCTGAGCATGGCTCATTGGAAGTCCCGCTGCACCTGCGTAACGCGCCGACCAAACTGATGAAACAGTTGGGTTATGGCGACGAATACCGCTACGCCCACGACGAGCCGGATGCCTATGCGGCCGGCGAAGACTATTTTCCTGATGATCTGGAGCCGCAACCGTTCTATCAACCGGTGCCCCGTGGCCTGGAGCTGAAGATCGGCGAGAAGCTCAATCACCTCGCGCAACTGGACCGCTTGAGCCCGAAACAGCGGAGAAAGCCATGATTCCCTTGGTGATCGCAGTCTCCGTAGGCGGTGTGGCCGGTACCCTATTGCGCTTTGCCACCGGCAATTGGATTAGCGCCAATTGGCCGAAACACTTCTATACCGCGACGCTGGCCGTTAATATCGTGGGCTGCCTGCTGATCGGCGTGTTGTACGGCCTGTTTCTGTTACGCCCGGAGGTGCCTGTTGAAGTGCGCGCCGGGTTGATGGTGGGCTTCCTTGGCGGCCTGACCACTTTTTCATCCTTTTCACTGGATACCGTGCGCCTGCTGGAAAGCGGGCAAGTGCCGCTGGCATTAGGCTATGTGGCCATCAGTGTATTCGGCGGGCTGCTCGCCACCTGGGCCGGCCTGTCCTTGACCAAACTTTGATAAACGAGAGACCGACATGCTCGATTCCAAACTGTTACGTAGCAACCTTCAGGACGTAGCGGACCGCCTGGCATCCCGTGGCTTTGCCTTGGATGTTGCGCGCATCGAAGCGCTGGAAGAACAGCGCAAGACCGTCCAGACCCGCACCGAAGCATTGCAGGCTGAACGGAATGCGCGCTCCAAATCCATCGGTCAGGCCAAGCAGCGTGGTGAAGACATCGCGCCGCTGATGGCGGACGTCGAGCGCATGGGCAGCGAGCTGTCTGACGGCAAGGTCGAGCTGGACAAGATTCAGTCTGAGCTGGACTCGATCCTGCTGGGTATCCCCAACCTGCCGCACGAATCCGTGCCGGTCGGCGCCGATGAAGACGGTAACGTCGAAGTCCGCCGCTGGGGTACGCCAAAAGCCTTTGATTTCGAGATCAAGGACCACGTTGCCCTGGGCGAACTGACCGGTGGCCTGGATTTTGAAACCGCCGCCAAAATGTCCGGCGCGCGCTTTGCCTTGCTGCGCGGTCCGATCGCACGCATGCACCGTGCCCTGGCGCAGTTCATGCTCAACCTGCACACCGGCGAACACGGTTACGAGGAGGCTTACACCCCGTACCTGGTGCAGGCTCCGGCGCTGATGGGCACCAGCCAGTTGCCGAAGTTCGAAGAGGACCTGTTCAAGATCAGCCGCGATGGCGAAGCCGATCTGTACCTGATCCCGACCGCCGAAGTATCGCTGACCAACATCGTGGCCGGCGAGATCCTCGACGCCAAGCAACTGCCGATCAAGTTCGTCGCCCACAGCCCGTGCTTCCGCAGCGAAGCCGGGGCATCGGGCCGTGACACCCGCGGCATGATCCGCCAACACCAGTTCGACAAGGTCGAGATGGTGCAGGTTGTCGAGCCGTCGACCTCCATGGAAGCCCTGGAAGGCCTGACCGCCAACGCCGAGCGCGTCCTGCAATTGCTGGAGTTGCCGTACCGCGTATTGGCGCTGTGCACCGGCGACATGGGGTTCAGCGCGGTAAAGACCTACGACCTCGAAGTGTGGGTGCCGAGCCAGGACAAATACCGCGAGATTTCCTCGTGCTCCAACTGCGGTGATTTCCAGGCCCGCCGCATGCAGGCGCGTTTCCGTAACCCGGAAACCGGCAAGCCGGAACTGGTCCACACCCTCAACGGCTCGGGCCTGGCTGTAGGCCGCACCCTGGTCGCGGTGCTGGAAAACTACCAGCAGGCTGACGGTTCGATCCGCGTACCTGAAGTGCTCAAGCCGTACATGGCGGGCGTTGAGGTCATCGGCTAAATGGAATTTCTGCCGCTGTTCCATAACCTGCGCGGCAGTCGTGTGTTGGTCGTCGGTGGCGGGGAGATTGCCTTGCGCAAATCCCGGCTACTGGCCGATGCCGGCGCGTTGTTGCGGGTGGTTGCTCCCCTGATCGAAGACCAGTTGCGTGAACTGGTACAGGGCAGTGGCGGTGAGCTTATTGTGCGTGGTTACCAGGAGGCGGACCTTGATGGCTGCACCCTGATCATCGCGGCAACCGACGACGAGCCGCTGAACGCGCAAGTGTCCAGTGATGCTCGGCGCCGTTGTGTGCCGGTCAATGTGGTGGACGCGCCGGCCTTGTGCAGCGTGATCTTCCCGGCGATCGTCGACCGCTCGCCCTTGGTGATTGCGGTGTCCAGTGGCGGTGATGCGCCGGTGCTGGCACGGCTGATTCGCGCCAAACTGGAAACCTGGATTCCGTCCACCTACGGTCAATTGGCCGGGCTGGCCGCACGTTTTCGCGCGCAGGTCAAAAATCTGTATCCCGATGTGCAGCAGCGCCGGGCCTTCTGGGAAGACGTTTTCCAGGGCCCGATCGCTGATCGGCAACTGGCAGGGCAAGGCGATGAAGCCGAGCGTTTGCTGGTGGAGAAGGTCAATGGCAAGCCGCCCCATGCGCTGGGTGAAGTGTATCTGGTGGGCGCAGGCCCCGGTGATCCGGACCTCCTGACCTTTCGCGCGCTGCGCTTGATGCAGCAAGCCGATGTGGTGCTGTATGACCGCCTGGTGGCGCCGGCGATTCTCGAATTGTGCCGTCGCGACGCCGAGCGGGTATATGTCGGCAAGCGCCGCGCCGATCATGCGGTGCCGCAAGACCAGATCAACCAGCAACTGGTGAAACTGGCCAAGCAGGGCAAGCGCGTACTGCGCCTCAAGGGCGGCGATCCGTTTATCTTTGGTCGCGGCGGCGAAGAGATCGAGGAGCTGGCGGCCAATGGCATCCCGTTCCAGGTGGTGCCGGGGATTACGGCAGCCAGTGGCTGTGCGGCGTATGCCGGTATTCCCCTGACCCATCGCGACTATGCGCAATCGGTACGCTTCATCACCGGGCACCTGAAAGACGGCACCTCGGATTTGCCCTGGAATGACCTGGTCGGGCCGTCGCAGACCCTGGTGTTCTACATGGGCTTGATTGGCTTGCCGATCATCTGCGAGCAACTGATCCGCCATGGCCGTTCGGCAGATACTCCGGCGGCGTTGATCCAGCAAGGCACCACGTCCAACCAGCGCGTGTTTACTGGCACCCTGGCGGATCTGCCGCGCCTGGTGGCGGAGCATGAAGTGCATGCGCCGACGCTGGTGATCGTAGGAGAAGTGGTGGTGTTGCGTGAGAAGCTGAAGTGGTTCGAAGGTGCCCAGTCCCAGGTGTGAAACCGGCACTCACATCAATTGTAGGAGCGAGCTTGCTCGCGAGAAACTCAAGGGCGCCGCGTTCATCCAGGATGCCAGCGTTATCGTTGACGATCTTCGCGAGCAAGTTCGCTCCTACCGTTTTTGCTTCAGCTCCAGACGCCCTTGCTGCTCAACTTCTGTCGGTCATGTTTGCTATCAAACGCCTGCAACGGCCCCTTCGGTACAATCCCCGTCGGATTGATCGTCCGGTGGCTGGCATAGTAATGCCCCTTGATATGGGCAAAATCCACGGTCTCGGCCACGCCGGGCCATTGATACAGCTCGCGTAACCAATTCGACAGGTTTGGATAATCCGCAATCCGCCGCAGGTTGCATTTGAAGTGGCTGTAATACACCGCATCAAACCGGATCAGCGTCGTAAACAGGCGTACGTCAGCCTCGGTCAGGTATTCACCGGCCAGGTAGCGGTGCCCCCCCAAGTGCTGCTCCAGGTGATCCAGCTCGGCAAACACGTCATCAAAAGCACTTTCGTACGCCTGCTGTGAAGTGGCAAAGCCTGCGCGATACACGCCATTGTTTACGGCGGGATAGATCCGCTCGTTCCACGCGTCGATGCTCGGGCGCAGCGGTTCGGGGTAAAAGTCCAGGGTGTTGCCCGTCAGTTCATTGAACGCGCTGTTGAACATGCGGATGATCTCCGCCGATTCATTACTGACGATGCGACTGAGCTTCTTGTCCCACAGCACGGGCACAGTGACGCGCCCGGTGTAGTCGGTGGTGTCGGCGGTATAGCGCTGGTGCATGAAGGAAAAATCGTCGAGCTTGTCGCCAGTTGAGCCGTGGGCCTTGTCGAAGGTCCAGCCATTTTCCAGCATCAGCCAACTGACCACTGAAACGTCGATCAGGCTTTCCAGGCCCTTGAGTTTGCGTAGGATCAGGGTGCGGTGCGCCCACGGGCAGGCGAGGGAGACATACAAGTGGTAGCGGCCGGCTTCGGCCTTGAAGCCGCCATCACCGCTGGGGCCCGGTTGGCCGTCGGTGCTGACCCAGTGCCGGCGTTGCGCCTGTTCCCGTTGGAAGGCGCCATCTGCGCTACTTTCGTACCACTGGTCATGCCAGCGTCCTTCAATCAGCAAACCCATGACTGACTCCTTGGCTAATAAGCGTTGGTGTGCAGTCTAATCGTCTGAGTTCGAAGAAATAGCGCAAAGGCTCGGGGTTAATGATCGATTAAATCGATTTGTCCCGCGCATCCCAATACTGCTGGGCCAGTTCAAAAGCCTGTTCCCGTGGGTGCCCAAGGCCGCGCAGGGCCAGGGCCATGGTGGCGATCAGTGCCAACTGCGGGTAGCTATCCTGCACCTCGCCGCGCCACAGGGCTTTCAAATGCTCAGGTTCTAGGCTGGCCGGCTTGACGTGGCGCTGAGCCGAGAGGGCTGGCCACTCTTCATCCCAGCTTGCGCCGCCGGTGGTGCCATATAAATGGCTGGTGGTATCGGGGTTGATCTCGATCTCGCCGCCATCGCCCTTGATCACAATCGTGTTGTCGCCCAGCAAGCCACTGGCATCACGGTGTACGCCCTGGTAGCCGGGGTGGAAGATACTTTGCAGGCCGCAGCGTGCGCCCAGCGGGTTGAGGATGCGTGCCAGGGAATGGATAGGTGAACGCAGGCCGAGGATGTTGCGCAGGTCAATCATGCGTTGCAGTTGCGGGGCCCAGTCGCCCAGCGGCATAAACGCCAGGTTGCCTTGCGCAAAGGCTGTCTCGACCTGCTGCCAGTTGCGGCACAGTGGAATCTGCAACTCACCCAGCAATTGTTCGGTGTACAGGCGCCCAGCCGTGTGGGCGCCGCCGCCGTGCATGAAGATTCGCACACCGTTCTGCGCCAGACACTTGGCGGCCAGCAGGTACCATGGCAGGTGGCGCTTTTTCCCCGCGTAGGTAGGCCAATCGATATCTACGTTCAGTGCTGGCGCGTTGAGGCGCTCACGCAGGGCTTCGGTGAAGCCGGCGAGCTCTTCCGGGCTTTCTTCCTTGTGGCGCAACAGCATCAGGAATGCGCCGAGCTGGGAGTCTTCGACCTTGTCGTCGAGCAGCATGCCCATGGCTTCCCGCGCTTCTTCGCGCGTCAGGCTGCGGGCACCACGCTTGCCTTTGCCGAGGATGCGTACAAACGGCGCAAAGGGATGTTCGGCGGGAGTTTCGGTGATCAACGGGGCAAAGTCGGTCATAAGCAATTCGTCGGCCTGGGCAGGCCCGCCAGCTTGGCGGCAAGTTTGGCGGGAGTGCCTTTGAACAGTCGGTTGAGGTGCAGGCTGTTGCCCTTTTCCGGGCCCAGCTTCAAGGCGGTGTACTTGATCAGCGGGCGGGTGGCCGGTGATAACTGGAACTCCTGGTAAAAGCCCCTGAGCAGCTCAAGGATTTCCCAGTGCTCGTCGGTCAACTCCAGTTCTTCGGCGCTTGCCAGGGCACTGGCCACTTCGACAGACCAGGCGTTCAGGTCAACCAGGTAACCGTCCTTGTCCAGTTCAAGGGTGCGCGCGCCTACGGTCAGGGTGTTCATAGCCAAGTGTTGACCTTGTCATGGTCGATCGACAACTGCACAAAACCCGGGTAGTCGACACTTTTGGCCCAATCCGGCAACGACAGGCCACGGGCCTGGGCATCCTCAGTCAGCACGAAGACATCCAGGGCCTTGGCTTGCAAGGCCTGGAAAGGCGCGCTGCCGGCTTGCAGGGCATAGGTTGCATCACCGCACAGCAGGACTGCATCCTGCGCGCCACACAGGCGTAGGCAACTGCCCAGGCGGCTGTCGGTAAAAGGGGAGTGGGACAACACATGCAAGGTCGACATCAGAGGGTCATCACCTGATCGTAACGGTCAATCATCTGGGAAATCTGTTCGCTGCTCAGTGGCTGCGCGTTATCAGGGGGGCTCAGCCCACGTTCGGCCAGGCTGTGGCTGCAGGCGAATACCTCATCGATACCAAACAGCGAGAGTGCCTGCAGGTTGGCAGTCACGTCCTTCTGCTGCAAGGCCTTGGCATCCTGCGCGGTTGCCAGTTGAAACACGCCGTCATCGAGAAACAGCAGCCCAATCGGCAAGTCGAATGCACCACCGGCCAGCACCACATCCAGCGCTTCTCGCGCACTGGGCCCGGACCACGGTGCCTGGCGGCTGATTACCAACAAGGATCTGGACATTTCATGGCCCTCCAAAGCAGATCAGGCGGTCGGCGTCCTGGATTGCATCGTGCAACTGCCCAAGGCCCGACAGCGCCCAGGGCGCATCGATATTGACCGCGCTACGTTGATAGCGTGAGGCTTCCTCGTTATTCAACACCCCACGACGCAATGCTGCGGCAATGCACACCACACCATCAAGCTGATGCTCGCTGACGAAGGCGCGCCACTGTTGAGCGATATCCTGCTCATCCTGCGGTGTTACCACCGAGTTGGATGCGCTGTAGACCCCATCCTGATAGAAAAACAGCCGCACAACCTCATGCCCACCGGCCAGCGCAGCCTGGGCAAACTGCAGGGCACGGCGCGAGGAAGGCGCATGGGCGGCGGAAAAAAGCGCAATCGCGAACTTCATGGAACACTCTGTAGGCAAACCTGCGCCAATGATAAAGCCGCAGGCAACAAAAAGCCCGCCGAAGCGGGCTTTTTGATGAGGCTGGGATCAGTCGTCGCGGCTCATGATGCCGAAGATCTGCAACAGGCTGACAAACAGGTTGTAGATCGATACATACAGGCTGATGGTCGCCATGATGTAGTTACGCTCGCCGCCATGGATGATGGCGCTGGTCTGGAACAGAATGCAGACCGAGGAAAACAGCACAAAACCGGCGCTGATCGCCAGCTGCAGGCCGCTGATCTGGAAGAACATGCTCGCCAGCACCGCCGCCAGCAACACGAAGAAGCCAGCCGTGATGAAGCCGCCGAGGAAGCTCATGTCCTTACGGGTGATCAGTACATAGGCCGACAGGCCACCAAACACCAGTGCCGTCATGGCAAACGCCGAGCTGACCACTTCCGCGCCGCCCTGCATACCCAGGTAACGGTTAAGGATCGGGCCCAGCAGGAACCCCATGAAACCGGTCAGGGCAAACGCCGACACCAGGCCCCAGGCCGAGTCGCGCAGCTTGTTGGTGAGGAAAAACAGGCCGTAGAAGCCGATCAATACCACAAAGATGTTCGGGTAGCCGACACGCATCTGTTGCGCCACATACGCCATCACGCCGCTAAATGCGAGGGTGAGGGCGAGCAGGCCGTATGTATTGCGCAGGACGCGGCTAACCTCTAGCTGCTCAGCCTGCACGTTGCTATTAACTGCGTAATCCTGTTCGCGCATGGCGACACTCCTTCAGTTTTGAAACGTTCAGTCGCAAAGATCATAACAGACGCTCTGTAACAAGCTATGCAGAGAGTTTGACAGTGTGTTTCATTCGGGTATTATGGCGCCCGCTGAGACAGGATGGGCTACTATAATCCTGTGTTGCACAAGGGAAATTGGCAGAGTGGTTGAATGCACCGGTCTTGAAAACCGGCGAACGTTAATAGCGTTCCCAGGGTTCGAATCCCTGGTTTCCCGCCAAGATTCATACGAAAGCCCCGCGATTGCGGGGCTTTTGTGTTTCTGGGGTTTGGGTCATATTTTGCTGTATTGGGTGGCAGTTCCGAAACTTTCGGGTATGAGTTCCGAAACTTTGGTTATTTAGACGGCTTCGCAGTCGCGCCGATCCTCCTGTAAACCCGTTTTGTGATCTCCTGTTTGCTGTGTCCCAGCAGCAGGCTGGCGTCGCCAATATCGATGATTTCCGAGGCGGCCTTCGGCCGTATGTCTCGGAACTGAAACCCTCCAATCTTGGCCGCGAGCGTCGGATCGCCTTGTTCGATGGCGTTCTGCTGAGCTTTTTCCCGAGCCTTGTCCCAGCGCAAGCGCAACATTCCCTTCGTCATCCGCTTTCCATGCCTATTGATCAACAGGTACTTGGACGGATGGCCGACATTCCTTTCACCAATTTCCCTGACCAATCTCCCCAAGCTGTTTTCCCCTGCATCTGTACGCATCAAGATTCTGAGCTTCTGCCCTGTCTTACCCTGTGTCACCAGGAAGTAGTCGCCCTCGGTATCGTCGCTGCGCATGATCAACACGTCAGCAGGCCGCTGCCCGGTCAAATAGCCCAGGTCCATGGCTTCCTTGAGTTCTTGTTCGGCAACGGCGTAGACGGCATCCCAAACAGCCGCATTGGCATAGTAGTCACGAGGCGCCTCCTTATTCTTCCTTATGCCCTGGCATGGGTTCTCTCGCTCGGTGAGTCCCCACTCCCTGGCCATGTTGAAAACGTGGGACAGGAGGGCGATCTCGCGGTTGGCTCGAACCTTTGCTGAGCGGGCATCACGGTACCCGGCAATGTTGAACGGCGTAATTGAATCGATGGGCGCCTCGTCAAACGTAGGGCGAAGCTGTTTCAGTTCAGCCATGTTGTCCTTCTGTGTCCGCTCCCCCTTTTTCGGAATGACATCGCGTACATACCGGTCGAAAATGCCCTTCATTGTTGTCAGATCGGCCGGCTTTTCTTTGGCCTCCAGTTCGGCCCACTTTAAGCGGGCTTTGCTCAGGTCTGTTCCAAGCGAGATCTCTTTGCCAGCAGAATCCCGGTAGTAGTAGCCGATCCAGACCTTGCCATTCTTCCTTGGGCGCTTACGGCGCACCATTCCTGGCGGCAAGTCCCTGTTTTCCGTGTTCCGGGGGCGCATATCAGTTCACTCTGGAGAAATCAGGCGTCCAAGCAGGTCGCGCCGGCGCCGGGTTTTGATCTGCAATTGTGGCGTTGACCATACCCAGCTTCATACGGGCGAACATCCGGCCAACCAGCGGCCGGCCGCCGCGGCTCTCGACGAACACCCAGTTGCGATCCTTGAGCCATTTGCGCTGATCAGATCGACGCTTGTAGCCGGTGAGGTCGGCGAGTTCATCGTCCGACAGTATTTCAGCCTGCATACCTACCTCCTGCCGCCCGCTGTAGGCCGCGCTGTCTTGATGATGTGGATGATGAAACCGAAGGTGAGCAGCATCCAGGCGACGGTGCCGGCGAATGCTGCGATCAGGGTCTGGTCGGTACCGGTGGAGAGCAGCTCCGGCACCTGCCAGAAAAACCAGAAGGTTGACCCTGCCACGTACAACACGATGGCCGTCAGGAGCAGGGTGAGTTTCGTTGCGTACATGGGGTGTCCTTGCCGCTCGAGGCGGCAGATATTGATATAGGGAAGGGCGGGTGTTTCTCGCTGGAAATTCAGTCAGGACTGTTTTCGGACAGTTCCTACAGACGATGCGAATCCGCGTTCATATGATTTTGGATTTCGTACCTAGCAACTCCTGTCGCCGCAGGCGAGGGGTTTTAGGTAGCCAAATTCATAGTCTCTAAGGGTTGAACATGTCTGATTACTGGAAAGAGGTTGCTGAGCTGAGTAGCAAGGTCGAAGTTGCTTCGAAAAACCTTACGGAGTATCTACGGATCAATCCTGAGCCTTGGAAAGCCGCTGACCTTAGGACGTTTACTGCTTTGCATGTAGAGCTTTTGGATGCACAGATTGCATACGTCTCTTTTCAACACACAAAACTTGTATAGACGCTCGATGCTCTTGAAACGGTGAGCGGCTTGCCAGAATCATTTGATAATGATTATCAGTAGAGTGTATCTTTACCGCGCTCCCCCCGCAGGGAAGGCTCTTTACCGGTCTATGGATGGCGAGGCGGACTCTGCTGGGTGAGCACCTCGCCCGCCGTTCACCGGCAGGAATTTATGGTGTAATGAGAAGGATTCTTAAAGGTGGGGCGAGATGGTCAAGGCGTTTAGGCGGGGCTACCCCGTTACCGATGACATCCAGCAAGCTAAATCATGAGATAGGGCATTGCGATGCGTTTATCTCAAGCCTCCATTCGCGAATGAAGGCGTCAAAGGAAATGCGCTCATGAAGTACAGCTGGATAGTGATTGTTTTACTGCTTTGTGCTTGCGTCAGTGGCCCAAGCCCTCAACAGTTGGCAGAGCAGCGCTTATGGGAGCAACAGTTGCTCACCCATCTCTCCTTGTACAAGTACTACCCCGAACAAGCTCGACTTCAAGGGGCGACGGGCATGGTTAGAGCCGAATTCTTCGTCGACGCCCGAGGCAACGTCTCACGTCAGAAAATCATCAGCTATTCCGGGTCGGAACTCTTCGTTCCTGCTGTACAGGTATTGATTTCGGCAGCATCACCTGTACCTGCACCGCCACCTTCAATGCTTAAAGACAACGAAATCCAAATAGTCGCCCCCTTTATATATTGCTTGGTTCCGGCTATATGCCCTGTCTCCCCGAGCGGGCTTCCAAGCATCAAGGAGTAGCGCTGCGGTAGCTCTAGCTGTCACAGCGGATTTTAAGAGCTAAGGGGCGACATTCCAGGCCATGAAGGGCGGCTACTGGGATCATGGCGTCACCCCTTCAGCTTTCGGGATCAGCTCGCCGGCAAGCTCAGCAGCCAATCCCACGGGCCACCAGTAGCGCGGGCGCTGGTATTCCGGATAGCTCTCCTCGCGAATCACCAGCCCCTTGCGCTGAAGCGCTTTGAAGACGCTCAGCACAGAGCCGGCCTCGATACTGAGGCGGCCACCAACCTGATATGTCAGGCCGCCCAGGCCGAAGGCGCAGGCTTGATCACCTCTTGCGATCCTGCCGCAAGCATCGTTATGCAGGCAGGGTGTGACGCCGCGATAGCGATATGCGTTTTCACGACCGATCTTGCGCAGCTCGTCGAGGATGAGTTGCTGCTTCTCTGTGAGCTTCACAGTTTTCATGGGCGAGTTCGTCCTTGCCGCTATAGCGGCTGACTTTGAAGAGGGAGGGGTCACTGCTGTTTTGCTATAAGAGAGGATGATGTGAAGAGTCAGGCATTCAGGGAGAATTCATCGCCACTTACAGATGTTTCCTACAGCTTTCGGTCTGGCGGTATCCATATGATATTTCTCCTTTGAAATAGCAGAGCGCAACATGCCTAACGATCTTGAGGCTTTTATCGTCCGCCTCCCCAGCCACCTTCATGCGAAAATTAAAGCCGCAGCAAAGGCGGACAGACGAAGCATGAACAATGAAATTGTCGGGAGGCTAGAAAGCTCTTTTGCGTCGGATCAGCTGAACAATGCAGAGGACCGCATCAACATTCTGCTGATGCAGCAAATCGAGCGGCTAGAAAAGAAAATCCAAGCTTATGAGCGCGCTTGTAGCTATTCACAGGTGTGAGCTACACCGCGCGCCGCGCCGTTGCCGGGCGGATTGGTTTGGGGTGTCCTTGCCGCGCTGGGCGGCAGAAGGTGAGGGTGAATTCTTCTGAAAGTGGATAGGGACGCGGCCATCAAAGGCAGCTAGTCTTCTGTTGTTCGCCCAGCCAGATGTTTCAGAGCAAACGCTGAGTGGCCTCAGATGGCTGGGTGAACTCTTTTTCGTTGCCCGCCGCTCACCGGCAGGCATATAGGGGGATTGGGGTTAGGCTTGTTTTGTGCAGAGGAAGCGCCGGCACTGGCATTGCATATCGTCGCAGTGCAGCTCACCAACCCATTCAGGGAATTGGTCGCCTTCGAAGCGCTCAATGCGGGAGTGGTTGAGCCCGCTTCGCTTCACATCTTTCACAAAGCGCTGCAGGTCTTTGGTGTTGTCATCGCGATCCGGGCTATCCCAGCGACTCATTACCAGAAGACCGCAATTTGTCTTGCCGTGATCCATCCAGCCGAGATGCTGTGGGGTGTGGACCTGGATTTCTTCAGGCATGCCGGGTTCCTTGCCGCTATCGCGGCTGACTTTGAAGGGGGAGGGTATTTATTTTGGATCGACCCTGGACTAGATCCAGAGGTGTGCTAGAAATGATGTGTCGCGCTTGTATTTCAGATATGTGTGGTTGAAGTGCTTATCCGACTGGCGCTCTATCAAGTCATTGGAGCGCGCTCTTCAAGCAGTGGGCAGTGAGTCAGTGGACCGAAGTAGTTAGCTGAGAGTTAAACAACTCCCTTCCTCTGGGCTAGTAACTCAACGCCTTGGTCCGCTGGTCACATCCTTGCCCAGTCACCTGTAGATGAAGACGTAGGCGAACCAGAGGGGGGGCGGTCATGGCGTCACCCGCTTGAACTCGACCACCCATACCCACGGGTTGGCGTCCCAGTTGCCGCCGGTGGAATCCCACAGCTCCTTCCAAGCCGCCGGGTACCAGTCTCGGTAATTCGGTGAAACGTCATCGCTTGTCAGCTCCGGCGGACACTGCAGGCCTTCTGCCCGTATATCGGCGCGGCTGATGTCCTGCAACCGCTCGACGCGAACTTTGGTGATCTCCAGCAGGATGCGGCAGGCAGCGCGAGGCATGTGGATGCTGGGCTTGTACTTCAGGCCGAAGTCTTTCCTTGCCTCGTCGCTGTGTGACCCAGGGCGGCAGTCGGCAGCGTAGGCGTAGCGCTGGAGTGGGCCGTCCGGGTCTGGGCGATGCTCAACACCGGTGCAGCGCAGATCAATGAAGGTTTCACGCACCCACAGCCGGTCTCCGCGCTTGCCATATGGGCAAGGTGCGTGCTGTTCCAGTTCCTTGGCGCACTCCGCTTCGGTCGATCCAAATACGCAGAAGCCATAGCGAGGGTCTTTCTGACCTATTGCGCTCCAGCGCTGACGATCACCAATGGAGATGGTCTTGTCCTCGATAGGGATCTGGAAGCTTTTCACCGCCCGCCGCGTGACCGTCTTCCGGCCTTCCAGGATGGCGCGCACCATCGGCGCCGAGAATAGGATGGGGCGTTCCTTTATTTCAGGCATGACTTCGTCCTTGCCGCTATAGCGGCTGACTTTGAAGGGGGAGGGATGGCTGATAATTCCTGTATCGAATATGATCAACCCAATATTATGTACGCCATGAGGGATGTATGCGTAACAAACTAGCTTGGATTGGAACAGTATTTACAACAATTTACTTACTGGGGTTTACATGGTTTATTTTTGGCCGTTTACCACAGCTACAAACAATGGAACTGAACAGTGTTGGAGATTTCTTGGCTGGAGCGTTTGGCCCGATCGCTTTTTTCTGGTTGATATTGGGTTTCATGCAGCAAGGCACTGAGCTTCGTGTCAGCGCTGATGCACTTCGAATGCAGGCTGATGAACTAAAAGCATCAGTTGAACAGCAGACGGCACTCGTCGCTGCACAACAGCGCAGTTTAGAAAATCATGAACGGTCGCTGGAGCCATTGATTCAGATGAAATATACACAGAATTACCAACATGAAGGCGACTATTATTCGGGTTTTTCACTCACAAATATTGGTAGTTATTGTGAGGGTGTTAATGTTGTTTTGTCTGTTGATGGCGTTGATCAGTACCCTATTACATTGGAGTCATTGTACAGCGGTGTAGAGCGTCATTTTACGCTGCATGATGTTTCCGAGGACTCTCGAAAGTTAATTGTTAAAATTAATTATGTGAAAATAAGTGGCCGTATGAATCATCAAAGCTTTGAACTGTATACGTATCATGATGAGGACGGTCCGGGAGTAAGCGTTAGAAAAGTTTCCATGCAGGACGAGGAAATTATTACTCCATAGTCGCTGAATCTGAAACTTCCTCCATCTGCAAATCATGGGCATTCACAACCGTCATACCGAGGCGTTCGGCGATCAGGACTTCCAGGCGGGCGCCCTTTAATGCTCCCAGCCGGGCAGGGTGGCCACGGTGTCACAGTCCATGAGCGCGGCAGTGTCGCGGCGCATGCAGTCGTTCCAGGTGCCGCCGTCGGGGTTGAGTTCGGCGGGGTTGGTGACGGTGTGGCCGACGGCGCGGAGGTTGGTGGTCATAGTGTGGAAGGCGGCGAAGTTGAGGTCGGGCAGGCCGGTCATGCGGTCGCTCAGGTAGATGCGCTTCATGCGGCCTCCGCGACTGACTGTCGAAACACCGGAAGGGCGCCGGCCTGCTCGCGTACTGCCTTCATGCCTTCCGCGTCGTAACCCCAGATGTTGCTGTCGTCGAACCGCTCAGGGCCGAGGTAACCAGGGTGCATTGGCTGCCCGGTGCGGATGTAATCCCGGAACCCTTCGACGAGCGACCGAAGCGTGCCGCCATGGCTGAAGCCGCGCCACCGACCGCCCCAGGTTGTTTTGTGCGTAAAGATCCGCCGGGCGCTGTAGTCGTCGATGAACCAGACTTTGCCGCGCTGATCCACTTGCATGCTGGCATAGCGATCAGCGACCTGGTTGAAGAAGAAGCGCCGACCGTGGGTGCCGATGATCCGGATCGCCTGATTGACCTGCTCGGCTCGCTGCTGCTTCAGGGTGAGTTTGTTTTCTGTCGGCATGGGGGATACCTCCTAGAGGCTATTCAGGATAATGTTGGAAAAAAGGAGCTGCACATGCCGACATTGGTTCTGTTAGGAGCGGGCGCTAGTCATGGGAGCGAACCCAGCCGAGCGCATAAGACACCTCCGCTCGGGAATGACCTATTTGGTGCACTTACCGAACTAGGTGGCGTTGCTTCGAGAATTCCCGATGACATTAAGAAGGTCTTTGATCAAGGGTTTGAGCTTGGCATGGCGTTGTTTAATCAGCGGATTGATGTGCAGTTGCAGGCATTTCATCGAGAGCTATCTTCTTATCTAGCAGATTTTGTTCCTTCACCTAATAGTTACTACGTTGAATTGCTTCGCCATTTAGTTGGAAGAAATGTGATTTTTAGTAGCTTGAACTACGACATGATGCTTGAAGAAGCCGCCTTTATGCTCGGCATGCGCGTCTCTTACGGAATAGAGCGCATGCCGAATGCTATTAGGGTTATCAAACCCCATGGATCAATTAATTTTTGGCCTGATTTCCCACCCGATATGATCAAGAACTGCTTTTTTAGCAATGTTGGTTCGGCGCTAGATGCCCCAGTCAAGCCAGTTGATAGATTGTCTGCTAAGTACAGGTGCGATGTTGATACGTCCCTTTCGCCTGCAATATCAATGTATGCCAAGGGGAAGAGAGTCTCGGTTTGTCCTGGCTTTGTCCAAAATCAGCAGGTGATGTTTTCCACCGCTTGCCGACGAGCCTCTAGGATAATTATTGTCGGCGTTAGAGTGGTTGCCGAGGACTCGCACATATGGGAGCCAATCTTGAAAAGCGGGTCTGAAGTGACTTATTTCGGAAATGAGGCGGATGAAGCTGAGCTGCGAGCTTGGGCTGATGCCGGCAATCGTAAAAATGTAAACTTTGTTAATGGGTATTTTGATAAGGCCATCGCCAGTATTTCCCCATACATTTGACAAGCTGCGCGGCAGTTGAGGGCGGTTCAGGTCGTTGCGGATAGGGCGAGGATATCCTCGCCACCACGCGCGATGCCGGCGTGTAGTTCCACCTTGCTGCCAGCAAGCATCCCGGCGATCTGGGCGTTTAGGTCCAGCTCTACCGCCTTGCCTTTCCTGGACTTCCCGATTTCCTGGGTAGCGAGGTATTCGCTGATCAATGCCTTGTCCTGCGCCTGAATCGCGACGAGGTCTTGGCCGGTGCCGGGGCTCCCCAGCGGATCATCGTCGCCTTGAGGCACAAGGGCTTTCAGCTTGGACTGGACCTCCCAAACCCAAGCCAGCGCAAAGTGATCGCCGGCAGTTTCTGCCGAATACCGGCTGCGATGGACTCCCGACCTGACGGCCGAGCAGTACTCCTTGCGCGCCTGAGTAAGCTTGGTGTGCAGTGCCTCATATGCGTACAGGGCGATGTTCTGGGCGGGAGAAACGCCGACGAATGTCGCGCACTCAATGATCTGGCCTTTTGCGGAACACCACGTCCGGCGCCGCAGGGTTGTGCAGCTGAATGCGTCTGCTACAGCGATGCTCAGCTGCTGGTCCCACGCCGGTCGACGCTTGGCGCGGAACAGGGTCGACTCAACCTCACCTACGTCGCTCAACTTCACATCCATTTCGGTCAACCGGTACTCGCGCATCAATGCCTGGGCCTGCCGGAGTGCCGTTGCGGCTTCGTTCTCATTGGCGCTCTGGGCAAGTGCCAGACAGTGCTTGATCTTGCGGATCGCGCGTTCGAGCTTCTTTTCGTCTATCTGTTGTGCGGACATAGGGGATCCTCGCCGGGTATATTTGGCGGATAAATTACTGAGGGATTCAAATGGATCAGGGATTGATTAACGACATCATTTCAACCTCCGTTGGAGGTGCGGCAGGCGGCGCAGTCGCGGCTCTGGTCGTGCTGGCGGTGCAAGGGATGAGCGCGGCTTGGAAAAATCACCGGGACGCACAGCGCATTTATGACTGGCTTCAGAAAAACAGCGATAGAAAGAAAGAGCCCTTTCGATCAACGCGGGCCATAGCAAGCCATAACAACCTCACAGAAGACCGCGTTCTATTTGTCTGCAGTCACGACCCGAGAATTAAACTGTCAACCGGCAAGGATGAAGGAATGTGGAGCATTCATATTCGCAAGCGCACATCATCTGTGATGAGCACAACTGATGAGATCGACTGAGTAACGCTCGCTGGCTGGCGTGATTCGTTGATGTGGGGTAAACAAAGCGATCAAAATCTAGGAGGCAGAAATGCATGGATTAAAAGTTGTGCTAACTACAGTGCTATGCGTCAGTTCGATATTGTCCTGTCTAAGCTGGGCTATGTCGGCTTCAGCTCATGCCTCCGCAGGCCCGGGAACCTCTGTCAGTTGGGTGCATGCCGACGGAACCGAGACGGACCTTGAAGCAACGATGAAAAAGCAATCGAAGTGGAACAAGATTGCCGCAGCACTCGCTTCATTGGCCGCCATTACGCAAGCAGGCCTTGTTCTTATTCCCTAGTCATCAGCTATTTGCTCATCGCTGGCGCGTTGGGTTGATATGGGGTATTACGGGTGACCGGCATGGAGCCGGAAGGAGCAGATAGATTTGAATTGGATGGATAGCAACTCAGGGCTAGCATCGTGGGCTCAAGCAATTGGGTCGTTTGTTGCTTTGTTTGTCGCTATAGGAGTTGCGTGGTGGCAAGGACGCCAGTCGCGAAAGTTGTTTTTAGACCAGATTAACCATGAGGCGGAAGAGGCCAGACTTCAACGTATCTCGTCCCTGAGAGCTACAGCTGAGGTGGTTGAAATTGTCGCTAGGCGCGTGATTGGGGTGGCCAGGAAGATGCCAGATATTCTCATGGAAGGGAGCGCCCCCCGCCATAAGGACGCTCTTGAGGTAGCAGCGCTGTGGATTTCAAAGTTACCTATTTATGAGCTGCCTGGAGCTTTGGTTGCCAGGGACGTACAGAACATAGCGCTGTCAGCAGATCGAATACTTAAAGTTCTAGATGCGATTTCCATTGATGGGAATCTTTCAGCGAAGAGCTACAAGTCTTTGTGTGGTATTAGTGATGCCGCCGAAAAGACTTTAGAGGATATGTCTTTTTTTGTGGATGAATATAAGGGTGGGGTCGGCGTCATCAGAGCTGTGGATCTTTAAACAATGCTCAGTTTCAATAAACGAACGATCGCTGGCTGAGCTTGTATGTTTCGAGTGGCCGGCCCTTAGCGCAATAGGTGAGGGCGGGTCAGGTCGTGATGCGCTCGCCAATCACCTTGGTGGTGAAGCTCACCGAGCACTCGGTTGTCAGCTCGAACAGGCCGTTGCAGGTGTCGCACTCCATGTTCTTGTCGCCGTAGTCCTCGCTTTCAATGTGGATCACGGTGGCGCAGTGCGGGCATTTGCACTCGTCCAAGTTTCGATAATCCCATTCGTCATAGTCGGTCTCGGCGACCTTGGCCAGCGCTTCGGCCTTCGCAACGGCGTCTTCTGCGTCCTGGCAAGGCTTACAGGTGAACCCGTCAGGATGACCCCACGGTGCTTCCGTGAGCTTCGAACGGTGAGTACTGCACAGGCGGCAAACGTCGTGCATGTCGCAGACGCTGTAGCTGTAACGCTCGCCGCTGCCGGTGCACTTGGCGCAACCCGATACCCAATACCAGGCCCCATCGATGCGCTCGGCGTACAGCCCTACTTCTGGTGGATTAAGCCGAACCTCTGGCAGTCCGTTGCGATGTGGCCGGTCGTGGCTGCAAGCGTTCCAGATGTTGGTTTTCCCTGAGCGGAGTCGCTCTGTCCATTCGCCGGAGATTTCCGGGATCAGGATCTTCGTGTTCTTGTCCATGGTTGAGCTCCTATATGGGGGGCGTGTTACGCAGAGCGTGGTGGCTAGTTGATATGTTTGTTAACATTGCGAAATTTTCAATGGAACTGGACTATGAGCAGCAATCTATTGCGAGGAAGAGTAAGAATTCGCAGATTCTTCCGAAGCAGTGCTGAACGGCTTGCAGGATTAGCTACGTCGATTTATTTGAGCGCTGTCATAATCACGGTCAGTTGGAGGATGCCGGAATTTTCAGCTTTACCTCTCAACGAACTGGGTGATTTTCTTGCGGGTGTTTTTGGCCCGCTTGCTGTCTTTTGGCTTGTTCTGGGCTATTACCAGCAAAGTAGAGAGCTCAGAATAAGCTCTCAGGCGCTTGTTGCTCAGTGCGTTGAGCTAGCTAATTCCGCAGAGCAGCAACGCTTAGCTTTGGAAGTCGCAAAAAACCAAATGATACTGGCGCATGAAAGACATCAAGTTGAACTATTAGAGTTGGAGGAGTCAATTAGGCCCAGAATTTCAATCAGCTACATTAATAATGGCATTTCCACAAGTAAAGAGTGGTTAAATTTTGAATTATTTGCGTTCAATGCCGCAGCTTATGATCTAAAAGTATTATGGATCGAGGGTGGAGTGGAGTTTTCCGCCCTTTCTGCGGGATATTTTGGGGTTAAGGCTAAAGAGCGCTTTCAGGTGAGTTTCGACAAAGGTCAAACTCCAAATAATTTTGATATCGCCATCTATTGCAAAAATGTTCGCGGCAGAAGTTATGGGTATCACTTTACTTATGAGTCTGTCGGTAGGGGCAAGGTGGTTGCCAAGTCACCATCTCCGACCACGGTTGAGAAAATTCCAGAAGCTTAGCGTCCGATGGAACATTGCGACTTGTCTTAAACCATTTCCATCACTTGCATGAACTAACGAATAATCGTGAAATGGTATTAGTATTGATCACTACTTTCTTCGGCGTTCATCTGAAGCGACTCGGCGAATCCTGCCTGCCGTAATTTGCGCGCCACAGTTTCGGATATCTCGTAATCATGGCGCTTGATTTTGAATAGTGGCGCGGAGTTTTCGGCGCCCAGTGAATGGGCATGAGTGATAATTCTCCAGATGGTCGACCGGTCTTTCGTCTCGCCCAGTTCGTCGGTGAGCGCTGCCAGCCGGTCACGCATTCCCTGCCGGAAGTAGTGGCGGATGATGTCGGACGGCCCTTTGACCCTTGGCGGCGCCGGCGGAAGATCCTCGGCCCGTGCATTCAGTACCAGCAACTGCACCGCTTCGCTGACTTCCTCGATCTCATGCCAGAGCATCAGATCGTCGAGCATCTGCCGGGTGCCGTACGGGACTGTGTGCCGCAATTCCTGCTCGCCCAGTCCCTGCCGTTTCTCGGCAAGTTTGGCTGTGCGTTCCTTCTGTTCGGCAGCCATAGCCTACCTCTTCTATTCCGCTGGCCGGCAGTACGAGCCAGGTCTGTCGATGATTCGGATATTGATGCGGCGCTGGCAGTAAGAACCACGTCTACCAGCGCGCAATGTATCGTTAGGTAGTAGGTCTGACCCGGAAGGCCAGGAACACTGGGCCGAATGGGAAGGTACTGACTTCCAGCTCATCTAGCGGGTTGAGCGTGCGCGTGCGACTCCCAGCATTGCTGTAGATCACATGGCTGCTCGATACGGCGATGTTGACCTTGCCGGCGGCCGCCTGGATCAGATTCACCTTGAACCCTTCAGTCACGTCATCACCAATGGTGAGCGTGACGTCTGTATCGCTGATGACCAGGATCGACTTACCTGAATCAGCCATAGTCAGTGGTCTGCTGCCGGTGATGGAGACGTTGGTGTGTACGTGGCCCCCAGCGTGATAGCTGACCATTCTCGGGTCGGCGAAGACGCGGGCGAAGGCGCCGACATAATTGACACTGGCGCGCATGTCATCGAATTGCTCGACCACGTACCCGCCAAGTCAATTTGGTTTCAAGGGAATGAATACGGCGCTTGGCCCATGCACATTGAAGGTATCGAGGCCAATGGTGATGGCACGGCAGTGCGCCCATCGTTAGCCGTTGGCAACGTCAATGGCAGGATCACAGCGCTGTGCCTGGCGTTTGATGATCTGCTTGAGTTCAAGTTGACCATGCGCCACACGTTGGGCCGATTTGTCGATGCCGAGAACTTTGAGGATGGCAATCCGGAAGCTGACCCAACTCAAGAATCTATTGAGGTCTGGTACATCGACCAGAAGACAAGTGAGGACGGGGAGACCGTCGGTTGGGCGCTGGCAAGCCCAGGCGATGTTGGTGGCGAGTCAATTGGTAGGCAGATGACGACGCTGTGCCACTGGGCGCTTACCGGTGGCTATCGCGGGCCAAGTTGTGGGTGGACGGGTGGGTATTTCGACATGGATGGCAATCCAACGGATGACCCGGAGCGGGATCAATGCAATGCGCTGCTTACCACAGGGTGCAGGTGTCGATTCGGTGAAAACAACCCCTTGCCGTTCGGGGGTATGCCTGCCGTATCCCTCATTGCCCGGAGCTGACCATGCGCAAGCACATCTTGAGCGCGATCCAGGCGCATGCGGCCGAGCAGTACCCGAAAGAGTGCTGCGGTCTGGTCCTGGCTGTCGGCCGCAAGCAGCAGTACTTCCCGTGCAGGAACATTTCCACGGAGCCGAACGAAGAGTTTCGGCTTGATCCGGAGGACTACGCCGCGGCGGAAGACTTGGGCGAGGTGATCGGTATTGTGCATTCACATCCTGACGCTACCAGCAGGCCGTCACCCCGGGATCTGGCCATGTGCGAGGCCACAGCCTTGCCCTGGCACATTCTCAGCTGGCCCGAGGGCGACCTGCGCACAATCACCCCCACGGGGAGCACACCACTGCTTAAGCGCCCATTCGTACACGGCGCCTGGGACTGCTGGCAGGTCTGCGCTGACTGGTATCAGCGGGAGTGGGGGCTTGAGTTCGAAGCCTTCCAGCGCACCGATGGCTGGTGGGAGAGTGCGGAGAACATCAGCCTGTATGAGGCCCATTACGAGGCTGCCGGCTTCGTGCGAGTCGACCGACCACAGCGCGGCGATCTGATCGTCATGTCAATTGGGCGGACGGTTCACCCCAACCACGCAGGGATCTACCTGGGTACTGATCCGACGCTACTTGGAGAGGAGTCAGGCACATTCGGCCCTGGGCCGTTCCTGCTGCACCATATGTACGGTCGACCATCTGAAGTTTTGGTGTTCGGCGGGCCATGGCTGGATCGAACCCGGCTTATCCTCAGGCACAAAGGTGCGAGCCTGGCAACTTCGTGACGCGGATTAAGCGGGCTCCGGGGCGCGCTGAACCTGACGGACAATGTCTGCGCCGTGGTCAATCTCTGCACGACGCAGATCGTATACCGCCTGTAGATTGATCCAGAACTGCGCGCTAGTGTCGAAGCAGGCTGCCAGACGAAGAGCAACGTCTGCAGTAATGCCGCGTTTTTCACGAACAATGTCATTAACCGTAGGCGCAGATACATGAAGGAGCCGCGCAAGAGCGGTTGGGGTCATATCCAAAGGATGCAGGAATTCTTCCTTGAGTATCTCGCCCGGGTGGACAGGGCGCATGCCGTTAGTGAACACAAATCACCTCAGTGGTAGTCTACAATTTCAACGTTTTCGGGTCCCTGAGCATCCCAGGTAAAACAAATACGGTACTGATCATTAATTCGGATGCTGTATTGACCGTTTCGGTTCCCTTGTAGTGCTTCCAGCCGATTGCCGGGCGGTGACCGCAAATCCTGCAATGCGATCGCCTGGTCAAGCATGGTCAGCTTTCGTTGCGCCACGGACAGAATTGCCGCCCATTTTCTGGAGGCGCCAGTGGTGAACAGGATGTGAGTGTCGCCACAACGAAAGCTGATGATCATCATTAACGCTTAACGTTATTCGTTAATGACGATTGTAGATCTATCCAAAATCATAATTTATTTTTTCGATGAACGGTTATCTGTCAGCCTTTTTGGGTGATCTCAGCTTCTCTGACGTAGCGTCCGGCCAGCCCTATAAACGTTTTTTCGTGAGCGCGGCATGGTGATACAGTCGCCACTTTCAGGACAAGGATGAATCATGCGGATTTTGATAGCGGCGGTAGCGGTGGTGATGCTTGCAGGGTGTACGCCATCCACGAGTGCTGTCCAGCATGTCGAGCCCGCTTCAGATACTCAGGAGTGCATGACGTACAGGGCCATGATGACAGCTCCGATGGAGCCAATGGCTCATGAGCGGCTGAGATTGGCTTGCGAGAACTCCAGGTCAGCGGCGGGCTCCAAATAGGCTGGAGCGCACTGGAAGCGCTTAGCAGAACTCTCCTATATCTAACATGAAAAAGCCCGGTCAAGTGCCGGGCTTTTTGCATTCAACCAACACTGAGGCTACCCATGAAATGAGACTGGGATCTGGTCAGGATGATCTTGAGCGCCGTTGTGGATCTGTCTGACTTCCATTCGGCAGTCGGCTAGCAGACCTCGACGGTTACCAAAAGAACGATGTGGGTGTATTGCTCCTTAGGTAGCCTTTTGGCTAAAGCGAGTTAATGACGAAAAGATCGTTCAACCCTTTTGAGTGCGTCTGAAACCCTATCGGCCCACCCATCAGGAAGCTCAATAATGAGTATGAGTTCATATGCCCCCGAAGTAGGTCGCGAAGCTATCATTTCTGTTAAGAACTTAGGGATTTTCGCCGTCTGCTCAATTATCGAACCTGCTACGCCTATGTACAGGTCTCGCACGTCCGAGAAGTCTTCATCTACGCTTGTAAAGCAAACGGATTCCTCCCAAAGCAATGTGTTAGCGCAAAGTTCTCCGTAGAGTCTGCATATCCTAACAATATCTACGTCGCTCCCTGAAATTCCAGGCTCTCCCCAAGTTTTCATCAGCTCGAAATTGGTGAGATTACTGAACGCGGCTACGATTAATTGGATTTCTTCAGATTTATCTCCGAGCCATAAAAATGACTCATCTTTGTGTATGCGCTGGGTGGGCTTTGTATATAATCCGCCCTTTAATGCCTCCCACCGCTGCAATGAAGGAGCTATTTCAAATCGTAGAACCTCGGCGGTGAGCAAGTATTCCCAATACGGATCTTTATCAATAATTAGCCGTTCAGCTAAATAGCTCAACTTGCCAAATTCTTCAAGGTGGCGCTTTTCGTACCTATGCCTGACCTCCGATGCAGCTTTACCAACCTCGTCAGAAATACGCTTGTCATGCTCCCGCTGCCATTCAAACAGTAAGCCTGACGGATATCTACTTGGGTCGTCATCAATTTTTTTGTGGCAGTTCCCACATAGCCATATCGCATTTGTAATAGCGCTTCGTTCAGATGACGCCATTTTTTCGTCATATCTTGCTGAACCGGGGTTGGCACCATATATATGCGCGGCTTCACCCAAGTTTACAGAGCCAGTGGGCTCGCTAGTTGGACCACTTGTGAGGGCGCCGCAGCTAGGATTGGCGCATCGATTTCCTGCTCTCTTTGCCAATACTGTAATGACAGATTGTTTGAAACGATCGTCTGTACTCATGACGTTCCTTGACGAGTAATAGATGGTTGGAAAACAAATAAGGTTAGCTGCTTTTGACCGAAATCCTACCAAGCAATCCTCAACGTAACCCCGCACTGTTTTGCTTGCATTTGGTGGGCATGAAAAAGCCCGGTGGGCCGGGCTAGTCTTCGACTGCTTCAGGCTGCTGCTGATCGAACATCTCGCTCAGCATTTTCTCATGCTTGGCCTGCGTGACGGAGTAGAACATTTTTCGGCCCAGGAGGATCCTCTTCATGCTCCGGGCGGACAAGAGGTGCTTGGCCTCGACTGAGATCTCTTCGGTCTCACCATCCCTGGTGTCAGCCACCTCTAGGTGGTACTGCTCAATCGAGCCATCGTCTCGCTTGGTGTGGCCTAGGTGTTTGAAGGTGAGGGTACGCGTGCCGTTGTAATTGCTCGCATAAAAAACTCAACTCCACCTGAAGAGGGGGCTGTGCTTGATGCGGACGCGAAGAAGGCCAAAGAAACCGGCGAGCCTTTTCAATATGTGCTTGAGCGAAAAGACACAAAGGATGGCTGGAAAATAACGAAGATCGCCAGCTTTCCTTCGTATGCAAGTGACTGGAAGGACGTATACGAAAAGCCTGAACCATCAAATAATCGGTACGTTTATGGCGCTTACCAATAAGCTGGCGAGGGGAACGACATGAAACTGTTCATAGGGGCGCTGGCCTTGGTTGCGTTGGCGGGGTGCGTTTCTCCAGCCGATCTTGAAAGCAATAAGCCGAGTATCGCGGCGAACACCAAGAAAAACCCCAAACAGTACGCACTCTGCGTGTTCCCGAAATGGCAGTCGGCCAGAACTGACTCATCCATGGTCGAGACTGAATCCGGTTACCGGCTATGGGTCGCGAGCAACAATATGGCGGACGAGCTTCTTGATATCAAAAAAAACGCCGGTGGTAGTTCTGTAACTTTGCGGCAGCGAATGCCGTGGTCTGCGATGCTTGGACGATCCAGCATCGAGTCTGCGGTTAAATCTTGCCTCTAAATACACGCTCAACCTAAGCCGCCTACGGGCGGCTTTTTATTATGCGGAGAAAAATATGGCAGCAACGGCAGCGCACTACGCACCTATGACCAACATAAAACTCTCAGGCTCACTTGCGCAGAAATTTGGTCGCTTGCATCGCAGGCAGATCGACTCGAGTGCTGGATGGGAAGTGTTCCGCGCCTTGAGCGCGACGCTGGAGGGCTTCGAGAAAGAAATCAAACGACTCGACCGCTTGGGAATGCGCTTCGCTATCTTCAGAAACAGGAAAAACGTTGGGCCGGACGAGCTCGGGCGTAGCGGCACTAAAGAAATTCGAATCGTGCCTGTAGTGGAAGGCAGTAAGCGAGGGGGAATTCTGCAAACGATTATTGGTGCCGTATTGCTTGTGGCAAGTATTTGGTTTCCAGCGCTGGCTCCGGCTGGTATCGCGATGGTTGCCGGTGGCGTTATTCAGATGCTAAGCCCTCAGGCGTCGGGCCTCAAGCAAAGCGCCTCTCCCGAAAACATGCCGTCCTACGCTTTCGGCGGCGCAAAGAACACCACTGCCAGCGGTAACCCAGTACCAATCTGTATCGGTGAGCGCCGCTGGGGTGGGGCGATCATCTCGGCATCGATATACGCCGAAGACAAAACATAAATAGAACGCAGAAAGCAGGCCGCCCATGAGGCGGTTTTTTAATGCCTGGAGGAAAGCATGGGCGCAGCACGAAAGATCGATATACACGGCGCCAAAGGCGGTGAGAGCAAGCCGAAGTCTCCGGTTGAGTCACCCGACAGTCTGCGCTCGACGAACCTGGCAAAGATGCTGATTGCCGTGGGTGAGGGGGAGTTTGAAGGCACGCCAACTGCCCGTGATATCTACCTCGACAACACACCCATTCAAGACGCCAGTGGATCCTTCAACTTCACCAATGTGAAGTGGGACTGGCGCCCCGGCTCAATTGATCAGACTTATATCCCCGGCATCCCATCTACTCGGGCGCCTATCTGGCCCGGGTGCGTTCAGTGAGCGCCTTCGAGATCTCCTCGATCTGGAAGAGCTCCAATCTGACCAACCTGGAAGGCAAGGCCGGCCTGCCGCCGGCGGTGGCGTTCCTGACCACCACCAGCCTGGTCTATGGCATCGGCATCCAGTGGGGCTTTCCACCAGGTGCAGAGGACACCCAGCGTACGGAGGTCTGGTATAGCGAGTCGCCGGACCTGACGACGGCGATCAAGTTGAGCGACTTCAGCTACCCGCAGGCCAAGCATGAAATGCACAGCCTGTTGGCGGGGGCGAGCCTGTTTTTCTGGGCGCGTCTGGTGGACCGTACCGGCAACGTCGGCCCGTTCTTCCCGATCCCTGGCGCGGTCAATGGCCAGGCCAGCTCGGACCAGACTGAGTACGAGAAGTACTACGCCGATAAGATCGGCAAGGGGGCGCTGTACCAGAGCCTGCGCGAAGAGATCGAGCTGATTTCTGGTGATGGGCCAGGGTCCGTCAATGATCGGCTGACGGAGGCCAAGGCCGAACTGGAGGACCTGCTGGGGCAGATCACCGGGGCAGAGCCATACGACCCGACGAAGCCATACGGCGCCGGCGCATTCACGCAAAAGGATGGGCACCTGTACCATGCGACTGGCCCGGTACCGGCCGGCGAAGCGCCGCCAAACCCGCTGTACTGGAAGGATATCGGCACGATCCTGCAAACCACCGACGCGCTGGCCCAGCAGGTTCAACTGGTCACCAGCATGATTGAGGAAATCGACGGCAAGGTGGTGGCCACCGCGTCATCCATTGAGGCGTTGCGTTCAGCCGCTCGCGACGATGACGGTGCTGGTGACCTGGCGAACGCGCTCAAAGGTTGGCAGGCAACCGCTGATCTGGCGCTTGAGAAACGCACCAGGGCAACAGAAAACGAGGCGATGGCGCAGCAGTACCTGACAATGAGCGCGCAAGTAGGGGCGAACAAGTCAGGGCTGACCGTTCTGGAACAGGTGGTGGCGACCAACAGGGAGACGGCAGCCACTCAACTCAACCAGCTCAAAAGTGATCTGGCGCTGACCGACGAGAAGGTGGCCAAGGCTGACCCGTGGACGCTGCGCAAGAAATTCAGCATCGTGATTGAGAAGACTGCGCGGGAGTTGGCCGGCACGTCGTGCCTGGAGCTGGACGAGCCCGACCCACCGAAGCAGGAGATCTGCTGCAGCCGGATGTTCGGTAAGCGCCTGACCGAGTTGCCGCCGATCAAGGAGGCGCTGGCCACCTACATGATGCGGGCCTCTGAAAAGCTCCGGGCCCAGGGCTCACTGTGCAAGAAGGTCCGTGTCTGCATTCGTACCGGTATGTTCAATCCGGAAGAGGCCAAGTATGCAAACGGGGTGGTGGTTGACCTGCCTTATCCAACCGACGACGTTCGCCTACTCACGAAGGCTGCGGTTGATGCGGTGGACCATATCTACCGGCCAGGCTTCAAATACAGCAAGGCCGAGGTGATGTTGCTCAACCTTTGCCAGCCGGGCGAGTACACCGACGATTTGTTCGCCGTGTCGCAGCCTGCGGAGGCTACCAGGGTGATGACGGTGCTGGACCAGATCAATGGACGGTGGGGAAGGGGAACGCTGCGGTCGGCCAGCGTTCCGACAAACCCTGACTGGGGGATGCGTCGGGAGATGATGAGCCAGAGTTATACGACAAGGCTTGATCAACTGTGGACGGTTTCTTGCAAATGAGGGGAGTGAATGGTTTTTTTAAATTTCGATGGATAGTCAGCGTACCCCGAACAGAAAAGCTTCTTGCTGATACCCATTGCTTCAAAAGTGTACGACTCCGCACTCTAACTTTATATTACAAGTAGTTGATTGAAAAGGTGACTTCAGTATCGGCCGAGCCAGAAACAAGTTGTTGGCTTTGTAGTCGTACATAGGAAGCGGTTAAAGGAATGGAGAAGTTCCCCCCGGCCGTATTGTAATCAGAAAACGTGTAAGATTGGTTCAGCTTGATCGGTAGACCGTTTTCATTCATTAGTTTCAGGCCTACGCCTTCGGCCGTAGAGCTGGCATTAATTGAAACTATTCCTCCTTCTCGATCAATGACTGGGGTCGTAGCGATCAGTGCATAATTTACTTTCTTGATACCTTTGGGGCAATTGATAAGCCCGATTTTGTAGCCGATAGGAATGGTTTGTCCATTGTGATTGAAGTCACTCGGTGTATATTCACCCATGGGCACCAAAATGTTAGGTGTTACGCACGATAGTGCTTCCTGAGGAACTTCTTTTGACATGGCAACATTAATAAGGGCCATTTGGTTGGCCTTGATAGTTCCCCAGATACCTGCGGGCAGCTTCGTTTTTCCAGTAATGTTGCCCGTTTTAATTATTTCCAATTTGAATTTGCTAACGTTGCTGGACCAGCCGTACCAAAGGTTAATAGGACCTAAGGGTGGCAAAATTTTACCTGGTGGTACTGAAGGGATTTTTCCCTCGATTAGGCTGCCGTTAGAAGCGGAAATTTGCCAAGAGAGACCAGTGCCTTTGATGGGGAATAGATAGCCTCCCGCGGGTTGTTCGCCGACTGCAAGGTTTGATTTTATACCGAAGGCAGCAGGTGTTTCGCATCTAAAGGTTGCACTAACGTTGCCTTGGGTTTCTTCATAAATTACCGTTCCTGAGGGTGTGTCCGCGGGTATGCTTAGAGATGCCGGGCCATGAAAGTTCAAAGTGCTAGTCCCTGAGGTCCAGGCTTCTTTGCAATCACCTATCGACCAAGCCGCAAATGCGCCGGGAATATGAACCGCTGACATAACGATAAATAAAAAAAACGTTATCGTAAAGTTCATGACCGCTGACCGCTGACCGCTGACCGCTGACCGCTGACCGCTGACCGCTGACCGCTGACCGCTGACCGCTGACCGCTGACCGCTGACCGCTGACCGCTATTATATGTAAGTCATTGATAATAGTCAAGTTTTGCCTTCTGTTTGATATGGACGGCAGAACACTTTAGCGACCGTTTCGGGCAGTGAACATAAGGCATTCCTGAGTTTGTCTGCGGCTGCTGTCATGGCTTTTAGTCAAGTAGTGAGGGGGGCTTTTTTGGCCGAGCACGGGCTATCTATAAGTCTCAGACTGGCAATCTTGAAGCTTGTTTGGTGGTGGTTTGTGTTCGGTCGGCAGGACGCCGGGGGAGGGGGTGAATCTTGTACCACTTTTTGTACCAATGACTGTGTTTAGCAGGGTAAATCCGGGTATTTCTGAGGAGGTAAACCCCCGGATTCATTGGCTTTTGCTACTTACCACGACCCATTGAAAATCGCTGTGTAATTCTGCTCCTCTCGATTGTCATTCTGGCGCCATCATCACTGAAAGCGTTATCTTGATGAACTCTTCATTCCGGTCGATGGCGTCCAGCGCGCCACGTACGTTGTCGGCGATTTCGGTGCCGCCTTGCTGCTCAACCCAGTTCGTAAGCTCCATGATGGCTGCTTCAAGGGCGAGTTGGTTTTCGTTGATTTTGGACAGCAGGGAAGGGAGCAGGTCAGAGTTCGGCATCGGTGTTCCTCCTTGGAGTGAACAGCGTAGCAGCTGTATCTGGAACAACTGCAGACTATTCGTAGGTGATCGTATAGATAACGCTACTGTTGGCAGTGCCTGCCTTGAGCGAGTCGGCTATACGGTAATAGCGAGCTTGGAGGGGGATGTTAAAGGTACCTTGACCTGTCTGCGTGCCTATATCCAAAGGTTCTTCATATTTAACGGGAGCATCATTTGATAATATCTGAACCTTTACCCCTTGAGCGGTATCAGCTGATGTGGGATTGGTGAGATTGAGTAACCCCTTTACATTGTCATAGATGCTCGCATTTCCAGCTTTGAGGGTTAGCTTGACTTTTGTCCCGCGGTCGCAACTAAGAGGAATGGAGAATTGGCGTTCGGCAGCGGTAATGCCTGCACTGCCTAGCTCTTTCATGCCGACCTCTCCAAGTGAAACATCGATATTAGTACCATCAACAGAACAGCCAAGTGTGTTTACAGTAAATGCTGTAGTAGTGAAGTATGATTCTGGACGCTGCCACGAATTTTGATTGTTGCGCAGTATGAAAGATGCCACTTCTTGCCCTGGTATTTTTCCAGGTGTTACCTCGCCAATTTTATAAAATACTAACTTTAAAGAGCCTTTCATTGGTTGCTCTCCAAATAGTCCATTTACGGAGCAAAAAATTTTGTCGTTAATGTTTCCAGTAAAAGTTGATCCGTCTATGGGGGAGTAGCTTGGGCAAGTTGTTCCAGAGTTTCCGTACAGTGCATACCCTATTCCAGAAGCGCCTGAACCAAGCTTGTAAATATTCAGGCCATTGATTTTACTTGAGGCTGTGCCATATCCTTTGACTCCAAACTCCTGATAGCTGAAGGTCCCTGTACAAGAAAAAGCGTTGATGCTAGTCGTTACGACAGTGCTTCCGATTTCCGTACCTATTGCTATATCACGGCGTATTGTCATATCCGGCACGTTCACGGTGGTAGTTTGCGTCTGTGTCGTGCACTCACCCGCCGAACTAATAACGGAATGGGAAAGTACTATAGCTGCAGCGATGATTATTTGTGTTGATTTTGAAAAAGGCATAAAAAGGTTGTACGTCAGTGGGTTAAACTTCAATCTTAACGGCTATTGAACGAAGTGAAAATCAGACGTTCCTGAGTTAGGCGCTGCAGAGTGAGCATCGTAGCGGTTGGCTGGTTGCGGCTATCGGGCCTGAGCATATTACAGGTAGCTCACAGTGAACGTTACTGAAGCATTAGCGGTGCCAGCTTCCAGTTTGCTATCGGCCAGGCGGTAGTAAGCCGCAGATAACGGTATGTTGAAGCTTGTGCCAGTTGTGTTGAACCCGTTGAACGGGTAGGTGGTGTCTAGCGCTATAGGCTGCCCTGCATCATCCATCAGCTTCAGGCCGATACCTTTGGCCGTTGAGCTGGAGTTAAGCGCCACGATACCCTTTTTCTGGTCTATGACTTGCGTGTTGGCTTTGAGTGAATAAGTGACTTTCTTTATGCCGCTCTGGCACTGGTTGAGGCCAATATTGAACTTGACCGTCCGAGGCGTATCGCTAGGTCTGTTGAACTCTTTCAGTTCATAGTCGTCACCCATTTGAACCGATACCGCCGGGGTCTGGCAGGAGGCAGTGTTTAAAGTTATGGGGTTTGCGAGGTATAGCTTTACAAATTCAAAGTTAGAGTATACTATAGTGCCGAGCAGACCTGCGGGTACTAAGTTTTGTCGCGATAGCTCCGCAGATTTATATATTTTAATTCTGTACTCGCTGTCTGTAGTCATATTACTGGTATTTACAGTTATATGATGTGGGCGAGTTACTGGAAAGTAACTTCCTTTAGTGCCGATCCTTCCGGAAAGTTTGAACGATAGACCTGTATTTCCTAAAGTGAAGCTACTATCCGTAGGGCCCCAGCCTACAAGGCTACTGTTGGCTCTAAGGCCCGTAGTAACGCCGTTTGGGGTACAGCTGTATTTAGCGGGTATTAGATGAATTGTATCATCATAAATTACCGTGCCGACAGGTGCGTCAGTCGCGACTGATAGAGCATCTTCTGTCAGGTTTACTCCAAAGTTCTTTGTTTGGGTTTGTCTGTCGGCAGTGCAATCTGCCGTTACAACTTCGCTTTGAAGGTACAAAAGAGTTGCAAGTAATGCGAAGTAAGTTTTTTTGTGCGTCATTCTGCTGACTGCTGACTGCTGACTGCTGACTGCTGACTGCTGACTGCTGACTGCTGACTGCTGACTGCTGACTGCTGACTGCTGACTGCTGACTGCTGACTGCTGACTGCTGACTGATATTATATGTAAGTTGTTGAAATTAATCAAGTTAATACCTTGGTTTTGACTTGGAAGTCAGAGCACTTTAACTACCGCTTTGGACAGTGAACATAGGGCATTCCTGATTTTTCCTGAGGCTGCTGTCATGGCTTTTAGTCAAGCAGTGAAGGGGGCTTTTTTGGCCGAGCACGGGCTATCTGTAAGTCTCAGGCTGGCAATCTTGAAGCTTGTTTGGTGGTGGTTTGTGTTCGGTCGGCAGGACGCCGGCGAGGGGCAAAAACAGTTCCAAAACTAAAACTGCACCCCTTGTAGAATGCGGTCTGTAGCCCGGTCACTTTTCCTGAGTAATGGAACTCCGCAGGCCTTCAACGCCCCGGCCCGCTGGAGTTTGCATAGCGGTCTTGAAAACCGGCGAACGTTAATAGCGTTCCCAGGGTTCGAATCCCTGGTTTCCCGCCAAGATTGATACGAAAGCCCCGCGATTGCGGGGCTTTTGTGTTTCTGGGGTTTGGCTGTGGCGGGCTTGTATTTGCTCGGCGTTCCATAACTATTATGGAACCGTTCCAGAACTTTTCTATTTTGACGGCTTCGCAGTGGCGCCTAGCCTTCTGCACTCCGTCCTTTCAGGTCGTTCAGCAGCAACTGTGCGGCGTTTACGCCCCAAAATAAGATATTCACGCCGAATTGAATTCCACTGCAGTCCTTCCAAAGGGATGCGGTCGCCTGCCAATCTCTGCGTAAGCTTCTTCTCTGGTCATCGTCTTGCCTCCGTTGATTATCCGGATGACCCTGTCGCCAAGGTCATCGAGGAAATATGTTGTCTTGCTCGGCAAACCTTGCGTGTCGAATCCCGATCACGGAAGCAGGCCGTATTGCGTTATCTCCCCCAGGCTTATTGCCGGGCTGTCGTCGTCTTGGTTAATTATGTCGATGATCTGCTGTTTTTTTCATTCGGCTCTGGCAACCGGTCACTGCCTCTCAGGTCGGTGTGTGAGCCGCGCTGCAGTTCCTGGGTGGTGTCGATAATGAAGCTACGTAGCCAGCGGTTGTGCGGATCGTCGTTGTGCTCCACATCCCAGACCATGAACACGCGAAAGGCCGGGACGAAAATCGGTACAGGGCTGACGGTCAAACGCGCAATCCGCGCATAGGATAGTGCTGCAAACGTGGGCAAGGTAGCGATCACATCGCTGTGCACCAGGGTCGCCAGGGCGCCACTGAAGTGGGTGAACGATGCCGACACCCGACGGGCGACCCCTTCGCTTTCCAGCAGATCGTCAACGAACCCCCGGCGCCCGTCGAAGGAAATCCGCACATGTTCATGCATGAGGTATTCATCGCGGGTGAGCGGGTTTTTTAGGTTTAGCCTGGGTCCGTCGTAGAGGCATGAGTAGGACGAAGAAAACAGTACCTGTGAGCTGTAATGCGAAGTCAGTTCCTTGGGTTCGGAGCACAGGACCAGGTCGATATCCGGGTCGGCCAACGAGCTTTTCCACAGCGAACTGTTGCTCTGGTGAAAGGCAAATTTCACCGAAAGCCCGCGTGCTTTTGCTTCGTTGACCAGCCGTGGCGATACATAGCTTTCGATGTCATCCGACAGCGCAATGTTGAACACCCGCGTGGACGATTCGGCGGAAAACTGCGGGCGTTTGTCGACGATGGAGGCCACGGCGGTGAGAGCCTCGGTGACTTTCGGCGCAATCTCCAGCGCCCGTCGGGTTGGCATCATGCCGGTGCTGGTACGGATGAACAACTCGTCGTGAAACTGTTCGCGCAGGCGCTTGAGCGAAGAGCTGACCGCCCCTTGCGTGACATGCAGCACCGCTGCTGCACGGGTCACGCTGCGCTCGTTCATCAGGCACTGAAAAACGATGAGCAGGTTGAGGTCGATCCTGCTGATATTAGCAACGCTAATTATGGTCATCTATTGTATTCGTTTGTTTAATTTGACTCGACATTCTTATTCTCGGCCCTACGCAAACACAACAATAATCAGGTGGCCGGGGATGCAAGATTCAATAGTGCAATCGCAACAGGGTGAGCGCGCGGTCTCATCAAACGACGCAGCAGAGCTGCGCAAACGGGCCATTGCCGTCGGCATTGGCAACTTCATGGAATGGTTCGACTTTGCCATCTACGGCTACTTCGCCGCGGTGATCGGGCAACTGTTCTTTCCTTCCACCGCGCCCGGCGTTTCGCTGCTGTCGTCGTTGGCGGTGTTTGCCGTAGGCTTCCTGTCACGGCCCTTGGGCGCTGTGGTACTGGGCCCGATTGGCGACAAGCTGGGGCGGCGCGCCGTGCTGATCATCACTGTGTTCGGCATGGGCCTGGCCACCACCCTGATCGGACTGTTGCCCGGCTACGCCGCCATCGGTATCGCTGCACCGATCCTATTGGTTGCTCTGCGTTTTCTGCAGGGCATGATGGTGGGTGGAGAGTGGTCCAGCGCCGGCATCTACATTGTCGAAAGCGCCCCCGCCAACCGCCGGGCAACCGCAGCCAGCGTGATCACCGGCACCGCAGGCGCGGCATTCCTGTGTGGTACGGCCATCGCCGCCATCATCACCGCGACCCTGTCGGACGCAGACCTCATGGCCTGGGGCTGGCGCGTACCGTTTGTAGCCTCGATCATCATGGCCGGTGTGGCCATGTACATTCGCCGCAAACTGGGTGACACCCCGGTCTACGAGGCGCTGCAACACAAGCGTGCCACCGGTGCCGTGGAGCAGGTGTCGCGTGGGGCCAAGCAGCGAGCTTTCGTGGTCTCGTTTGCCTTCTCCGCCCTGTTCGGTGTGTCGCTGTACTACTTCATCACCTACGCCAACACCCACCTGACCCAGACCGTGGGCCTGAGCAAATCGACTGCGTTGGTGCTGTGCAGCCTGGCCCTGGTGCTCTACACCCTGTTCAACCCGCTGGTAGGTCGCCTGAGCGATCGCTTCGGCCGTCGTCCGTTTGTACTGACTGCCGCCGCCGGCCTGACCCTGTTGGCGTACCCGGTGTTCCTGTTGATGAATACCGGCAGCTTCGCCGCGATTCTGCTGGGGCTGGTGATCATGGCGGCGCTGGTGGCAATCACCGCAGTGATGGATGTGGTGCTGCTGGTTGAAGTGTTCCCGGCCTCGATCCGTTCGACTGGGGCTGCTGTTGGCCACAACGTCGCCTTGGCGCTGCTGGCAGGCCCCGGACCGTTCATTGCCGTGGCACTGATCCAGGCCACTCATAACCCGAACATTCCTGCAGCCTACCTGGCAGCGGTGTCGCTGATCTGCTTCATCGTGCTCTGGTTCCTCCTCCCGGAAACCAAAGACCGCGATATCACCCACGGTTAATGCCGATCCACACATTCATCAAGGGAAGACTCATGATCAAGGTTGCTGTTGTTCAAGCTTCATCCATTCCGTTCGAGCCGCAACTGAGTGCTGAAAAGGCCGTCGGGTTGATTCGTGACGCCGCAGAGCGTGGTAGTGAACTTGCCGTATTCCCCGAGGCGTTTCTCGGTGGTTACCCCAAAGGTGCAGCGTTTGGCACCGTCGTCGGCAGCCGTAATGATATCGGCCGCGCGCAGTACTTGCGGTATGTGCAAGGCGCCGTCAGCCTCGACGGTCCGGAGCTGGCCAAGATCTGTGAAGTGGTCAATGAAACCGGCGTCCATGTCGTCATGGGCATCATCGAACGCCTGGGCCGGACCCTGTACTGCACCGCCGTGACTCTGGCGCCGGGCAAGGGCGTTGCAGGCTATCACCGTAAGCTCATGCCGACCGGGCAGGAACGCATCATCTGGGGTTTCGGCGACGGCTCAAGCATCGCCCCGGTAGACACCCCGTTCGGCCGAATCGGCACGGTCATCTGCTGGGAAAACTACATGCCGGCATTGCGCCAGGCGATGTATGCCCAGGGTACTGAAATCTACTGTGCGCCGACTGCCGATGACCGTCCCACCTGGGCTGCGTCCATGGTCCATATCGCACTGGAAGGGCGGGTGCCGGTGCTCTCCGCTTGCCAGGCGATCACCCTCGGCGAGTACCCGGCAGCCTACCGGGAAGACTTCAGCCTGGAGGCCGCAGAAGGGGACTACATCATGCACGGCGGCAGCATGATCGTCAGTGCTACCGGTCAGGTGCTGGCCGGGCCGGTGTTTGATCAGGAGACGATTCTGTATGCCGAGATCGATTTGACTGTGGGGCAGGCCAGTAACCTCGACTTCGACGTGTGCGGGCATTACGCCCGGCCGGATGTGTTCACCCTGAAGGTCAATACGGCGGCGATGAAACCGGTGGTGTTTGACGGAGACTGACACCCCCTGTTGTAGGCGTCAGCCTTGCTGGCGATACCCGGCAAAGCCGGGCCAGGGGCACTACATACTTGACGAACGCCCGGCGACTGAGAATCTCCAGCTGTCCACCAACCAAACCGAAGTCAGTCTGGATGATCGCTTTCTGTGCGGCATCCAGGTGAGGGTCGGGCTGTTGCGTGCAAATGAGGGGTTGGTGTTCGGTCGGCAGGACGCCGGGGCAATTCACCGTGCAAGTCTGGGATGATTAAGATGTTCTCCATAGGTATGACTTGGGTCATGCCCCGATTTCGGCAGTCTGCTAGCGTGTCCAGCCGCTGACACGCTCAGGGAGGATCAGGTTCAGCCTACAACCATATTGATGACTGGAGCATTCACGGTGAAGAGCTGGCACTGCATAATTGGTATCTTGGTGGTTACTACACTAACGTTGCTGATTGAAATACCTATTGATACTTGGCTTACATCGGCAACTCTCAGCCTGATACTTGGAACTTGCGCATTGGTCTTTATGGCTGCTTCCTGCCTACTGGCCAGTCGCTGGGGTGTAATTGAGAATCTATTCGGTGGACTAGACCGGGTCTATGAGTCGCACAAGTGGCTAGGCATCTGGGCTCTCGTATTTGCCACTTATCACTTTGTGTTCAAGGCAAATCTGGATGTTTGGAACAGCGTGCCTATCCTGGAGCTATCAAAATACTGGACACGACTAGTGCGCCAGTTGAGCTATGTAGCTTTAGGCTTCATCGTACTACTTGCGCTGAACCGCAATATTCCTTACAGCGTATGGCGGTGGTGGCACAAGCTCTCCGGACCATTGTTTCTTGTCGTGATCTTGCATTGGCTTAGCTTCAAGTCACCGATCACGTTGTTCAGCCCCTCAGGTATCTGGTTGGCGCTGTCCTGTGGGTTGGGTGTGTCAGCGGCCCTCTACAAACTGATTTTTTATCCATTTCTCGCACGTGCTGGCGAGTACAAGGTGACAGCAGTCAATAGAGGAAACAGGGCACTGCATTTGACGCTGGAACCAACCCATAATGGGTTTAACTTCAGCGCCGGGCAGTTTGCTTTTCTGGCAATGCGGCAAAAAGGTTTACGTGAGCCTCACCCTTTCACGATAGCGAGTGCTGGCGGTCCAAATGGGCAGGTTGAGTTCATAATCAGAGGGCTTGGGGATTACACCAAAAAGCTGTGCGAGTGCGCGAAAGCCGGAATGCTGGCCACTATCTATGCCCCTTATGGGCGATTTAAACGGGTTTCTCAGGCCGAGCGGGAAATCTGGATCGGCGCAGGTGTGGGGATTTCACCCTTCATTTCCTGGTTGCAAGATCCGAATGGCAAAGAGTTCAAAAAGGCAACCCTGGTCTATTGCTTCACCCCCTCACGCGTGTTTCCTCCTTCCGAGGAGTTGGAACGCATGACCGCAATGCGTGGCGTGCAATTTGTTCGTAATACAGGTGGTACTGAGCAGTTGGCTGAAACCTTGCGTGAGGCAGCAGCTCAAACCGAGCCGCACAAGATTCAAGTAAGTTTTTGCGGTCCAAAAGGCCTACTCGCCAAGGTGTATGAGCTTATGGAAATCAATCGGATTCCGAAGGCTAATCTTCAATTCGAACTTTTCGAGTTCCGTTGATTCGGCAGGATGCCTAATGCAGCTCACGCTACTTGGCTTTTGCAATCGTCCACCAGTGCTAGAGTCCCGCCAAACGAAAGAGGGAACGACATGCGGACTTTGATGGCGGCGGTAATGATGTTTGAAGCCAAATCACCGCTTCCGTCTTCGCTCACGCGCATCTTGCGGTGATGTAGCTCCAGCATCGTGTCCGCACCCTATTTGTTCCTCAAGTTGCCCGTGGCATAAGAGGTCCCTTAAAAACGCCTACTTGTAATACATATCCACCACCACTGCGGCGTCGAATACACCAGGGATCGGCTGCGTGCGCCATTTCAGGTCCGCGCGAAATTCATTGTGGCTCTGACCTTGCCCCATCAATGCCTGCAGCGTGAACCAGTCGTTGAAAGGCAGTGGCTGTTGGCTATCGACACGAGATAGCGAGATTCCCACTGACTTGTTGTTATCCGGCACCAGCAACCCATTGATCACACCGCCACCGCCTGGTGTGGTGGCGAAGCGCGCACTGACGGTATAAGGCGTGTCGCAGCCTTTGCGCAGGTTCAAGCTGAAGTTCGCGCTGCTGGCGACTTCTCCAATCGATGCTTTATGCGACGGATTGGGGAAATTGACCACACTGGGGCTGATGGTCAGATCGGGGGCGCACGGCACGAAGCGGATATCGTTCATGCCGGTGACCACATAGTTGAGGTTACTGTTGGGGCGGGGGTTGAGCCCGCCCTTGCCGTCCAGCTGGAATACACGGTACGAGGCCAACTGACTGGCCTGGCCGTTTGGCGGCGTGGTGCCATATTTCTCGATGAACACGCTGAAATTGAGGGTGAAGCGTGCCTTGTCCCAGCCTTGACAGTTGGCCCAGTTGCAACCGTGGTCGGAAAAGAATCCGGTAGCGACCGCCCCGGTGCTTTGGGTGATCAACTGGTTGTTATAGCGGATTCCCAAGCGGATACCCGTACCGATGTTGGCTTTGGCTGGATTGACGTAGAAATACACGCCTTCGCGGCCGGCTTCGTAGTCTTGCTTGCAGAGAATCTGGACGGAGCGTGGGCCGGACTCCCAGATGATAGTGCCGTCGGGTGCATCGGCTGAGATCGCCAGCGCCGTGCCCAGCGCTTCTTGAGTGATAGCCGAGTTGGTTCCGTCTTCAACACAGGCCAAGGCGTGGCTGGTAGCAGGCAATACCGCGCCGGCCCACAACAGTAGTGGCAGAAAACGTTTGGTCAGTGGCATAGGTGAAAATACTCCGTGATCGATCACTTGACTACCGCGCTGTGGTGGGACTGCAAGCCGATATCGTTGATTTCGGTGAAGTGGAGGGTGGCGCCTTTCGGCAAGGTGCCTTGGGCGCTTAGGGTTTTGCTCTCATAGGGTTTGAGCAGCAGATAATCGCTGAGGGCGTAGTCGGCGGTTTGCAGGTTCATCAGCGAAAGGTGGAATGCGCTGGGGTTGCTGACCGTTAGGGTGCGTCCGTCGTCGCTGCGCCAGACCAACTGCTGCACCGCTTCGGCCAAGTCACCCTTGAGCATGGGCGGTCGATAAAACAGCTTGAGTCGTTGGCGTATCGCAAACTGCACGCTGTTGGGACCTTCCGGCATGAGTGGGATTTCCATGACGTTGAGCCAGAACAGCGATTCGCGATCTATGGGCAAGCCTTCACCGGCATACAGGATGCGCAGTCGGTGATGCTCCCCGGCAGCCAGTTGCACTAGCGGTTCGGTGACGGCAAAGGGAACATCGCCGTCTGCGGCTTCGTCCTCGCTGGTGATCCAGGTTTGCACCAGCATTTTCTGTGGTGCCTGGTTGACCACGCCGATGCTGACCTCCCGGTCATGACCGAAGTAGATCAGGCGTGTGCCTTGGATTTTCAGTGCGGCGTGGGTTGACGGTGCGAGGGCCAGCAGTGCACAGGCGATCAGTAAGATTCTGAGGAGGGGCGGTAAGGATATTATCGTACGGGTAGGCGCGACCTTAGTGGCTGCTGGCTGCTGGCTGCTGGCTGCTGGCTGCTGGCTGCTGGCTGCTGGCTGCTGGCTGCTGGCTGCTGGCTGCTGGCTGCTGGCTGCTGGCTGCTGGCTGCTGGTATTTTACTTAACTATTTGAAATTAGTCAAGTTTTTGTCCGGTGTCTGACTCGTAAGCAGCACACTTTAGTGGCCACTTTGCGTCGTGAACATAAGGTGTTTCTGAGTTTTCTTGCGGTGGATGCCATCACTCATTGGGCAAATGCCGGTAACGCCAGGCAGAAACGGGCCAATCGCCTTTAATCTGAATGCTGCGTAAATCATAAGTTAGTGATAATGCTGGCTTAATTCAGATACGGTGATATCGCATGAATCAGAGCCTACGGCAGGCTGCTTTGAACCTGCATTCAATTGTAAGAGCCATTTTCAGCGACTGCACTCCGGCCCATGAAACGCTATCTACGGTTTTGCCTCATCTTCTTTATCAGCTTGGCGCTTCCCCTCAGTGGGATGGCGGGTGTTCAGGCACCAACAGAACCTTGCCCAATGAAGACGATGGGCATGGCGATAATGGACGACATGGGGATGGACTGCTGCAACGATATGAAAAGCCCTTCCGAGCACGGTAAGCCTTGCAAGCCGGGCCAGGAATGCAAGACGGGCGGGATACTGCAAGTCTCGGTCTTCAAGCCTCCCGTAACGTTGTTCAGCCCAGTAGCAATTTCCTTTTTCAGCGATTCCCTACCTATACAGACCCTATCCGGGGTATGGCGACCGCCCCGCGTTTGATTCCTGTCCCACATTGAGCCTCATTCTGCATTAGCGGGATGGACTAGCTGTGCGCATGTCTTTTGACGCGTGCAGTGGATGATTACAGGAATCGTAAACATGAACTCCAAGTGCAATTGCACAGGCTGGTCTCTCGTGGCTGGCCTAGCGGCAAGCGTGTTGGCATTGCCGAGTTTCGCTGCCGCATTGACGCTCGATGAAGCGTTGCGGCTGGCAGAAAACAATGCGCCGTCGCTGACCGCACAAGACGCAAAAATTCAGGCTGCCAGCAGTGCAGCCATCCCTGCTGGTGAATTACCTGATCCCAAGCTCCTGGTGGGCGTGCAGAACTACCCCATCGGCGGCCCGGATCGTTGGCGTATCGACCAGGACTTCATGACCATGCAGATGGTCGGGATCAGGCAGGAGGTGCCCAATAGCGACAAGCGCAAAGCGCGTATCGAAGTCGCCGATGCAGCTATTGATCGTGCCTCTGCGCAACGTCGAGTCGAACGTCTGAAGGTGCGCCAGTCCACGGCGTTGGCCTGGATCAGCAGCTACTCGGTTGAGCGCAAGGATGTGCTGTTCCAGGACTTCTACAAAGAAAACCGCCTGCTGAGCGATACCGTCCGGGCCCAAATTGCCGGTGGCCGCGCTCAACCCGCCGATGCGGTGACACCCAAGCAAGAAGCCGCTCAACTGGCGGAGCAACAGGACGATCTGACTCTCCAGAGAGCACAGGCGCGAGCAGCCCTCAAACGCTGGATTGGCTCCGCCGCCAACGACAAGCCCGTGGGGCGTATGCCTGAATGGCCCGTAGATACCTCAGGCTACTCCCATAAGTTGCAACACCACCCCGAGTTGGCAGCGTTTGCACCGATGACCCGCGAGGCGCAGGCTAAAGTTCGTGAAGCCGAAGCGCAAAAGCAGTCGGACTGGAGTTGGGAGCTTGATTATCAGCGTCGTGACCGTCAGTTCGGCGACATGGTCAGCGTTCAACTTTCCTGGGATCTACCGCTATTTCCCGACTCTCGTCAAAACCCCAGGATTGCAGCCAAGCAGGCTGAACTCAACCAGTTGGAGGCCGAGCGCGAAGCGCTGTCACGCGAGCATACCCAGCAACTGGAAAATGAACTGGCTGACTATGAGCGTCTGAATCGCGCCGTGCGCAGAAATCAGGACAGCCTGTTGCCTCTGGCCAAGGAAAAGGTCGAACTCAGCATGGCCAGTTACCGTGCAGGCAAGGGCGATTTAAATGCGGTGATTGCCGCCCGACGTGAACTCATTGAAGCCCGTCTTAAACAGATCGACGTGGAAGAGCAGCGAGCACTGACCAGTGCGCGTCTGTATTTTGCGTATGGGGAGTCCAGCCAATGATCCTTAAAAAATGGAGCGGGGCATTGCTGGTAGGCGTCTCGCTGGCATTCGGTGTTGCCGGGGGTTACTGGTTCGCACATCAACGCGTGAACGGAGTATCTGGTGCCAGCCCGGAGCAGAGTCCCAGCTCCCCAGAGGAGCGCAAGGCTCTGTATTGGTACGATCCCATGTACCCGCAGCAAAAGTTCGATAAGCCGGGTAAATCCCCTTTCATGGACATGCAACTGGTTCCTCAGTACGCCGGGGGCGCAGGAGATCGTGCGACTGTCAGTATCGATCCGAGCCTGACTCAGAATCTCGGTCTGCGTTTTGCGACAGTCACCCGTGGAATCTTTAATTCCAGTCTCGACGTCACAGGAGTCTTGGGATTCAACGAGCGTGATGTCGCTGTGATTCAGGCCCGCACCACTGGTTTTGTGGAGCGGGTCTATGCCCATGCTCCCGGCGATGTACTCAAAGCCAACGCGGCGTTGGCGGATATTCTGGTGCCCGAGTGGGCAGCCGCCCAGACAGAGTTCCTTGCCCTGAAGCGCAACGGTGATGCTGGCTTGTTGGCTGCCGCCCGCCAACGACTGCAGCTCACAGGGATGCCGGCAACACTGATCACTCAGTTAGAGCGTGGCGGTAAGGTTCAGCCCTACCTGACGCTCACCAGCCCTATTGGCGGCGTGCTGCAAGAGTTGAATGTCCGTTCGGGTATGACCGTGGCGACTGGCGACACTCTGGCGCGCGTCAATGGCTTGAGCAGTGTCTGGCTAGCCGTGGCCGTTCCAGAGTCGGATTCCGGAGCTATCACCGTGGGGCAGGCGGTCGAAGCGCGACTGCCGGCCTTCCCAGGAACAACACTCAGTGGCAAGGTCAGCGCGATTTTGCCCGAGACCAATCCGGACAGCCGCACACTTCGGGTACGTGTCGAGTTACCCAATCCGGGCGAGCGCCTCAGGCCGGGTTTGACGGTGCAGGTACGCCTGAATCGTTCGACCGAGCAAAGTGTATTGTGGGTGCCGAGTGAGGCGGTGATTCGCACTGGCCGACGAGCCCTGGTGATGCTCGCCGAAGACGCTGGTCGCTACCGTCCAGTGGAGGTGCACCTGGGGCAGGAAAGCGATGGCAAAACGGCGATAGTGAAAGGTCTGGAAGCAGGTCAGAAGGTGGTTACGTCTGGCCAGTTCCTGCTCGACTCGGAGGCCAGTCTCAAGGGCATTGTTGCTCGCACGGAGGAAGAGTCGCCACCCAGTGAAACAGCCTCCAGCTCTCATGAGGCGGATGGGCAGATCGTTGAGATCGACGACAAAGACGTCACGCTCGCCCATGGCCCTTTCAAGACGCTGGGTATGCCTGGCATGACGATGACTTTCCCACTCGCTAGTCCGGCGCTGATGCAGGGCCTCAAAGCGGGTGACAAGGTTCGAATCGCGTTGAGCCAGACCGACGATGGCTTGCGTGTTGAGCGCCTGGATAAATCGGGGAGCCAGCCATGATTGCTGCCCTGATTCGTTGGTCAGTGGCCAACCGATTCCTAGTGCTACTGGCGACACTGTTTGTCACCGCTTGGGGCGTCTGGTCGGTGCAAAGCACGCCCATTGATGCGTTGCCAGACCTCTCCGATGTGCAGGTGATTATCCGCACCCCTTATGCAGGACAAGCGCCGCAGATCGTCGAGAACCAGGTCACCTATCCGTTGGCCACCACCATGCTCTCGGTGCCGGGGGCCAAGACCGTGCGTGGTTATTCCTTCTTTGGCGATAGTTTTGTCTACGTGCTGTTCGAAGACGGCACTGACTTGTATTGGGCTCGCTCGCGGGTGTTGGAGTACCTGAGTCAGATACAAAGCCGCTTGCCGGCCAATGCCAAGCCGGCGTTGGGGCCAGATGCGACGGGGGTGGGTTGGATCTATCAGTACGCACTGGTGGATCGCAGTGGCGGGCATGATTTGGCACAGCTTCGCGCTCTTCAGGACTGGTTCCTCAAGTTTGAACTCAAGACCCTGCCGAACGTTGCGGAAGTGGCCACCGTGGGTGGCATGGTCAAGCAGTATCAAGTGCAGCTCGATCCGCTGAAGTTGGCCAGCTTCGGTATCACTCAGGCTGAGGTGACCGACGCCATCGGCAAGGCCAATCAGGAAACCGGTGGTGCCGTGCTGGAGATGGCGGAGACCGAGTTCATCGTGCGCGCCTCGGGCTATCTGAAGACGCTCAATGACTTCCGGTCGATCCCGCTTAAGTTGGGTGCGGGTGGTGTACCAGTGACCCTTGGCGATGTCGCAACGATCCAGTTGGGGCCGGAAATGCGGCGGGGCATTACCGAACTTGACGGCGAAGGCGAGACCGTCGGTGGCGTGGTGATTTTGCGCAGTGGCAAGAATGCTCGCGAGACCATTGCGGCGGTCAAGGCCAAGCTCGACGAACTGAAAAGCAGCCTGCCGTCCGGGGTGGAAATCGTTACCACCTACGACCGCAGCAAGCTGATCGACCGCGCTGTTGAAAACCTCAGCCACAAGCTGATCGAAGAGTTCATTGTCGTCGCGTTGGTCTGTGGAATCTTCCTCTGGCACCTGCGTTCATCCCTGGTGGCGATCATCTCGCTGCCTGTTGGTGTGTTGATTGCCTTTATCGTCATGCGCTACCAAGGCATCAACGCCAACATCATGTCCTTGGGCGGGATTGCCATTGCCATTGGCGCCATGGTCGATGCCGCTGTGGTGATGATCGAGAACGCTCACAAGAAAATTGAGGCATGGCACGCGGCCAATCCGGGGGAAGAACTGAAGGGCGAACGTCATTGGCATGTAATGACCGAAGCGGCGGCAGAGGTAGGCCCCGCGCTGTTCTTCTGTTTGTTGATCATCACCCTGTCGTTTATTCCGGTGTTCACGCTGGAAGCTCAGGAGGGACGGTTGTTCGGCCCTTTGGCTTTCACCAAGACCTACGCCATGGCGGCAGCGGCGGGATTGTCAGTGACCTTGGTGCCGGTGCTGATGGGCTACTGGATTCGAGGACGAATTCCCAGTGAACATCAGAACCCGTTGAACCGGTGGTTGATTCGGATCTATCAGCCAGCCCTGGACGCAGTCTTGTGTCGACCAAAGATCACGCTGCTGGTGGCGTTATTGGTTGTTGTCAGTACGCTATGGCCAATGTCGCGCTTGGGTGGCGAGTTTCTCCCCCCGTTGGATGAGGGTGACCTGCTCTATATGCCTTCAGCTCTGCCGGGATTGTCGGCGCAGAAAGCGGCACAACTGCTGCAACAGACTGACCGTCTGATCAAGACCGTGCCTGAAGTTGAACACGTCTTCGGTAAAGCGGGGCGCGCTGAAACCGCCACCGACCCTGCACCGCTGGAGATGTTCGAAACCACCATTCAATTCAAGCCGCACGAGCAATGGCGTCCAGGCATGACCCAGGAAAAGTTGGTGGAAGAGCTGGATCGAGTGGTACGAGTTCCTGGGCTGACGAATATCTGGATACCCCCGATTCGCAACCGTATCGACATGCTGGCTACGGGTATCAAGAGTCCAATTGGGGTGAAAGTTGCCGGCACCAACCTGACGGAGATCGATGCTGTGACTCAGGCGGTCGAGCGGGTGGCCAAGGATGTGCCAGGTGTCAGTTCGGCTCTGGCTGAACGACTGACCGGTGGCCGCTATATCGACGTGGATATCGACCGCAAGGCCGCCGCCCGCTACGGGCTGAATATCGCCGATGTGCAGTCCATTGTGGCCGGCGCTATCGGCGGTGAAAACGTCGGGGAGACCATTGAAGGGCTTGCACGCTTCCCGATCAACGTCCGTTACCCCCGTGAGTGGCGTGACTCGCTCGGCGCCCTGGCGCAGTTGCCAATCTACACCCCGCTAGGCAGCCAAATCACACTTGGCACGGTGGCGAAGATCAAGGTCAGCGACGGGCCGCCGATGCTCAAGAGCGAAAACGCAAGGCCTTCAGGCTGGGTGTATATCGACGTGCGGGGACGGGACATTGCCTCGGTTGTCGCCGACCTGCGTCGGGTCATCAATGAACAGGTCAAGCTGCAGCCAGGCATGAGCCTGAGCTACTCAGGACAGTTCGAGTTTCTCGAAAGGGCCAACGCACGCCTCAAACTGGTAGTACCTGCCACGCTGTTGATCATCTTCGTTCTGCTCTACCTGACTTTCGCCCGCTTCGATGAGGCGCTATTGATCATGGCCACTCTGCCATTTGCACTGAGCGGTGGAGCATGGTTCCTCTATCTCTTGGGGTTCAACCTGTCGGTCGCCACCGGAGTCGGCTTTATCGCCTTGGCTGGGGTTTCTGCCGAGTTCGGCGTGATCATGCTGCTCTACCTGAAGAACGCTTGGGCCGAACGTGAAGACGTCGGTGACAGCACTGAGCGCGGATTGATTGCGGCGATTCGTGAAGGTGCTGTGCAGCGAGTTCGACCTAAGGCCATGACCGTGGCCGTCATTATTGCGGGCTTGTTACCCATCTTGTTGGGCAGTGGGACTGGTAGCGAAGTGATGAGCCGCATTGCCGCGCCCATGGTTGGCGGCATGGTCACAGCGCCCTTGCTTTCACTTTTTGTGATTCCGGCAGCCTATCGCTTGATGCGTCGCCGGCACCTCTCAGTCGAACCCACCAAACCTGAAGGTAGCAGAGCCACGACTGTGTCTATTAAAAAATAAATACCTATGGTGGAAGTGTCCGGCACGCTTTGTTGTACCAGAGGGTGCTGGATCAGATTAATGGACGGTGGGCAAGGGGAGGGAATCGCTGTTTAAAATTACGGTGGGCAGCCAGCGTACTCTAAAACAGATCCTCATGAAGACTGCACTGTCCATCAATCGAAACTGGAAGATGGCCCACAAAAAATATATCGTGCCTCTTATTACTGAGAGGTTAAGCCATGGACTTCAATGCCGTCCGCATGTTCGTCAGCGTAGCGCAGACCGGCAGCCTGTCAGCTGCCGCCGAGCGCCTGGATATTCCATTGCCGACCTTGAGCCGGCGTATTCGCGAGCTTGAACAGCAACTGAAAGTGCAACTGCTCGAACGCTCTGTACGAGGCACCAGGCTCACCGATTCGGGGATGCGGTTGTACGAACATGCCAGTCGCGGCATTGAAGCGTTGGCCGAGGGCGAACAGGCGGTGATCAGTGATCAGGCGCTGCTCAAAGGCCGCCTTCGGTTGTCATTGCCACCTTCGTTTGAGCCCTGGTGGGATGTCTTGTCGGCGTTCCAGCGCCGCTATCCACAGGTCCAGGTCAGCGTCCATACCACCGAGCGGCGTATCGACTTGATCGAGGATGGTGTCGATGTGGCGTTGCGGGTCGGCATGATTGCCCACGAGACCATGGTTGCCCGCCGCCTGCTGAACTATCGCCACTGGTTGGTGGCCAGTCCGACGCTGATTGAAAGGCTGGGTATGCCTGCCAGTGTCGAGGCTTTGCACGGTTATCCCTGTGGCACCTGGAGTCAGGGAACCTGGCAGTTGGGAAGCGTGCTATTCAAGCCGCAGGCCATGTTGACCACGAATGACTATGCGCATTTGCGCAGCCGGGCGTTGGCCGGTGATCTGGTGACGGAGCTCCCGCCTTTTCTAGCCGGGCCCGCCATCCGCGAAGGGAAGCTGCTGGTGCTGCTACCTGAGCATCCACTGCCGGAGCAGCAGATTAACCTGATCTACCCATCACACCGTCATCCGTCGGCTATCGTGCGGGCGTATTTGGATTTTGCGCAGGGGTACGTGGAATATTTGGCGAGCGCGTCGTCAATGACCATTTTGGCTCCAGCCAGTTATTAAATCCGTCGACTATTCGCCGGGAAGCTATCAATGCGTTATTTACTTGGATGTCAGGTTTTGCTGGTGAAAGCCGTTGCGGTCGCTGGCGACCGTGCTGTGACTTCGGGTTCACATCTCCAGGGTAGGAATGGTCACCTGGCCACATTTGATCAGTTGGCCAGCGGTCACTTGAAGTCCATCGTTTGGTTTGGCGGCGTACCCGGCAAGAAAGCCGATGGCTACCAAGGCGATACAGAGCAGGGATCTTCGGATAATCATCGGGAATTCGCTGAGTCATTGGTATGAAAACATGCAGCACTGAGTCCCGATTGTGAAAAAGGTTCCTGGCCTGCGTTGCGCGCCAGCACCCTGATCAGTCGTTTGTCTGCTGCTGAGGCGCGATAAACATTTCCCCTGCGTCTCTGCGACTCCACATATCCGCCACGTCTCCCATCGTCAAGGGCTCGCCACTCTTGATCCAGGCCATGAACGGTCGGTCGAACTTGAACGACTCCCCGCACTCGCTGACCAGAAACTGACGCACCTTTTGCGTATTTCGGTAGTGCTTATCCAATGGGGTGGTGCGGGTGATGGGGCCGGAGTGCCAGTCGAAGATCATTGCCATTCCTTTGGTGATTAAGATGTGAGCGGTATGAGCGGCGTAGCCCCCTGGCTACCGGGAAAGGCCACAGTTCATCACCACCATCCCGATATCGGCCTTGTCGGTACTGAACGGTATTTCTCCTCGCACCTCGAACCCGCAGCTTTCATAGAAACGCTGCGCACTGGCATTGGACTTCAGCACCTCCAGCCAGATAGAGCCTTGCTGACGGTCTTTTGCTGACTGAAAAATGAACTGCAAGAGCTGCTTCCCGTAGCCTCGGCCGGCCTGTGTTTTGAGGAAGTAGACTTTCTGAAGCTCAGCACCAACCTGTCCAGGCAAGGGCATGGGTTTGGACCAGTTGATCTTGGCAAAGCCTACGCCTTGGTTGTCTGCATCAAATGCCATAAGCCAGCAATGACAGGCAGGCGACTCGATTGATTGCTGGAGTTCGCGGATTGAGAAGTCTTTGTTCAGGAAGTCCTGCATGCCCGCAGCGCTCCAGATGTCAGAGAAATGCTCTCGATAGGTCGCCATGCCGAGGTTCCGAAGTAGGGGGATGTCTTCTATGGTTGCTTCTCTAATACCGATCACTGTTTTGCTCCCTGTCTGAATTATCGGATGCGGCTGCTACTCGATTGCTCCTTTGGGTCAGAACCGGCTTTCAGTTGCTCGATACTCACCTGATAGGTCCCACCCGTCGCCAGCGTTACGCTGACCCAAAGTGGTGGGTCAGTTTGTTTGTAATCCGCCCGACGTTGATTGGGCGGTGATCATCGTCGTCGTTTCAGGCAATGCTTAGTGGTTGATAACAGAAAGGTAATCTTCAAGCTACCTTGGTGAAAGGGTCGGTTCGTTAATCTCAAGTCTGGAAAGTTTGCTGTAGTGACTTGAGAGATGAACCCTATGAACCTGTTAAAACTAAGTATTGCTGCATTGATGTTGTCATTGTCCACGGCCGCGCTCGCCACGGGAGGTGGTGACCGTGTGTTTGACCAGATGATGAGCGATAACCAGAAAGCCATGGCCGCTTATGCGGCAAAAAAAGGTAAGGACGAGCCCCAGGTCCAGGGCTATCGCTACGGGATGAAGCTGGACATCGCCAAGGTGGTCAACATAACGCCACCGATCCGTTCCTGTGACATCGTGCCATCGCGCATGACCTACGAGGACTCGGGCGGCAAGCTCAATACCATCGAATATAAAGTCATGGGGCAGTGCCGTAATAATGGCCGCTGAAAGGTTGCCTTATGACTGCACCGCCACCGTTGATTGACCGTGAGCTGGCGCAACGTTTTCTGACATGCGTACGTTGTGCCAGTTTTCGCCAGGCCGCCAGAAGTCTGAATATCCGCGCCGCAGTGTTGCGCAAGCAAATGATCCACCTGGAAAGCCATCTGGGTAGCCCGCTGTTTGTGTATCAGGACAGCGCCCTGCGCCTGACCCTCAAGGGGCAGCGTCTGCAAGCGGCACTGGTGGCGCGTTTTGGCGATGTCCAGCCACAGGCGAGCGTCTTGCCTCAACCGTTGTTGCGCCTGGCCGTGGAAGATTCCCTCATGCACGATCTGCTGGCGCGTGAGGTGTTGGATTTCATGCGCAAGCACCCGGCAATGCAGTTGGAAGTCATCCCGTTGACGGGCGAGCCGACGCGTCAGGCCGATATCATGGTGTGGCTGGCGGATCCTGGTCGCCCGCGTCCTTCCCCTGGGTTTGCCATGACCACGCCGCAACGGCTGGCACGCATTGATTACAGCCCGCATATTGCCAAGCGCTACTGTCGCGGTAACCGTTTGCCGGCGCAAATCGCAGACCTGTCTGACTTTATGTTGGTACAAGGTCGTACGAATGCTCCGGTTGCGGCTTTTGAGCCCTGGAACCGCCTGGTCAAACAACGCCAGAGGGCGGTAGCCCAGGTGCATTCCCAGGCGTGGGTGCGGGAGTGGATCAGGCACAGTGCCTGTGTCGGCTTGTTGCCAAACTACATCACCCATCTGGACAAGACGCTGCTGGGCCTGACGCCATTGTTCAGCGAGCGCATGGAGCGTTTGGCGTGGCTGTCCACTGCGCCCTTGACGGCCGAGCAACCTCATGTGCAAGCGTTGGTGGCGCTGATTCACAAAGCCTTTGACGAGCGCAGTGATTGGTTTGAAAGAGTGGTCAGCTAGCCCCCTTGAGGTGGAGGAGTGTCATCTGAGTCAGCAGCAACTTTAATCATTCTGAAATATTTGGCGAGATCCCTTGAAAAGTTGCTGGGCCCTTTGTTTATAAGGCTTGCGTCGTGATTCAAGAGCGAAAGTCGTCACCGTCACAAAAGTGTCTTTTAAATAAACCAAAACCGTCATCTGCTCTTTGGAAGCTCCCCGTCGCCAAGTTGTACTTAACGATAACGAGGGGAAGTTGATGTCGATTAGCGATTCGAAATACGTTGGATTCACTCAGTTGAGCCTGGCCGTCATGGGCGGCATATTGGCCATGTCGGTTCAGGCTGGCACGGTGACCACCGATGGTGCTGATATCGTGCTGAAAACCAAGGGCGGCCTCGAAGTTGCCACTGCCGACAAAGAGTTCAGCTTCAAGTTGGGCGGGCGTATCCAGGCTGATTACGCCAGGTTCAATGACTACTACACCCGTAACGGCAACTCGGCAGACGCCGCCTATTTTCGTCGGGCCTACCTGGAGTTTGGTGGTACGGCCTACAAGGACTGGAAGTATCAGATCAACTACGACCTGTCCCGTAACGTGGGCAATGACAGCACAGGCTACTTCGACGAAGGCAGTGTGACCTACACCGGGTTCAATCCACTGAACCTGAAAGTCGGTCGTTTCTACACGGATTTCGGCCTGGAGAAAGCCACCAGTTCCAAGTGGGTCACGGCCCTGGAGCGCAACCTTTCCTACGACGTGGCGGAGTGGATCAACGACAACTCCGGCATGGGCGTACAGGCCACCGGCGTCGTAGGGAGCATGGCCTACTTGTCCGGCAGCGTATTCAGCGAAAACAACAACGACACCGACGGTGACAGCGTCAAGCGCTACAACCTGCGTGGTGTGTTTGCGCCGCTGCATGAGTCCGGCAATGTGCTGCACGTGGGGCTGCAATACGCCTACCGTGACCTCAAGGATGCAGCCATCGACACCCGTATCCGTTCACGCATGGGCATGCGCGGCGTCGAGACCAATGGCGGCAACAGCGCGGGCACCAACGGTACCCGCTCGGTATTTGGCGGCAGCGCTGCCCAGCAGGGCTTGTGGCAGGACGATTCGGTGTGGGGCCTGGAAGGCGCCTGGGCGCTGGACGCGTTCTCGGTACAGGGCGAATACCTGCGCCGGACCCTCAAGGCCGATGCCGCACGCAGTGACATCAAGGCCAGCGGTTATTACGCACAGATGGCCTACACCCTGACCGGCGAGCCACGCATCTATAAACTCGATGGCGCCAAGTTCGACTCGATCAAGCCGCAGAACAAACAGATCGGCGCCTGGGAGGTGTTCTACCGCTACGACGCGTTCACTGTCGAGGACGACAATGTGGTGGTCAGCACCAATGTACGCCAGGTCGGCGACAGCGAAGGCAAGGCACACACCCTGGGGGTCAACTGGTACGCTAACGAAGCCGTCAAGGTCAGTGCCAACTACGTCAAGGCCCGCACGGATAACGTCAGCAACACCGTGGGCGATGACACGGGCGATGGCATCGTGATGCGCTTGCAATACGTGTTCTAGAACACGCAGGAAAGTGGGGTGCCGATGGGGCAGTGTTGATGCCCATCGGTGCCGCTCTGGCAGTATTTCATCGAGAAGGGTTCTCGGTCGCTACGTTGCTCATGTCCAGAGTCATCCCTCCCTTTCTCACCACACAGTTAACGGTCTTTGCCATCACGCTGTTCGTGCTGTCGCTGGGGCGCCGTTGCCCAAGAACCAAAGGCCCTGGTGCTTGATCTGATTCGCCGAGCTTTTAGTCCCAATCCTATTTGCTTCTTTTTTGGCACTGATAAGCTTTTTTCCTGGATACAGTCTCGGGAAAATTTTGTCATGATCTTAAATGCCGCCGTGCCCAACGAGTTCAACGCCTTGCGCGTCATCACGTTGGCAACCGACGCTACCTGCGCAAGTCGGCTCTCCGGCGCCTTGAGTGCTATGGGTATTACGCCTCTGGCCAATGTTGAATCCTTGAGCGCAGTGCAGGCCTGGCTGGATGAAAGCCAGGTCGATGTCATTGTCTGCGAAATCCGGCTTGGCAGTGACGCCGGGTTGATGCTGCCCAGCCTGCTCAAGGGGCGGTATGACGCCGGCACTCTGATGCAGTTGCCGAGTATTTTCTGGACGGGTGAAACCACCCTGAATGCTCGGGCGCAAGCGGTCGACGGGGCCTGTGTACCGCCTCGACAGGCTAGCACCAATCAATTCTGGATCAGGCACATTGGCGGGGTGGCGGTGAGTGCGCTGGAGTCCCATGCCCGGCTGGCCCGCACCGCGGGTATTCTGGTGGAGATCCTGCGTGACGGTACGCCTCTGGAGCTGGGTGATGCCTTGCGAGCCGTGATGCTGACCCGCGCAGAAGCCGACCCCCAGTTGAACGTGGCCACCTTCGACGCCCTGGCCGAGGATGAAGTGATCAATGCCCTGACCACAGGAGAGGGGCTACGCTTCGTGTTCCAGCCACAGTTCGAACTGTTGAGTCGGCGTGTGGTGGGCGCCGAGGCGTTGGTGCGCTGGAAGCATCCGCAGTTTGGTGAAATACCGCCGTCAGTGCTGATGCCCCTGGTCAACCGGCTGGGCTTGGACCTGTTGCTGTTCAGTCTGGTTGAAATGTGGACCATCCGGGTCATGCTGGCCCTCAAGCGTGAACGCATCTGGATTCCCATTGCGGTCAATGCGTCGGCGAAAACCATTTGCACCCCGCACTTCGCTGACAGTATGGCGGCGCGTATGCGGCAGGCCGACCTGCCAACCCGGCTGCTGAAAATCGAACTCACCGAGGATGTGCCTGAGCCGGACGAACTCTTGCTGTCGGCTTCGCTGACGGCCATTCGCACCAAGGGTTTCCAGGTGTCCCTGGATGACTTTGGTACCGGGGCGGCCACCTTGAATCTGTTGGCAAATCTGTCGTTCGATGAGATGAAAATCGACGGCTCGTTCGTGCGGGCTGTCGAGCAGCATGCCTCGTCACGCAAGGTGATCGCAGGCATCGTCAATTGGGCGGGCTTGCTCAATTTGAACCTGGTGGCCGAGGGCATCGAGGATGAGTCCACCATCCCGTTGCTGCACCGCTTGGGATGTCGCGTCGGCCAGGGGTATGCCCTGGCTCGGCCAATGGAAATCGATGCGTTCCTGGATTTCGTGATCGAGCAGGGAAAACCCCAGTAACGCGCCTCCGCTCGCCTTCAGTCCTAAGACTGATGGTGTTTTTAGGAGTGCTCCGATGTCCATTTCTGCGTTATTGCCTTAAATTCCCATCATCGAATTTTTTATCGCGGGCTCCAGGGATTAGTGCCTCTTTGCGTCGGGTACTTATTGCTTGCTGTAATTGGCTTGAAAAAACGACTGTTCATCGGGCAACTTTAAAGTTTGTCTGTGGGCACTTCTTTGCGTAAACGAAAGTTCGCCCGTTACTCTTTTAGTGTGCGATTGCTCAGTTGCACGGATGTAATTGATGTTGTAGGTCCGTCAGCCATGACGGCAACTTACCAATGATGAATGGGTGTTATTCATCTTTTTGCTCGTTATACAGAGTGTCCTGTGATCTATGAAACGCTTACAAATTGCTTTGCTGGATGATCATGCAATCGTGCGACATGGTTTGGTCAATCGGCTGGTGCAGGAGCCTGACTTTGAAGTGGTCGGCGTCTATTCCCGCACGCGTGACCTGCTGGCAGGGCTGGCGAAAGATCCGGCGCAGGTCCTGTTGCTGGACTACGTGCTTGGGCCGAATGAGTTGGACGGAGTTTTACTGATTCGCGCACTGCGGGTGAAGTTTCCACAATGCCGCATTCTGGTGTTCTCCACGCACCATGATGCCGCCACCGTGATCCTGGCCCTGCGTGTCGGCGCCCGGGGCTTTCTCGGGAAGGGCGAAGATATGACCCAGTTGATCGATGCAGTACGGCTGGTGGCCTCGGGGGCGGTGTACCTGAGTCCGGACATGGCTTATCGGGTGGCCGAAGCCACAGCCAGCCCGTGTGACGGAGACGCCAGGAGCCGCGAGGACGCACTGCGTTTTGTCAGCTTGTCTGCCCGTGAGCAGGAAGTGATCCGCTGTTACCTGACGGGCATGACCATCACCGAAATTGCCGAGAAATTCAATCGCAGCATCAAGACCATCAGCTCGCAAAAAGCCTCGGCATTTCGCAAGTTGGGTGTGATGTCGAACAACGAGTTGTTCAAGATCAAACACATTATTGAAGGTGTGTGAACCAGTTGGCTTTATGCGCCGTGTCATTTTTCGTTTGTTACATATACTTAAGCAAGAGTCAGACGTTGTATCGGAGGGGTATCCCTGTTTTCCAGCAGCGCCGCGTGCGCTGGGCTGAGTGGGCTCGATTGCGATGAAACCTATACGTATTGCTTTACTCGATGACCATGCTGTTGTTCGTCATGGCCTGGCCAATACCCTGGCCGCCGAGACGAACTTTGAAGTGGTAGGCATTTATGAGCGCAGCCGAGACCTGATCGCCGGTCTCGCCACGGCGCCTGCCGACCTGTTGCTGCTGGATTTCTCCCTGAGCCCCGATGAGTTGGACGGCGTGTCGCTGATCCGCGCCTTGCGGGTCAAGTTTCCCGCCTGCCAGATCCTCATCCTGTCCAGTCATCACGACCCGGCGACTGTGGGCCTGGCCATGCGCGTCGGTGCCCGGGGGTTTGTCGGCAAGGGCGAAGACATGACCCAGTTGATCAAGGCCATCCGCAAAGTGGCTTCCGGGGCGGTGTACCTGAGTACCGACATGACCTATCGCCTGGCCGAAACCGTCACCAGCGATACCCGCAAGGGTTCGGACGAGGTCCCGGACGCACTGATCCTGGCAGAGTTGACCAGTCGTGAGCAGGAAGTCATCCGCTGTTACCTGGCAGGCATGACCATCACGGAAATCGCCGAAAAATTCAATCGCAGCATCAAGACCATCAGCACCCAGAAAACTTCGGCGTTTCGCAAGCTGGGGGTCACGTCGAACAACGAACTGTTCAAGCTCAACAAGATCATCGGTTCGCCATGAGGCAGTGGCTGTGTGGGGGCGTGCTGCTGTGGTTGATGGGAGGAGTGCCTGCCCTTTGTGCGGGGCCCATTGAGTTGAGCGAACAGGAGCAGCGCTGGATAGAGCAGCATCCGGTGTTGCGGGTGGGGGTGGTCGAAGGCTTGATTCCCTTCGAATACATGAGTGATGGGACACTGCAAGGGCGATCAGTTCAGTATCTGAAGTTGGTGACGGATACCACGGGACTTACATTCACGTACACGCCGGGAAAGACCCTGGAAATACGCGAGAAAATGCTCTTTGAAGGTCAGGTCGACCTGTTGTCCTCTTACCTGCATTTCAGGTCTGAGCCATCTACCGAGGGCCTTACCGCGCTGACCTATCACACCACCTCGCCGATCATCGTGACGCGGGTCGACAGCCCCGGTCTTTTCGATCTGGATCAACTGCAAGGCAAAACCGTGATGATCCCCGACACAGATCATTACGAGCAGATATTCAAGGCTACGGGTACCGGTGCCAACCTAATCAGAAGCACCTCGGCCCTGGATATGCTGACCCGCGTCGAGGATGGCAGTGCTGATGCAGCGGTCGCCTCCGAAACCTTCCTGATGCCTTATCTGTATCGGCAGTTCCAGGGCGTCCTGGAAACCTCAGGGGTGGTCGGGAGCCAGATACTGGATGTCAGCATGGCCGTTCGTGATGACCAGGCCATATTGCTTTCGATCCTCGGGAAGGTCCTGGACTCAATCACCGCCGAACAACGCAATCAGATCTACGATCACTGGTATCAAGACCTGGACCTGGATGTTCCGACCCTGTTCACGATTGCCAATCACTACTTGCATGTGCTGATCCTGGGGGCGTTGGTGCTGGCCAGTTTGTGTGTGCTGGCCTATCGCGGTCATCGCCAGCGGCTTAAAGCTGTGCGTAACGAGCAGGAAAAAACCATGTTCCTGGCGGTCATGGGCCATGAAATACGTTCACCGATGAATGCCGTGCTGGCGGCCATGGAGTTACTGGGGCACACCCGGCTCAATGAGCAGCAGCGCCACTTTGCGCACCTGGCCAATAGTGGTGCCAACGCCTTGGTGCGCTTGCTTGATGATGTGCTGCATACACCTGGCTCGGGCGCCAGGGCCCTGCGCCTGAACATCGAGCCGACCGATGTCACGGCGCTGGTGCAGGGCGTGGTCGGCTTGCACCGCCTGCGCGCCCGGGAAAAGCACCTGAGTTTGAATATGAACATCCAGGCACAGCTGCCCTTGCTGTTGCTCGACAGCTCCCGCCTGACGCAGATTTTTCATAACCTGCTTTCCAATGCCATCAAGTTCACCGATGCCGGAGGTGTCGACATCAAGCTGTGCCTGGTGGCCTCGCAGGCCGGTGACCCGCAGTTGCAAGTCAAGGTCCACGACACCGGGATCGGCATGAGCGAAGCGGTACAGGCCTCTTTGTTTCGTCCCTATGCCCAGGCCAGTCAATCGTACAAGCGCTCCGGTGGTACGGGCCTGGGCCTGGTGATCTGCCAGCAACTGGCGAGCTTGATGCAGGGTTCGTTGAGCCTCAGCAGTGAACCGGGTGTGGGCACTACCATCATTCTCTGCGTGCCGGTGACCGTTGCACCTGAGCCCGCTGCACAACCACCGGTTCAGGCGCCAGCGCCTCAGGCTGTCACCGACGGCCTGCAGATCCTCGTGGTGGAAGACACCCTGGCCAACCAGGAGGTGCTGCGCGCCCAGATCGGCGGTTTTGGCTGCCAGGCTGTGATCGCTGCGGATGCTGCCCAGGCCCGGCTCTTGTTCGGTGAGCAGGCCTACGAACTGATCCTGATGGACTGCGACCTGCCGGACCAGGACGGTTACAGCCTGGTCCGTGAACTGCGGGTGTTCGAGCGTCAGTTGGGGCGGGCCCGTTGCCCGATCATTGCCATTTCTGCCTTGACCGGCGAGCAACACCTTAAACGCTGCATGGATGCTGGCATGGACGCGGTATTGAGCAAGCCGATACGCCTGGGACAACTGCGCGAAGTGATCGAGCGCTGGTGCGACGTCAAGTTGGCGGCACCCCGTGCGAGCCTGATGGCACCCAGGCTTGATCAGGAGGCGATCAATCGGGAAATGGCCAGTGACCTAGGGAGCCTGATCAAGGCGATAGCGCTTTGTGATCGTCCCAGCGCCGTGCATGTTGCCCATCGCGTGCACGGCGCGGCGCTGATTATGGAGTGGTCGGCCCTGGGCCAGAGTGCCGAGCGCCTGGAGAGCCTGTTGCGTGCGGAGCAGGGCTGGGATAACCCCGTCTATGCGCAGGCCTTGCAGGCATTGGTTGAGCATTGGCATGCCCTGGGCGCAGACACGGCCTTCGACGTACTGGCGCCTGCCCGGAGCACGCGGATGGCGCCGCGATGAGCGCCGTACTGGCACGCTTGCTGCTGATAGGGCTCCTGCTGGGTAACCTGGGTATGGCAGCGCAGGCCAGCCCAGTGCCGATGCAATTGACGCAGCAGGAGCTTGACTGGATTGCGGCCAACCCGGTGCTGCGTGTCGGGGTGTTCGACAACCTGCTGCCCTTTGAATACATCAGCGATGGCCAGCTCAGAGGGTTGTCGGCCAAATACCTGGGGCTGATATCTTCGCGCACGGGCCTGCGTTTCGAACCGGTGAGCACCACCACGCGCAGCGCCCGCAAAGACATGCTGATCAGTGGCGAAGTCGACATCCTACCCACCCGGCGCCAGGATGACGATCCCGTGCAGGATCGCGGGTTGCTCTACACCACGCCTTACAACACCAGCTCGACCATTCTTATCAGCCGTTTTGGCGATCAGCCTTTTGTGGCCTTGGAGCAGCTCGCCGGCAAGCGCCTGGTGATGTTGGGGCGCGAAGGGTATTTCGCGTTCTTGCAGCAGAAGGCGCCCGGTATCACCATCATCTCGGCGCAGAATGCGGTGGACATGATGGCGATGGTCAAGGACGGCCGTGCGGATGCGGCGATTGCTTCCGAATGGCTGCTGATTCCTTACCTGTCTCGCCAATACCGTGGGGTGTTGCAGATATCCGGTGTGGTCCCCGAGCAACATACCGGCGTGAGCATGGCGATACGTGACAGTGACCTGATCCTGCTGTCCATTTTGCAGAAGGCGCTGGCGTCTATCACCAGCGACGAGCGCAAGGCGATCTATGACGCCTGGTTCGTCGATATGAACCTGGATATTCCTACCATCAAGGCCATTGCCGAACATTACCAAGGCGAGTTGTGGCTATTGCTGTCCGTGGTGGCGCTGTTGCTCGCGCTGGTCGTGCAAAGTCGTCTGCAGCGGCGCCAGGCAATGCACAGTGAGCGGGAGAAAGCGATGTTTCTGGCCGTCATCAGCCATGAAGTACGCTCGCCGATGAACGCGGTGCTGGCTGCTGTCGAGTTGTTGGAGCACACGCCGCTTGACGAGCAGCAGCGTCACTTCACCGGGTTGGCCAATAGCGGGGCCAACACCTTGCTACGGCTGGTGGATGATGTGTTGGATATCTCCAAGATGGAGGCCGGGCAACTGACTCTCAATCTTGAGCCGGTGGATCTCTGGGCACTGGTCCTGCGGATAGTGGACGAGTATCGAGCGCCTGCCGAGGACAAAGGTCTTGAGCTGATGGTGACGGGCGAGCGCCCCGACGATCCCTTGCTGCTGGATGACCTGCGCCTGGCGCAGGTGCTGCGCAACCTGGTGTCCAATGCCGTCAAGTTCACCGATATCGGCCGGGTCGAGGTGCAACTGCAACTGCTGGAAAAGCCTGCGGTTGAGGTTCGACAGCTGGTGATTCGGGTCATCGACACGGGTATCGGCTTGTCCGAGCAGGCGCAGTCCTCGTTGTTCCGGCCTTACGCCCAGGCCAAGCAATCCTACCGGCGCACGGGCGGTACCGGGTTGGGCCTGGTGATCTGTCGGCGGCTGGTGCGGCTGATGCATGGTGAGCTGCTCCTCAGTAGCCTGCAAGGCGTCGGTACCCAGGTCGAAGTGAGGCTGCCTGTTGAGCGCGCCGCTTGCCATGAACTGCCGGCAACCGAGCCGGCTCCGATAGTTGAGATCAGTCACGGTTTGCAGGTGCTGGTGCTCGACGATTCGCTGCCCCGCCGGCAAGGGTTGCAGGCACAGCTCGGCAGCCTTGGTCACGGGGCGCTGCTGGCGGCGGATGCAGCCCAGGGGAGGGCGCTGTTCAGTGCCCGCAGGGTCGACATGGTGCTGATCGACTGTGACTCGCCAGAGGGTGACGCGCAACGCATGGCCGGCGCATTGCGTGAGTTGGAGCGTGAGCAGGAGCGCTCCTATTGTCCAATCATTGCCCTCTCGCCATCTGCCGGTAACGAATACCTTCAGCGTTGTTTCGACGCGGGTATAGATGGCGTGCTGACTAAACCGATCGAACAGGCCAAGTTGCAACAGATGATTGAACTATGGTGCGAAGTTCCCCAGGCTCCCCCGATTGAGCCGCGTCCGGAACCTGCCGCGGCGCCGGAGGAACTGCACAAGGAACTCAACCGCCTGATTGAGCGGCTTGCCCTGCGTGATCGCAGTTCGGCGTTGGACGCGATACAGAAGCTGCACATGGCAGCGTTGGTGATTGGCTGGGCAGACTTTGCGGCCACGGTGCAGCATATCCAAGCGTTGTTGCAGGACGAAGTGAGCTGGCCGGCAGAAGCGATTGCGGACCATGCTCGTAGCTTGCTGGAGCACCGGGGTGGGCTTGTCTGCGGGGCGCAGGTGAGCGGCTGAGCGGCTGTGATTGCGATGGGCTCACCGCGTTTTACTTGCCGGGCCGCAGCGCCAACATTCTATTTCGGTATTTGCCCAATAAGCTGGGTTTAAGAACTATTGGAGTGACTGCTTTTTAGGAGTGATCCTATTGACGCAGTGTCGATGATTTTTAAAAAGGAGTTAAGGCGAAACAGTAAGTTTTGCGGGGCATGTAAGTGCTGAAAAGTTTAGGCGTTAAATTGTTTTTCAGAGCACTCCTATATTGAGTTTGATGCGTCCTCCCTAAACTTCATCCCGCAACAACACAGAAGCTCTCCGGCAAGCGGAAGCTTTAAAACTTACTGTAGAACATCGCTCTCTCGGAGTTACTCATGAATTACAAAGCCCGCGCCCTCGCTGTACTGGTCGCTGCCACGGTGTCTTCTGCTGCTCTGGCTTCGGACGGCAAAATCGATTTCAACGGCGAACTTAAAGCCGAAACCTGCAAAGTTGCAGTGAACGGTGCATCCGGTGCGAATGGGACTACCGTCACGCTGCCAACCATCTCCACCGCTTCCCTGACTACCGCAGGCCAAGTGGCCGGCCAGACCGGTTTCAACATCGAGCTGAGCGATTGCTCTGCTGCGATCAAGACCGCTGCTGCCTTCTTCGAGTCGGGCGGTAGCGTTGACCCGGCCAGCGGCAACCTGAAGAACGTGAGCGGTTCTGCCACCAAAGTTCAACTGCAACTGGTTGACGCAACCAATGGTCAGGCGATCAAGGCCGGAAACACCGCGCAGGTCACTTCGACCAGCCGTGTCGACGTTGCAAACACCTCCGCCATCCTGCCATACGCAGTTCAGTACTTCGCCCAGGCTGCTACTACTCCGGGCACCGTTGTCAGCTCCGTGACTTACTCCATCAACTATCAGTAAGTCGCAGACCATGGACACACGCCCTGCTGTTTATTGAAAGGGCGTGCTTCCATGCGGCAACGGGATTGCTTTATGTCTTGCAAATTTCTATTCAAGCAACTGCTCCTGACAGGGATGGCGACACTGATGTGTTCCCAGGCCTTGGCTGGGGTAGTGATTACCGGAACCCGCCTGATCTACCCGGCGGACCAGAAAGAAATCACCGTAAAACTCAATAACAACGGCACGCAGCCAGCGCTGACCCAGTCGTGGATCGATACCGGCGACGTCAAGTCGACCCCGACCAGCTCCAAGGCGCCGTTCCTGCTTTCGCCACCCGTGGCGCGCATTGATCCGACCAAGGGCCAAAGCCTGCGGCTGATGTTCACGGGGGCTCCCTTGGCCCAGGACAAAGAGTCGGTGTTCTGGCTCAACGTACTGGAAATTCCGCCCAAGCCCGAAGCCGGCACAGACCTCAATACCCTGCAAATGGCGTTTCGTTCGCGGATCAAATTGTTCTACCGCCCGAGCGATTTGCCGGGTACTGCCACTGAGGCGATTGAGCAGGTGCAGTGGCAACTGGTGCCGGCGCGTGACGGGCAAGGCCTGGCCTTGCAGGCGTTCAATCCGACGGCGTTCTACGTCTCGCTGGTTGAACTGGAACTGGTGGCCGGCGCCCAGCGTGAGCGCAGTGAAGACGGCATGATCGCTCCGGGCGAAACCCGGCAGTTCGAACTGCCCGCGCTCAAGGCGCGACCGGCTGGCGATGCCCAGGTGGAGTTCAACGCCATCAATGATTACGGCGCACTGGTCCCGACTCGGAAGCCACTCCAGCGCTGATCAATCCCTGACGTTTTTACTCGCGAGTCATTTATGTCGACCTCTTTCAGCAGCAGGCTTTTTCTGCGGGCGCGGCCTCGCTTCGCCTTGAATCCGCTCACGGCCTTGATCCTCAAGGTATTGGCCGTTGCCCCGGGCGTAATAGCCGTGCAGGACGCACTGGCGCAAGAGGTGCAATTCAATGACGCGTTCCTGCCTGAGGACTCGCGCAATCTCGACCTTGGTGCCTACCAGGCCGGCAACCCGGTGATGCCGGGGCAATACCGTGCAGACGTGGTGCTCAACGGCCAGTTGAACAGCCGCCAGGACATCCGCATCGAGGCCCAGGCCGACGGCAGCAAGCCGGTGGTGTGCATGACTCGTGGCTTGCTTGAGCGCCAGGGCGTGGAGATGTCCAGCCTGTCGCCCGAAGCCAGCCTGGCTCTCGACAACCAGGGCTGCGCTGCTGTGGGCATGTTGATCCAGGGCGCCACCGCAAACTTTTCACCGGATAACCAGGCCCTCGACCTGAGCATTCCACAAATGGCGCTCAAGCGTAATGCGCGCGGCTATGTCAGCCCCGAGTTGTGGGACCGTGGCGTCACCGCCGGTATGCTCAGCTACAACTTCAGCGGCAACCGGAACCACACCCGCAGCGGCAATTCCGACTCGGCGTTCCTGGGGTTGCAGGCCGGCCTTAACCTGGGTGACTGGCGCCTGCGCCACAATGCCTCGGTCAATTGGCAGTCGCGCCTGGGCACTGATTACCAGGCCCTGGACACTTACGCCCAACGCGATATCACTGCGCTGAAAAGCCAGTTGACGGTGGGTGAGTCCAACACCACCGGCGAGATCTTCGACACCTTGTCGTACCGTGGTGTGCAGTTGGCGAGCGATGACCGCATGTTGCCCGACTCCATGCGCGGCTATGCCCCGGTGATCCGTGGCATTGCCCGCACCAACGCGCGGGTGACCATTCGCCAGGCCGGTAACATCCTGCTGGAAACCACCGTGGCCCCCGGCGCCTTTGTGATCGATGACCTGTACTCCACCGGCTACGGCGGCGACCTCAACGTGAGCGTGGCGGAAGCTGACGGTACTGAACAGAACTTCATCGTGCCGTATGCCTCGGTCAGCCAATTGCTGCGCCCGGGCACCTCACGTTTCAGTCTGACCGCCGGTGAAACCCGCAACAACTATGTCGACAAGCAGGTGCGCCTGTTGCAGGGCACTGTGCAATATGGCCTGAACAATACCTTCACCGGGTTTGCCGGTATGCAGTCGAGTGATGACTACACGGCCGCGCTGACCGGCCTGGCCTTCGGCACGCCTATCGGCGCCATGGCCGTGGACGTGACCCATGCCCAGACCGACCTGGCTGGCGGTGCTGCGAAAGGGCAGAGCATGCGGGTGTCCTACAGCAAAAACGTGCTGAGTACTGGCAGTAACTTCTCACTTGCGGCCTATCGTTTTTCCACCAGCGAATACCTGGATTTCAGCAATGCTGTGCAACTGCTCGATGCCGAGAAAAGTGGCTGGGACACCAGCATGTTCGGGCGCCCACGCAGCCGCTTTTCAGTCACCGCCGATCAGAGCCTGGGCGACTGGGGACAAGTGGCAATCAGTGGCTTTGCGCAGAACTATTGGAACCTGCCGGGCAGTGACTTGCAGTACCAGTTCAGCTACAGCAAGCAGTTCAATCGCATCAGCTTCAGTGTGAACGCCAACCGCAGCCGTATGGGCCTGGGCGATATGCAAAACAGCTTCTTGCTGACCATGAGCATGCCCCTGGAGTTTGGTGCGTCTGGCCACACCCCGCAAATAACCGCGCAGGTGGGGCGTGATACCGAAGGCAATTACAGCGAGCAGGCCGGCATCAGCGGCACCGCTGGCGATGACCGCCAGTATGGCTACGGCGCAACCTTCGGTCATGACGGTGCCAACAACAGCAAGAGCGTGGCCCTCAATGGCCAGTACACCGGCGCCCGGGCCATGCTCAGCGCTGCCCTGGGCCGTGGCGATGGCTATACCAGCGCCTCGGTGGGCGCCAGCGGTACGGTGGTGGCCCATGCCGAGGGTGTGACCCTGACACCGTATCGCGGTGAAACCATGGCGGTGGTCAGTGCGCCGGGTGCCGAAGGCGCCAAGGTGTCCGGTTATCCAGGGCTCAAGCTCGACGGCAGCGGCAACGCGGTGGTGCCGTACCTGCGCCCTTATGAATTGAACGAAGTGGCAATCGACCCGATCGGCAGCTCGCTGGATGTCGAACTCAACGAAACCAGCCAGCAGGTGGCCCCGCGTGCCGGCGCCGTGGTGCATCTCAAATACACCACCAACCAGGGCCGCGCGGTGTTGCTCAATGTGCGCCTCGACGACGGCAGCAGCTTGCCTTTCGGTGCGGGTGTGACCGATGCCGAAGGCACGTCGGTGGGCATGGTTGGGCAGGGCGGTCAGTTGTACGCCCGGATCAAGCCTGAAACCCGCCAGTTGCTGATCAACTGGGGCAGCAAGACCCATCAGCAATGCGCGCTGGTGATCCCGGCCGGCCCCGGCGAAGGGCAGCAGTTGCAGCAGTTGGACGCCGTGTGTGCGGCCGGTAAACACGTGGCTGGCAGCGTGCAGCCCAACACTCTTCAAAAGGTACAGTTATGAACATCGGGGCTTTGATCAAGGCGGGCCTGGCCGTCGGCGCATTGTGGGCGGTGGCCGGGACGGCCATGGCGGTCACCTGTACCTACATGGACGGTATTCGCCCGGCCGTAGGCTCCATGCCATTGCAGGTTTCGGCGATCACTGTCGGGCGCGATGTGCCGGTGGGTACTGAAGTGTATCGCCAGAAATTCAGCATGGCGGCAGGCCAGGCGCCCAAGCTTGAGTGCCTCTATGCCCCGTACCAGCAGTGGACCGAGCTGACTGTCGAATCCAGCTATGCCCTGGCCAGTGTGTCCAGCGGGACGTATGCCAACAAAGTCTACAGAACCAGTATTCCGGGGCTGGGGGTCGCCTTCAATAGCGCGGGTGGCCCGCTGCCAAGGCAATCGGGTAAAGCATGGACCACGTGTACGAATGGCTGGAGGTGCCTGGTCCCCTTTGACGGGCCCTCGAACTTTGAGCTGATCCTGATCAAGCTGGGCGATGTGACGCCGGGTGTACTGGTGGGCAGTACGTTACCGATCGTGAGCCTGTTCGGTAACTTCGGCGACGCCAGGATGCAGGGTTTCAGGATGGGCATCTCCGGCAGCATCCAGATTGTCTCGCGCACCTGCAGTACGCCGGATGTGTCGGTGCCCATGGGCTCGCACCTGACTGCCAAATTCACCGGGGTCAACAGCGCCACGGGTTGGACAGACTTTGCCATTGCCTTGAACAACTGCCCGGCGTTCAGCGGGATCTATACGACTAGCGGGCCGAACTGGGTCTCGCAAAGTGGCAACTCACCGTCTGGCAGCAGCACCAGTAGCGGTACCCGAGTCAACAACTCCTTGCAGTACCGTATCGACCCGGCCCGCGTGGCGATCAACGCAACCAATGGTGTGCTTGCCCTCGACCCTGGCGCGACGGGGAATGTACCAGCCGCTACCGGCGTCGGTGTGCAGGTGGCCACCAGCAACGGTACGGCTGTGCCGTTGGCAACCAACCGAGCCAGCGGCCTCACCTTGCGCACCAGCGAGGGCAGCTATTCGATCCCCCTGCGTGCGCGTTACCTGCAAACCGCGAACACGGTCACGCCGGGGCCGGCCAATGCCTCGGCGACGTTCACGATTATTTATCAGTGAGGGGCCAGCAACCGCGCAATCTCCAGTCGCAAGGCACCGTGGATGTCCTCGGCGTACGGCGTGGCAGTTTTCCAGTCGTAGAACCAGACCGGCATCTTGCGGTAGTGCTCTGCTTCCGAGGCGTAGCGGGGGAAGATGTGGCAGTGCAGTTCCGGCTCTGAATTGCCGAGGATTTCGTAGTTCATGCGCAGTGCACCGGTTGCCTGCAGCACGGCATCGCCGAGGCGGGCCATATCCAGCAGGTAGGTGGTCCTGGCCTGGGTATCCAGGTCGTTGAGGCTCGGCACCACGGGGTCGGGCAGCAGCAGGCAGTAGCCCGGCAGAAACTGCACATCGCCCATCACGGCCCAACCGGAGGCCATTTTGCAAATCACCTTGTCATTGGCGCCGCCGCGCGCCAGTGCTACACGTTGCGAGATCAGAGACATCCGTAGTCCTTAAATGGGCAGGCGAAATGCCGCATTGAAACACGGATCAAAGGGCGTGCGGTTGACTCCTGTAGGAGCGGGCTTGCCCGCGATGGCGGTGTTTCAGTCACAAGCTTTGGCGGCTGATCCAACGCCATCGCAGGCAAGCCAGCTCCCACACTTGATTCATGTCGCGGCCAAAATTCCGGACCTGCCACCAACCCCCTGTAGGAGCGGGCTTGCCCGCGATGGCGGTGTTTCAGTCACAAGCTTTGGCGGCTGAACCAACGCCATCGCAGGCAAGCCAGCCCCCACATTTGATTCATGTCGCGGCCAAAATCCCGGACCTGCCACCAATCCCCTGTGGGAGCGGGCTTGCCCGCGATGGCGTGCGCAAGAACGCCTCGACCCTCAAAACCGATCCAATCGATACGCCTCAAGTGCCGGCAACCCCTGCGGCTGTGGCACGTAGATCGGCGAAGCCAACTGCGCGATAAGCTCGGCCGTCACCGCTGCTTGCGTCAGGCCCAGGTGTTGATGGCCGAACGCGAGCAACACTTTGCCGTCGCATACCCGGTCGATGATCGGCAGCGAGTCCGGCAATGAAGGCCGAAAGCCCATCCACGGCGTCGCGTCTTCAGCACTCAGGTCATGCCGCAGCAGGCCGTGGCTCAGGCGATGCAATTGCCAGGCGCGCTCCATATTCGCTGGCCGCTCCAGGCCGGCAAACTCAACGGTGCCGGCGAGCCGCAGCCCGTCGGTCATCGGCGTCATGATGAACTTGCGCTCCAGCGAGGTGACGGCAAACGGCAGGCGCTCCTGCTCATGGGGCAGCATCAGGTGATAGCCGCGCTCGGTGTCCAGCGGCACCTTTTTACCCGTCAGTGCCTGGGTGAGTCTGGCCGAGTGCGCGCCGCAGGCGATCAGTACCTGGCGTGCGTGCATTTGGCCTTGGTCGGTAATCAAGGCAACACCCTGGGCCTGTAACTGGCCGCCCCGGACCTGTTGTTGGAGAAAGCGCACGCCACAGGCCTTGGCGGCTTCGACCAACTCGCCCACCACGCGATACGGATCCAGGAAGTGCCCGGTACGAGGAAAGAACAACCCCCCTTGAATCCGCTCACTCAATTGCGGCGCGGCCCGCTGTACGGCGTCGGCCGACCAGAACTCAACCGGCACCTGTTGGCGGGTCATGCGCGCTTTCAATCCTTCAATCGCTGGCCGTGATTCGGAACGCTCAAACACCAGCAGCGAGCCGTCTTCGCGCATCAACCCAGGCCGGTCAATGCTTGCCAGCAGGCGGTGCCAGGCGCCCAGGCTGCTTTCGTTAAGGGCACGGATGCCGGCCACCGTGCGCTGGTAGGCCGTCGGCCGCAGGTTCAACAACAGGCGGGCAAACCAGGGCAGGGCGTGGGGCAGGTATTTCCAGTCCAGGCGCAGCGGCCCCATGGGGTCCATCAACATGGCGGGCAAACGCATCAGGATCGACAGGTCGGCGATGGGGAACACTTGCTCGGTCGCCAGGTGCCCGGCGTTGCCGAACGAGGCGCCCATGCCGGGTGCCTGCTGGTCGATAACCACTACGCGCCGGCCCTGGCGTGCCAGTTGCAGGGCGCAGGCAACGCCGATAATGCCGGCGCCGACCACGGCGATATCGATCTCGGGTTGACGATTGTCAGGCATATTCAGGCTTCTCTCAGGCCGTCGAGCAAGCGGCGCAACGCCAACGGATTACTGTGCTTGAGGGCGTCGGGCAGCAGGCTGTCCGGGAAGTCCTGGTAGCACACCGGGCGCAGGAAACGCAGGATCGCGGCAGTGCCCACCGAGGTCGAGCGCGAGTCCGAGGTGGCCGGGAACGGCCCGCCATGCACCATCGCATCGCACACCTCGACCCCGGTCGGCCAGCTGTTCACCAACAGGCGCCCGGCCTTGCGCTCCAGGGTCGGTAACAACGCCCGTGCGTGCTCGATATCGCTGTCATCCAGGTGCAGGGTGGCGGTCAACTGGCCTTCGAGATGTTCGGTGACCTGGCGGACTTCGTCGTCATTGGCACATTGCACCACCAGTGATGCTGCGCCGAAGATTTCGGCCTGCAAGCGCGGGTTGGCGAGGAAGTCTTGTGCGCGGGTGGTAAACAGCTGCGCCTGGCACTGGTTCGGACCTTGTGCTGCCAGGCCGCTGGCCAGGCGTTGGGCATGTTCGGCCAAGGTGCCGACGCCCGTTTCATAGGCATTGAAGATGCCGGGGGTGAGCATGGTCTGTGCCGGGCGCTCTTTTAGATGCTCGCTGGCGAGGCTGATAAAACGCTCCAGCGCTGCTCCCTGAACCGCAATCACCAGCCCTGGGTTGGTGCAGAACTGCCCGGCACCCAGGGTCAGCGACGTGACAAAGCCTTGCGCCAGTGCCTCACCACGCGTCTTGAGGGCGCCGGCAAACAGGTACACCGGATTGACTGCACTCATTTCCGCATACACCGGGATTGGCTCAGGCCGCGCCTGGGCCGCCTGGCACAAGGCGATTCCGCCACTTTGCGAACCGGTGAAACCCACGGCCTTGATGCGCGGGTCGGTGACCAGCGCAATCCCCACTTCGCGGCCGGAACCGTACAGCAGGGAGAACACGCCTTCGGGCAAGTCACAGTGCTTGACCGCACGGGCCACGGCGCGGCCCACCAACTCACTGGTGCCCGGATGGGCGCCATGGGCCTTGACGATCACCGGGCAACCGGCAGCCAGTGCAGAGGCGGTGTCGCCCCCGGCCACCGAAAATGCCAGCGGGAAGTTGCTGGCGCCAAACACCGCCACCGGCCCCAGCGGCACCTGGCGCTGGCGCAAGTCAGCGCGGGGCAAGGGTTGACGGTCTGGCTGTGCGGGGTCGACCCGCACATCCAGCCATTCGCCGGCGCGCACGGTACGGGCGAAGGTGCGCAGTTGCTGGCAGGTGCGGCCACGCTCGCCCTGGATCCGCGCATGCGCCAAGCCGGTTTCGGCCACGGCACGTTCGATCAGTTCATCGCCGAGGGCTTCGATTTCGCTGGCGATGGTGTCGAGCAATTCAGCACGCGCCGCCAGGGACGTTTCGCGGTAGCTGTCGAAGGCTGACCATGCCAGCGCGCAGGCCTGGGCCACGTGCTCGGTGGTGCCTCCGTGGTAGGCCGGCTCCAGCGCAGCATTGGTGGCCGGGTTGATCGCACGGACGGCCTCGCGGGTGCCGGGTGTAGCATGCTGACCGATCAGCATATTGCCTGTCAAAGTCATGGTAAATCCTTGCTAAAAGAGTCCAGCCGCTGCGCAACACGATGGTTTCACAGCGGCGTGCGCGGCAGTCAGTCGACGTTCTGTTCCGCCGACCAGTTGGCGTACCACTGGCGGAACAGCGCGTACTGGTTCTCGGCATAGCGGCGCTGGGCATCGCTGAGCACATCGCTTTGGTTGAAGTGCAGGCGGTATTGCAGGTCGCCATTGAGCACCATCAGGTGCTTGTAATAGAGCACCAGGTCGCAGCCTTCATCGAAGGACGACAGCACTGCCAGCGCCGCTTCCAGTTCGCGGGCCTGGCGCCGGGCCTTGGCGTCGCCCTTGGCGGCTTTCTTGCTCAGGGCCACCAGTTGCAGGACTTCCCGTGGCAGGGCGTTGCCGATACCGGTGATGGCACCGGTGGCGTTGCAGTTGACGAAACCGTGCACCACCTGGGTATCGACGCCCACCATCAAGGTCACGTCATCGTCCTTGGAGGTGATGTGTTCGGCCGCATAGCGCAGGTCGGCAGCGCCGCCGAACTCCTTGAAACCGATCAGGTTCGGGTACTCGCGGCGCAGTTCGAAGAACAGGTCGGCGCGGGTCGCAAAGCCGTAGTAAGGGCTGTTGTAGATCACTGACGGCAGGTTCGGAGCGGCGCTAAGGATCGCCGCGAAGTGCGCCTTTTGTGCCGTCGCCGAGGCGCCACGGGACAGCACGCGGGGGATGACCATCAAGCCATGGGCGCCGACCTTGGCCGCGTGGGCGGCATGGGATATTGCCTCACGGCTGTTGACCGCGCCGGTGCCGACGATGGTCGGGATGCCGGCGGCCACCAGGCGCGCCACGCCTTCCTGGCGCTGGGCTTCGGTGAGCAGCGGCCAGTCGCCCATGGAACCGCAATACACCACGGCGCTCATGCCGATATCGATCAGCTCGCGGCCCTTGGCGACCAAGGCGTCGAAGTCCGGCTGACGCTCGGCAGTGCATGGGGTCATCAGGGCCGGGATGCAGCCGGTGAAGATGTTATCGCTCATTGTTTTATCTCCGTGGAAGGGTTTGGTTAAACGCTGCCGGGTGCGCAAATGCCCCAGGCAAAGGGATCCTGTGCGTCGATCAGCAACGTGCTGTCGGCGGTCATGTAGGCGCGGCCAGTGATGAACGGGCGGATACGCTGGCCTTCCCACTCAAAACGGCCTTCGAACTGGCTGGCGGTGATGCTGGCTTGTACCCAGGGTTCACCGGCCTGAAGTTTTCCATCGGCGGCCAGGCACGCCAGCTTGGCGCTGGTGCCGGTGCCGCAGGGTGAGCGGTCGTAGGCTTTGCCGGGGCACATGACGAAGTTGCGGCTGTCGGCCAGTTCGTCATCGGCAAACAGTTCGATATGGTCGATCAACGCGCCGTCTTCGCCCTGGATACCTTGGGCTTCGAGGGCCTTGAGCATCGCCCAGGTGAAGTCGGTGAGGGCGTCGACATTGCCCATGTGCAGTGCCTGGCCGTGCTCCGACACCAGGAAAAACCAGTTGCCACCCCAGGCGATATCGCCGTAGATACGGCCATGCCCTGGCACATCCACCGGCACTTGCTGGCGATAGCGATAGGCGGGCACGTTGCGCAGGGTCACGGCGCCATCCTCATGCAGGGTGGCGCTGACCGGGCCCACCGGCGTGTCGATGCTGTGCACTCCCGGTGCGATGTGCCCCAGGTAGTGCAGCGAGGCGACCAGGCCGATGGTGCCGTGGCCACACATGCCGAGGTAGCCGGCATTGTTGAAGAAAATCACCCCGCAGGTGGCTCCCGCCGAGACGGGCTCGCAGTACAGCGCGCCGACCAGGACATCGTTGCCACGGGGCTCCAGCAGGCACGCGCGGCGCCATTGATCATGTTCGCTGCGCAGGCAGTCGAGCTGGTCGGCGATGGTCTGGCCGGCAAGCTGTGGGAAGCCATTCATGATCAGGCGCGTGGGTTCGCCGCCGGTATGGGAGTCAATCACGTGCAGTCGTTTCATCAAGCTCTTCCTTAGTGATTGGCCAGTTGTGCGTTGGCCGGATGCAGGCCGGTGGCGGGCAGCACGGCTTCGCTTTCGTCGTCTTCGTGTTCCAGTTCAACCAGGTGCGCAGGCACGCCGGTGGCTGCGCCCCAGTAGTAGATGCCCAGTGCGCAGGCGGCGACGACCACGGTGTCGAACGGGTGGGTAAGCACGCCCAGGCCACCAAAGCTGCCGAGCTTGGACAGCGCGATGGTCACCGCGTAGAAGCCGATCAGCCACGCGCTGGAGCGCACTTGCTGGGCGATGTTCAGGTGCTGGGTCGGCACCAGGCGACGGCACAGCAGGTACACCACAAACATCACGATTTGCAGGCCCAGCAGCCAGGACACGGTGTTCCAGCCCGACCAGTAGACGATCAGCGCGGCGATGATGAACGACAGCGGGCCCAGCACATTCATCCGCTTGACCCGAAACGGGCGCGGCATGTCCGGGGCATTGCGCCGTAGTGCGGCGACGCATACCGGGGCCACCGCGTAGCTCAATACCAGGGCGGCGGATACCACGTTGATCAGCGCTTCCCAGGATGGGAATGGCAGGGTCCAGAATACCGACAGGCCAAAGGTCAGCCACAGCGCCGGACGCGGGATGCCGGACTTTTTGTCGATACGGGTGAAGATCTTGAAGAAGGTGCCAGTCTGCGCCCAGCCATAGATCACCCGTGGCGTGGCGTTCATATAGATATTGCCGCAGCCGCTGGGGGAGATCACCGCGTCGGCCACCACCAGGTAGGCCAGCCAGCCCACGCCCAATGCCAGGGCGATATCACGATAGGGCAGCGCCAGTTCCTTGCTGATCCCGGCCCAGCCGTTGGCGAGCATTTCGGTGGGCACGCCGCCGAGGAAGGCCACTTGCAACAACACATAAATGGCCGTGGACAGCAGCACCGAAAGGATCAGGGCAATGGGAATGGTGCGTTGTGGATTCTTCACTTCGCTGGCCACCGAAATGATCGGCGTCAGCCCCAGGTACGCAAAAATCACCCCACCGGCAGACACCGCCATTTCGATCCCTGACAGGCCGAACGGCGCGAACCCTTGGGAGTGAAAATTGGCCGGCTTGAAGAAGGTGAACAGTACGCCGATCACCAGCAACGGCACGACAAACTTGAATAGACTTACCAGGTTATTGGCGATGGCAAAGGTCTTCACGCTGCGGTAGTTGAGCACGAAAAACAGGCACAGCAGGCCAAACTGCAGCAGCCAGCCCAGGGTGGTGGGATCGCTGGATCCCGCCTTGGTCAGTTCGGGAAACCAGGCGGCGGCGTATTGCCGTGCAGCAACCACTTCAATCGCCACCAGGCTAGAGAACGCGATCAGCGTGATAAAGCCCATCAGGTAGCCCAACAGCGGGCCGTGGGAATACACCGGGTAGCGCACCACGCCACCGGCACGGGGCAGGGCCGCGCCCAATTCGCAGTAGACAATGCCCAGCAACAGCACCGCAAAGCCGCCCAGCAACCAGGAAAAAATCCCCGCTGGGCCTGCGATGGACGACACGTGACTGGCGGCAAACAACCAACCGGAACCGAAGATGGCTCCCAGTCCGATAAAGGTGAGGTCGATCAGAGACAGCTGTTTCTTGAACTTGCCTTGGGCTGACATAGCGGCGCCTTCTTGTGGGTTATTGGATAGGCATGCAGTGGCGCTACAGTGAACCCATCGACCCGCTGGCGATTGATGTTTTGCGTGGCGATCAATGACGAATTCAGCACAATTGCCAGACTCGACAGGGCCATGGTCATCGGGCAATCTGCTGGCCTTGCGAGGCGATCAATGAGGCGGTGAGCGGCATGATGCAGAACGCGTTTGCAACCCTTTGCCAAGGCGGCGAGCAGCGGCCACACAGCCTCGAACAGCTGCTGGCGGGCGTGGCCATGCTGTTGCCGATGCTTGACGTGATCCCCAATGCGACGATGTTTATCAAGGACGTGCAGGCGCGCTACGTCATGGCCAACCGCACGCTGGTGCAGCGTTGCGGCTTGAAAGACCGCCGGCCGCTACTGGGCAAAACCAGCGCCGAGGTGTTTCCCGCGCAGTTGGGGCCGGGTTATACCGAACAGGATCGGCGCGTGCTGGAACAGGGCCTGGTGCTGGAGGACCAACTGGAGTTGCACCTGTACGGCAGCCGCGAACCCGGTTGGTGCCTGACCCATAAATGGCCGTTGTACAACCACGAAGGCGCGATCATCGGCCTGGCGGGCATTTCGGTCGACCTGCAATCGGCCAGCGAAACCCACCCGGCCTATCAGCGCTTGGCTGCTGTGGACGAATACATCCGCGCCCATTTCAACCGACGTGTGACCCTGGGTGAGCTGACGCGCATCGCCGGTACGTCCGTGGCGCAGTTGGAGCGTTACTGCAAGCGCGTGTTCCACCTGACGCCCCGGCAGATGATCCAGAAAGTGCGCCTGGAGCATGCCCACCGCCTGCTGCATACCGAGTTGCCGATCACCGAGGTGGCCTTGCAGTGCGGCTACACCGACCACAGTGCATTTACCCGGCAGTTCAAGGCGTTGACTGGTTTTACGCCGCGTCAGTATCGCCAGGCGACAAGTTAACCTTTGACCTTCAAACAACATTCTCAATGTGGTACGCCTTGCGCAGGGGCTCACCCATTTCTTCGTGAAGGCCGTTTTCCGTGAATGGCTTTGGGTTGGTAAATGTAGGCGGTGTGGACGGGTCTCTGTCGAAGTCGAATGACTCGTTCGTCCATAAACCGACGGCTTGACGCTCTATATTATCTTCTAAACCTTTAGGTCCATCATTGATCTTGGTTTTTCCTTTAAATTCACTTTTGTTTACAGCGTTATAAGCGTGGGCCATTTCATGATATAAAATACTGATTGGAAATGTCTGGGGCTTGGTCCCCAAGTATGAAGGGTTGACGTTTATGTCCCGGAAAAAGAAGTGCCCGTCATCATCGTCTGCTTGCTTGATCTCGATGGGTTGATCTTCTTCAAATTGCCCGGTCTCCACGTTGTATATTTCAGCCCTCGGTGTATCACCGTCAGACGCAGTATTGCGCCGATAGGCTTCATCAAGCTCCATCAGCATTTTTTGCCCTGTGGGTGATAGGCGTAGTAGCTCAAAGTCATCTGCAATCCGCTGTTTGAATTCAGGGGTTCCTGAAACTTTCAAGCCCGCGTGCCCTGCGTCAGAGTATTTGGCCTCTACCAGTTTAGAGCCGGAAGTGCGTTGGACAGTATCATCTGTCTTGGCAAAAATCGTATCGGTATCACTGAGTGAGATAACCCGGTTTTTTTCTTTCCCAGTATAGATATGGCTACCGCCACAACTCATTATAAAGTTATTGCCCAGGCCGCCGTGCATAATAGTACGCCCACCCTTTGCGTACATTTCGTCATTGCCACGCCCACCATCCATATAGGTTCTTTGTGTGTTGCCAAAGTAGCCTGCAAACATTCTGTCCTTGCCATCATTTCCGTACAGTGCACCCATTCCGCGGCCTGCAATCAGTACATCATCTCCCTTGCCGCCCTCGGCATAACCAAAGCCGCTGCCAAGTCGCACCGTATCGTTGCCGGCACCCGCCAGCACCCGCGTATAACCACTTCCGGCCTGAACATAGTCAGCACCATCCCCGGTCTCGATGAGCATCCGTTCACTGACATCAGGATCGACCCAGACGTGGTCGTCGCCTCCGAGGGTTTTAATATGGATCTCCGGGATTTTCTGATCACGCTGCTGACTGTCTATATGGTAGGTCTTGCCGTTGATAATAATATCAATACTTTTATTGCTTGCTTTTTTTACGTGAACAGTGTCTGCATGACTTGTGGTTTCTATCACCAGGCGATCTTTTTCTACCTTGGTTTTAGGCGCTTCATATACCCACTTCAGTTCGCGAGAAACTGTTATATTCCGATCGCTTAGAATTGGGTAGTTTTTTGATAGCTCCTTTTTTTCAGGGAATACTCCCAGTGTTGGATTTTTTATTTCAGATATCGTCAGGGTGTTTGAAAAGTCACGCTCTTGCTTTTTTACCCCGACAGAAGATCCATTGCTGGATGATGGTTGATGTTGTGTGGCGTTAAAGGGGGTGGCAGGTGGTCTGTGTGATATTTTCATAGTACAGCCTCTGAACTGTTTTGCTTTTGTCGACACTGACGTAATAATGATTAGGCTGTTGCAGTTTTTAGCTGGGCCCGGAAAGTCCGCAATCCTAATCCATGCTTGTGTTCGTCATTGACTTGATAGCATCTGTGGTGTCGACGGCAACATAGTTCCACGGAACTTGAGGGGGTCATATCGCGTAAAGACTTTTCAACGCACTCCGGTATGCAGCTTCCTCTACCTGGTGATGTCAGTACTTATGGTGGCTGACCCAGATTTGATCGTCATTGCTGCAACTGCAGGGCCTCACGCTTGAAAAAGCGGCCAGGGCCACGTCGAACTGGCGGGTGGCGTCGGCGAACACCTGGCGATAGATCAGATCATGCTTGATGGAGGTCTGGGTCCAGAGCACGGCATCCAGTTGGTCGTTGGTGGGTGGGTACTGCTGACAACCGACCAATAGCGAAGAAAACAGGCAGATACTGGCGAAAGTAGGATTACGCGTGAAAGACTCGGCCTTAAAAGTGAATGGGACTCAGGGTCAGTACATTAGCCTAATCGCCCAGGTTTGTACGTGACCCGCGTGTCAGTGCATTTACCCGGCAGTTCAAGGCGTTGACCGGCTTTACGCCGCGTCAGTATCGCCAGGCGACGGCTGTGTAACCCCTGGCTCTACCACCACTTCCATTTGCCTTGTTTTTTGAGGGTGACGACTCTCTCTTCACGCTTATTGCGGATTTCAACCATCTTTTTGCGCATTTCCTTGCACCGGTTGCTGTTGAGAATCAGCAGGCCTGCTAGCGGCCCAACGAGCGCCATGAGGTAAAGGTAAAGGCTTGGGCGATAGATGATTGCCGGAAGAGATATCAGCAGGCACGTGAAGTAAATTCCGGTACTTATCCAAACCCAATGAGTTCGACCGGACAGAACTTTGAATTTAGCGATCGTAAATATCAGGCCCGACCCCAGGCTACCGAAAAAAAATATCTGGGAGAGCAGAACCGTTGGGAGTGTAGAGAGGTAGGTCACCGTTACTAAGACGGTGGTTATAGCAATCGAGAAGCACCCGACAAGGAGGTCGCCCCCTATAACCGGCATATAACGTTTGAGGAGTGGCCATGGATCTTCAATAAAAAAATTGGAGTCGTAGAGCGTTTTCCGGCCTTTAGACTTTTTCAGGTCTAGTCTCCTTTGCCGGCTCATGGCATTACTTCTTCATAGATGCCAATAGCTAATGTGTTGATGTTCCCAGACATTGCGCTGCTGCCCAAGCCAAGGGTTGCGGCCATGGCGTCTCGAATATGGCTTGCGGTGGGCGCCTGGATTTCTGTGGCACTGATGCGTTTTGGTAGACTTCCTGTGGCCTGTTTTAACTTGAGTAGTTTCGGCGTCAACCGTGGATCCTGAATTTTGAGCAACTCATTATTCAGTTTTATTCGTTCCTGTCGGGTAAGCCCTCTGAGCGCTTGGCGCAGGGATTTTCCGGTTGCTTTTGTGGTCATGTTGACCACCTTCATTGTGGTCAAAGCTGATGCCGCAATGCCCAGCACGGCAATGCCATCCAGTATATTCATCACGGCCTGGTACCAGGCTTCGCTATCTAGAACATCATTAAGTGTTGGTGCATAAGCTTCAATTCCTGTTCTAAGGGCTCCAGCAATACACTGAGTGGTGCTTGCTACTGCCGCCGCCTGCCCAAGAAAAGAAATCACCGCACTGGTTCCGGCAGTGAACGGCATCAGAATAAAGCCACTCGTAATCACTGCCCAACTGAGCAGCGCACCGGCGCATGTCATTGCTGTATTCAGTGCGAGCGCGGTCAGTTCCGATTGCCGAGGCTCATGCTCCAGCATCCGCTTGAACTCTGATGGCCCGACATGTCGGGGCGCCTCACGTAACACCAGCTTTTTTGGCAGTACACTGCAAATAGGCTGGAACTCACGCAAGGTGACTACGTTGAATTGAGCATCTATATAGATAACTCCCGCACCGATCAGCTGCGGGTCTGCATCAATAGCGAAGAACAGTCGGCGCAGGTCAACGCTGCCTTCAATCTGTTGACGTGTGATGCGATGGGCTGAAGGAAACCCATCTCTGAGCGGGGACGAAGTCATTCCTTAACTCCTGGCTTTCATGAGGCCCGTGAGATTAAAGATGCGTCGTCGTGGATGAATGTCAGAAAAGTTCCTTTATGCTGAAAGGTGCTTCCCATATCGATTTTGGTGTCTTGCAGGCGCCATCCTGAATAGGAAAAGGTGCGCTCCTTGCCGCTACCGGCGAACACCAGGACAGGGAGTAACTATGGCAACTGACATGTTTTTGAGGTTGGGAGATATCAAGGGTGAATCACGGGACCAGATGCATCGTGATGAAATCGAGATTACCCACTGGGCCTGGGGCCTGTCCCAATCGGGCTCCATGCATAGCGGTACGGGGGGCGGATCAGGCAAAGTCAACGTCGCTAACTTGAACCTCAAGAAGGCCCTGGATAGATCCACGCCTAACCTGATGATGGCCTGTGCCAGCGGCACACATTATCCAGAAGCGAGACTCGTGGTGCGTAAGGCTGGCGGCCCCAATTCGTTGGAGTATCTGGTCATTGTGTTGAAGGAAGTCATGGTTACTTCCTATGACGTGCGTACTGACGATAACAGCGATATTTTGTATGAGAGTCTCGCGCTGAATTTTGCCAAGGTGGAAGTGAGTTACCAGCCTCAAAAAGCAGAAGGCGCAAAGGACGGAGGGCCGGTGAAGTTTGGCTGGAACATTCGCGAAAATATTAAAAACTAGAGTTACGGAGCAGCTTTGCTCTGCGGCAAGAGCCGGCAAGCCGACTCCTATATAAAGCGGGTTATTGCTGCAACTGCAGGGCCTCACGCTTGAAAAAGCGCTTCTGCGCAAACGGTATCTCTTCGCGGTCGCCATAGGGCGCGCTGTACCAGTTGCCGTAGGTAGGATTGGGCAGCAGGAACCAGCGCTGGCCGAACCAGCCCGCATAGGGTTCGACCGCCCGACGCTGGGCGGCCAGGGTGTTGTGTTCGGCCTGGACGAAATCCCCCAGGGAATCACCGGCCATCAACAGCACTCGCGCCTGGCTGGCGACCCATTGGCGTCGGCAGTTCTTTCCGTAGCCCGCTTGTTCGCAATGGCCGGTCGGGGTGGCGGCTGCCAGCACCTGCTCATTGTTTTCTATCGGGAAACCGCGCAAACGCAGGTTGTCGACGGTGGCCTGGACCTGGCTGTGCTCACGGTTGGTCAGGTAATACACCTTGATCCCGCGTTGCTTGGCCGCCTGCAAAAACGCCACGGCGCCGGGCAGGGCCTGGGCCTTGGCCTGGTCGACCCAGGTGTTCCAGCGGTCATAGGAGTAGACTTGGTTGTTGACGATGTCCCGGGCATTGAGCGGCACGTTGTCCAGGAGGGTTTCATCGATATCGACGATCACCGCCGGCGGCAGGCCGGCCAGGTTGCGTGGGGCAAAGGGCAGGGCGTCCCAGTCCTTGGTGGCCAGGGCCACGTCGAGCTGGCGGGTGGCGTCGGCGAACACCTGGCGATAGATCAGCTCATGCTCGATGGAGGTCTGGGTCCACAGCACTGCATCCAGTTGGTCGTTGGCGGGTGGGTGCTGTTGGCAGCCCATCAGTACCGAAGAAAGCAGGCATACGCCGGCAACATTCATCAGACGCATAAAAATAGTCGGCCTTAAAAAAATGGCGATAGTGGAACGACGATCGAGCTCCGCACAGTACCGCAGTATTGCGCGCCAGCCTGCATCAGGCGCTTATTTTCACAAGGGTTAGATCGTTTATTTCCTTATCGAAGGTACATAGCACTCCAGTGAATATCCATCGCTGCTATTTTCAGGTCGCTGCATCGGGAGTGGATGCAATAACAAGCATTTGTCTGCTCCCACGCTTTTACAGTCTGTCTTAAATGATAATCGGACGGTCTGACGTCTATTTCTGCTGCTCGGCCAGCGTCTTGCACCGCCGTGTGTCATCTCTAGAATCGGCCCCAGAATTTAGTCCTTTCCTGTCGATTACGGAGTTTCGAACATGATGAATGCCATGCAGATGCCAATGAACAACGCGATGCCGATGATGCCGATGATGGGCATGCCGATGATGATGGCCACCATGCAGTGTGAAATGACCGGTGATGCCATGATGTGCACGATGAAACCGGCAGCCGGCATGGACATGGCGATGTTCAAGAACAACGCCGAAATGATGGTGATGATGATGAACTGCGGCATGCCGATGATGATGCAGTGTGCCAATCTGTCGATGATGTGCATGTCGCAAGACACCATGGCCATGATGAACAACATGCCGGCGATGAACATGCCGATGGGGATGTCGATGCCGATGATGAAGTGCGTCATGGAATGCACCCTGCAAGCCGATGGCATGACCTGCAAGATGATGCCGATGCCCGGCATGAGCATGGCGATGATGGACAACTGCTGCATGCTGATGAAGAAAATGATGAATGACTGCGCCATGCCGATGATGATGAGTTGCAACGGCATGCCGATGATGTGCTGCACCTGCTGACAGGCTGTTCGCGGGCATGAAAAAGCCCCGCCTGATTGCTCAGGCGGGGCTTTTTGCGTTCAGTCCAGGCGTTCGGGGTGGATGATGACCAGGAACGCCAGCGCATCGCTGTCTGCCGGGTTGCGGTAGCGGTGGGGCTGGTCGGCATAGAACAGAATCGAGTCGCCGGTGGACAGCAAGTATCGCTCCTCGTTGACGCTGACTTCCAGCACGCCCTGAGCGACCACCAGGTTTGCCTGGATTCCTGGCCTGCGGCCTTCGCACACCTCTTCACCGCGCGCGCTCAGGCGTATCTCATAGAACTCCGACTGGCGTGACATGTCGTCGGGAAACAATGCACGGCTGACGAACGTACCATCGGCACTCACCAGGCGTTTGCTGTGGTGGGCGGGGAGCAATTCAACCCCTTCGAACGAGCGGTTTTCCAGGAACGCCGCCACCGATACTTTCAGGCCCTTGGCGATTTTGCACAGCACCTTGATCGACGGCACACTGCGTCCGGACTCGATTTGCGCGAGCATCGCCCGGCTTACTCCACAGGCGCGGGCCAGCGCATCCAGGGACAAGTAACGTTTGCTGCGCAGGCGCTGCAGGTTATGCGCGACGCACTGGCTGATGGCATCGTCGTCGCGGGTGGCGCAATCCTTGGGTTGAGCGGTGGGAGGCAGCCGTTCGGGAAGGGCCTGGAGAAAACTCATCGGCCTTATGCCCGGCGTGTATCGCTGGATGCGTTACTGGTCTGCAAGGTGAATCCCGACAGCCCGGCACGCGCCGCGTACATTGCCCACATCAGCTCGGCCGCTGCACGTGCCTGGCGGCGCTTGCGGTGGAGGGTGAAATCAATGACGTTGGCGGATATCGACATGGGGCAGTCTCGGGTGACGGTGGTGACTCGGTTGCTCCACATTACTGCGTGCAGCTTATTTCCTTAAATACTGAGTTAGCATTTATTAATTCTATTTTGGACTTAAAAACAGACGTGACCTACCGTACCCCTGGTTCTTCCAACGCTTGAACTTTTCCAGGATTCGGCCCATGCGCCTGCGACAACCTTTGCTGCTTCTTCCTTTCGGCGTCGCCCTGACATTCAGTCACCTGGCCCAGGCCCAGGAGGCACTGCAGCTGGCGCCGCTGCAAGTCACCAGCAGCGAGCTGAGCGAAGGTGAGGCGGCCCAGGCGCAACTGCGGCAGGTGCCCGGTGGGACCAATTACATTGACATGGCCAGCGTCGAGCAGGGGCGAGTCAGCAGCAACGAAGATGTACTCAAGTACCAGGTCGGCATCTACGCCAAGGCGGCGAACAACGAAGGGGTGAAAATCTCCATTCGCGGCTCGGGCATCAACCGTGGTCCCGGCAGCCACGCCTCCGGCCTGTATGAAACCATCGACGGCCTGCCACTTACCGGCCCCGGCGGCACACCTTACGAACTCAAGGACCCGTTGTGGCTCAGTCGGGTCGAAGTGCTGCGCGGCGCCAACGGCTTTGACCGGGGCGCACTGGCCCTGGGTGGTGCGGTCAACTATGTGACCCACACCGGCTACGATGCCCCCAAGTTGCGCGTGCGCTACGAAGCTGGCAGCCATGGTTACGCCCAGCGGGAAATCAGCTCCGGGCAAGTGCTGGGCGATGCTGACTACTACATCAGCCTGACCGACTCTGACTACGATGGCTTCCAGCAACAAAGCGCCGGCAGTGGCAAGGGTGTGGCGGCCAACTTCGGCTACCGATTCAACCCGGACCTGGAAACCCGCTTCTATTTCCGTTACCGCGAAACCGCCAACGACAGCCCCGGCAAACTCACGCGCGAGCAGATCGAGCACAGCCCGCGTAGGGCCAATGCCGTCAACCTGGCGCGCGACTCCAAGCGCTTGCAGCCGGGGTCTACCTGGATCGCCAACAAGACCACATTGCAGTTGGACGATAACTCTCGGGTAGAGGCTGGGCTGGTCTACCACGATTACCCCATGGACCTGCGCGAAGGCACCAACCGGTTGAAGGTGGCATACAGCGATATCAGCGGCACCTTGAATTACATCCGTCAGGACACGCTGCTGGGGCGCGACAGCAAGACCATCGTCGGCCTGCGCACCACCCAGGGTTTGCCCAATAACGGTGTGTCCGAGTACGTGCGTGTACCCGCCGGCACCACTGCTAACTTCACTCCCGGCACCAAGACCCGTGACTACAGTTACCTGGGCTCGGATACGGTGTTGCACGTGAGCAACGACCTGGAACTGTTGCCCGACCTGTGGCTGACTACCGGCCTGGCGGCGATCTACACCCGCCGCGAAACCGAAGTCACTTATCCCGACACCCGTGCCCCCTTGAGTACCCACGACTGGGACTACGCCCCGCGCGTGGGCCTGCGCTATGACTTCAACCCGCAGTTGCAGGTGTATGGCAACTTGAGCCGTTCGGTCGAGCCGCCGCATGCCTGGTCGATGATCTGGGGTTCGAACAAATTCTTTGCGAAAGACTCTGGCAGGCCGGAGGCGGGCCTGACCCGCGAAGGCGTGGAACTGCAAAACCAGACCGCCACCACCCTGGAACTGGGCGGGCGCGGCGAAGCCTGGTTCGGCCAGTGGGACCTGGCGTTGTATCACTCGCTGGTGCGCCATGAACTGCTCAGCGTCGAGACCCAGGCGGCCACGCTCAACAGTTCGCAGGTGGTTGCCGAGTCCAATGCCAGCCCGACCATCCACCAGGGCCTGGAACTGAGCCTCACCAGCCCGCTGTGGGACGGTGGTAATGCCGGCCGCCTGGCCCTGCGCCAGGCCTACACCTTCAGCAACTTCCACTACCGCGACGACCCACGCTTTGGCGACAACACGCTGCCTGGCATCCCCAAGCACTATTACCAGGCGCAGTTGCGCTACAGCCATCCCAGCGGTTTTTTCAGCAGCCTCAATGGTGAGTATTCCTCGCGGGTGGCGGTGGACTATGCCAACTCCTACTACGCGTCAGCCTATGGCTTATTGGGCGCCACCGTTGGTTACGACGCACCGAAACAGGACTGGCAAGCCTGGGTCGACCTGCGCAACCTGACCAACCAGCGCTACGCCAATACCGTGACCCCGGGTTATGACGATCAAGGCCGTGATATGGCGCGCTCGACGCCGGGCGATGGCATGGGCGTGTATGCCGGGGTTTCCTGGAGCCTGCGTTAAGGCTCCTAAACTTATAGCCAGGCGCCATCGTCGGGCCCTTGCCCTGCTATCGTTTTGCTGTCATCGTTTGCGCGATTGGTAATCTTTCTTGTTTGAGAATTTTTTGCGCATGCATGATTTTCCTGTGGCCGAATGTGATATCGCCCGCCGCCAGCAGACACTCACCGCGCTCTACAGCGACCACCACTCCTGGTTGCACGGTTGGCTGCGCAAGAAACTCGGCTGCTCACAGCATGCGGCGGACTTGGCCCAGGATGCATTCGTACGGGTGTTGTTGCTGGCCGAGCCCCACAACATTCAAGAGCCCCGGGCATTTCTCGCGACCACAGCCGGACGCCTGCTGATTGACGGCGCGCGACGGCGCAAGATCGAGAAAGCCTACATGCAAGCCCTGGCCATCCAATACGAAGACGCCGGCATGCCTGACCCGGCGACCATTCATGTGGCGCTGCAGGCCTTGGAGCGCATTGCGCTGATGCTCGCCGGTCTGTCGGACAAGGCTCGCGAGGCGTTCCTGCTCAGCCGCCTGGACGGGCTGACCTACAGTGAAATCGCCGCCCAGCTTCAGGTGTCGTCCAGCACGGTGAAAAACTACATTTCCAGCGCGCTGGTGCATTGCTACCACACGCTGCACGGCGCCGACCCGCTGTGACATCCACCGAGCAGATTGTCAGTGAGGCGGCGCGCTGGTTGGCGCTGCTCAATGACGAGGACGTCAGCGTTATCGACCGCGAGGCCTTTGAGGCGTGGTGCGAGACCGACCCACGCCATCGGGTGGCTTTCGAGCGCATGCGATCGCTGTGGGGCAGCCTTGATGAACTGCCTGCCGAGCCGGCACGCCTGGCGTTGAATCAGGCCTTTGTTCCACGTAAATCCGGGTACGCCGTGCGAGGTGGGCAAGCCCTGGCGTTGCTGGGTGTGTTGGTTATCGGTTGGCTGGGTGTTGAGCAACTGCCGGTGTGGACAGCCGACCAACGTACCAGCGTCGGTGAGCGGCGTCAGGTTGTCCTGGCCGATGGTAGCCAGGTGCAGCTCAACAGCAACTCGGCGCTGGACGTGAAATTCGATGGCCGCCAGCGTGTGATCGAATTGCTCAAGGGCGAGATGTGGGTCGAAGTGGCCAAGGACGCGCAACGGCCATTTATGGTGCGCACTGACCAGGGCACGGCAACGGCACTGGGTACGCGTTTCCTGGTTCAGCGTGCAGTGGACGGCTCGACCGTGGTCACGGTGATCGAGTCAACAGTGGCCGCCAAAGGCAACGACAGCGAAGCGGTGAAAGTGACCGCAGGCCAGCGTGCGATCCTCAAGCAGGGCCGTGCGCAGCCGGCACAACCGGTCGGCAACAGCGACCCGGCTGCCTGGACCCGAGGCTTGCTCACGGTGGATGATCGGCCGCTGAGCGAAGTCCTGCAGACCCTGGCCAGCTATCGCCATGGCGTGGTGCATTTTGATCCCCAGGCGTTGCAAGGCATGCGTGTGTCGGGTGTGTTCAAGCTCGATGACAGCGACGCGGCGCTGGCGACCCTGGCGGATAACCTGCCGATCAAGGTGGAGTATTTCACTGACCTGATGGTGGTGGTCAAACCCATCTGAGCGGGCTGAAAACACCCATTCAAATAAAAAGGCTGCTCATTCATACCCGATTTCCCGACATGGCCGTCATGGAATATAGAACTCCATTTTCCAGGACCTCTCATGTCACGCTTTGCTCGTCCGTTGCACCCGCTGGCGCTGTCAGTGGCGCTGGCTTTTGCCGCTGTGCCCCTGACCATTCACACGGCATGGGCTGATGAAGGCAGCCATTTCTCGATCCCTGCCGGTGACCTGAGCCAGGCCCTCAACGGCTTTGCCGAACAGGCCGGGCTGGCCCTGGCCTTTGATCCGGCCTTGACCCGCAGCAAGCGCAGCAGTGGCTTGAGCGGGCAGTTGAGCAGCGACGCAGCACTGGCCCAATTGCTGGCGGGTAGCGGTCTACGTGCCCAGGCATTGTCTGCCAAGCGCTACCGCATCGAGCCCATCCCCCAGGCGGACGGTTCTGTGGAGTTACAGGCCACGACCATCAGCGGTGCCTATCAAAGCGAAAGCCCGATCGGCCCGGTATCCGGCTATGTCGCCACGCGCAGCCTGTCCGGCACCAAGACCGACACCGCGTTGATCGAGACCCCGCAATCGATCTCGGTGGTCACCAAGGACCAGATGCGTGCGCAGAATGCCGAGAGCCTCAACCAGATCCTGCGCTACAGCGCCGCGGTCGTCCCGGAAACCCGTGGCGCCACTGCCTCGCGCCTGGACCAGTTGACCATCCGTGGCTTCTCGCCGGTGACGTACCTGGATGGTTTGCGCGTGGCGTCAAGCCGCGATGCCTCGCCGCAAAAGGATGCCTTTGACCTGGAGCGCGTGGAGGTCCTGCGCGGCCCGGCATCGGTGTTGTACGGCCAGGGCAGCCCCAGCGGTGTGATCAACATGGTCACCAAGCGCCCGCTGGATACGCCGTTCCATGAAGTGGGCGTCGAGTACGGCACCTTCAACAAGAAGCGCACCACCTTCGACCTCAGCGGCCCGCTGGACGAGCAAGGGGTTTATTCGTATCGCGTCGCCGGGTTGTTCGATGATGCCGACGGCCAGGTCGAACACACCGAGACCCGTCGTCAGTCCCTGTCGTCGGCCTTTACCTGGCGTCCGAATGAGGCCACCTCGCTGACCTTGCTCGGGCATTTCCAGAAGGACCCCAAGGGTGCGTCCTACGGTTCGGTCCCGGCCTGGGGGTCGGTGCTGCACAGCCCGCTCGGGCGCAAGATTGATGTGGATTTCTATGACGGCGAGAAAAACTTCGAGAAGAGTGATCGCGAGCATTACTCCATCGGCTATGCCTTCGAGCATCATTTCAACGATGTCTGGACCGTGCGCCAGAACGCCCGCTATATGCGCAGCGAAGGGATCTATCGCAGTATCTACAGCAATAATCTGCAGGCCGATTACCGCACCATGAGCCGCTCGACCATCGCCACCGATGTCGATATGGACGCCTACAACCTGGATAACCAGTTGCAAGGCAAGTTCGACACCGGCCCGGTGCAGCACACGCTGTTGATGGGGCTTGATTACCAGAACACCAGCGTCGATACCAAGGCCGGTTATGGCAAGGGATCGGACCTGGATATCTTCGACCCGGTATACGGTGTGCCAGTGCAGACGCCGGCATTCACCACTGACGCCACGTCTCGCAGCGAGCAGACCGGGGTGTATCTGCAAGAGCAAATGAAATGGGACAAGTGGGTACTGTTGATGGGCGGCCGTTATGACTGGGCCAGTACCGACAACACCACGCTGACCCTCAAGACTGGCGCCAAGTCCAAATCCTCCCTGGACAGCAAAGCCTTTACTGGCCGCCTGGGTGTGGTCTACCTCTTCGATAACGGCCTGGCGCCCTACGCCAGCTATTCCGAATCCTTCTCCCCGCAAACCGGTACCGGCTACGGCGGTTCGGTGTTCAAGCCGACCGAAGGCAAGCAGTACGAAATCGGCATCAAGTACCAGCCGCCAGGCAGCAACAGCTTTATCACCGCCGCTATCTTCGACCTGCGCCAGAACAACGTACCGACCATGGATCCGGACCCCACTCATCTGTGTGGCAGTGGTCGTTGCCAGGTACAGGACGGTGAAGTGCGCTCCCGTGGCTTCGAACTGGAAGGCAAGGCCAGCCTTAACGACAATCTGGATATCACGGCGGCCTATGCCTACCTCGATAACCGCATCAGCAAATCCAACAGCACCGTGCGCTACGCGCCGATCACCGACATTGGCGTAGGCCCGGCCGTACCGACCCAGGGCACCACCACCTATGCTGTACCGCGCCACACGGCCTCGGTATGGGCCGACTACACCTTGCACGACGGCAACCTCAAAGGGTTTGGCGTAGGTGCGGGCGCACGTTACGTCGGCTCGTCCTGGGGCGATACTGCCAATACCTTGAAGGTCCCGGGCTACACCTTGTTTGATGCGGCGGTGCACTACGACATCCCGCACATCAATACCCTGGGCGACAACCTGCGCCTGGCGCTGAACGCCACCAACCTGGCGGATAAAGAGTACGTCGCGTCCTGCTATTCGTACTCGTGGTGCTGGTATGGCTCGCAGCGTACGGTGCAGGCCAGTGCGACGTATCAGTGGTAAGTTGAAAAAACGCCCTGCGTAGCAATGCCGTCTCAAAAGGTCAGTTCATTATCGAGCTGACCTTTTTTATTGCAGCGGGCAAGGGTTTTGCTCAAATGTATCGAGAAGGCATTTTGCTGGCCCCCACGTCGCCAATGTTTCGCCAAAATCACTTTTATTTTCAGGTGGTTAGGTGGGATGCCAATGCGCAACGTAAAAATCACGCTGATTGCCTTGGCCCTGGCGAGCGGGACGACGGTGGCCCAGGGCAAGGCGCTGCGCGAAGGGGATCGGTACATGTGCAGTTGGGGGGCGGGGACGGCGGCCAGGGCCCAGGAACTGAAGTTGGCCGGCGTTTCATTGTATGCGGCGCGGCAGAAGATCCAGCGGTACAAGTTCGACAAGTCCTGGATGCGCATGATGGCCATGGGCATCACCGAGCAGACCTATGACAGCCCTTCGCGACTCAAGCCTACGGCCGTTCGCGCAAGCTTTTATGAAGAGTGCGTGCGTTACAAGTTGGCGCGCAAATAGATACTTGTAGGAGCGGGCATGCCCGCGAAAAACGTCAACGATAACGCGGGGTGTCTGGTCCCCCGCGTTGCTCTCAGGTGCTTCGCCGGCAAGCCGGCGCCTACACAAACGTCAACTGCGTTCATGGATGTTCATTAACCTGATAGTTATTAAGGTTTTAACCTGGCAAGTTTGCAAGTTGCACCAAAAAGTAGCACTGAGGAAGTCATGCTCCATAAAAAATGTGTGGTTATTGAATGACTTAGCGCTGTTTTAATCCGACGAAAGGCTATTAATCAACTTGTTACAAGTTGTCTCGCTGGTTATTATGCCCGGGCGTTCACCTCCCACGGTTTATGCATTTTTAAATCCCAAGTGTCCATCAGCTACTTGGGATTTTTTTTGCCCGGGATTTGACCTTCATACCTGAATGCTCGTGGTTTTTCTGGCGCCAATGCACCAGCGCCGTCGGGGAAAAGTGTGGGGTAGCTAACACTTTCGTAGGATTACTCACACGCGCTGCACAACCTGACCTACCCTGTATGAATCACGTCTATCGCGTCATGTGCGAGCAAGGGTGTCCAGGATGATTCCGATCGTTGAGTTGAGCCGCATCATGGCGTCCGGTTTTGTCCCGCTGTCGTGCGACTGTAGCGTCAACCCCCAGGGTTTTTTGACGATCCGTGTCTTCGAGCCCGAGTCCGGTCGTGTGGACCTGCTGTTGACCGGCGTGTCGCCCCAGGGCCTGGACAGCATCCGTGCCATCTCCAACCTGATCGGCGAACTGCGCACCGAGCTTGCGGCCGGGCGCCGTGGGTTTGCGGCATTCGGCTAGGTATCAGAGCCTGCGCAGAAACGAGCGGACAATCTGTTTGGTGGTATCGGTTGCGTCCAGTTGCTCCAAGGCACTGTAGGCATGCCACTGGCAATCGATGATTTCATTGCAGGGCCTGGCCTGGTCGATGTTCACCACCGAGGCTTCAAACACGTGATGCAGTGTGTCACTGGCCTTTAATTCTTGCAGATACAGCAAACCATCCACGTTCAGCCCGGTTTCCTCTTGCAGTTCACGCTCGGCCGCGCCGACCGGGCGCTCATCGCGCTCGACCTTGCCACCGGGTAATGCCCATTTCGACCTGGCCTTGCGCACGAACAGAATGTGCCCCTCGTGCTCGCAAATCACCGTTGCGCGTATTTTCATCGTCTGTGCCCCGCAGCTAGATGCTTGTCATAAAAGTGTAATGCAATTGTCATGCTGGGTCTTTATGGGGGGAGGCTGGAGGCCGCACAGGAAAACACCGATACTGCCCGACTGAAAGAATACTGATGAAGGAAAGTCAGATGAGCACCATCCGCTGGGGCATGATCGGTTGTGGCAGTGTTACTGAAATCAAGAGTGGACCCGCCTTCTACAAAGCGCCAGGCTCGGCCCTGGTGGCCGTGATGGGGCGGCGCGAGGAAGTGGTGCGCGATTATGCGGTACGCCACGGGATTGCCCGGACCTACACGGATGCCCAGGCACTGGTCAATGACCCCGAAGTGGATGCGGTGTACATCGCTACGCCACCTGACAGCCATCTGGAATACAGCCTGCTGGCGGCTGCGGCGGGCAAGCATTGCTGCGTCGAGAAACCGATGTCGCTGAATGCTGAACAGAGCGCATTGATGCAGCGCACCTTCGAACGCGCCGGGCTGCATCTGTTTGTGTCCTATTACCGCCGCTCCCTGCCGCGCTTCCAGCAGGTGCGCGCCTGGCTGCAAGAGGGGCGCATCGGCGAGTTGCGGCACCTCAGTTGGACGTTGTGCAAGCCGCCGTCGCCGACCGATACCCAAACCAGCAACTGGCGTACCGACCCGACGATTGCCGGGGGTGGCTATTTTGCCGACCTGGCCAGCCATGGCTTCGACCTGTTCCAGTACCTGGCGGGAGATATCGTCGAGGTCACGGGTTACACCGCACATCAGGCCGGGCGCTATGCGGCGGAAGATGCCGTTACCGCCTGCTGGAGCTTCAGTTCGGGCGCGCTGGGGATGGGCTGCTGGAACTTTGTCGCCGACCGTCGCGAGGATCGGGTCCAGTTGATTGGCAGCCAGGGGCGTATCACTTTTTCAGTGTTCGACGAGCAGCCGTTGCAACTGGAAGCCGAGGTCAGCGAGACCCTGCACATTGCCCATCACCCCCATATCCAGTGGCACCACGTGTTGGGCATGAACGCGCATATCCGCGGCGAGAGCGTGCACCCGGCCCTGGCGATCGAGGCCCTGAAGACCGACCGGATCATGGATCGGGTGTTGCAGCGCAAGCCTTGATGCCTGGAGCTGTTGCGCTTTCTGCTGCGCGGCGGCGCGTTGCCTGACTACCAGTTGGGGCGGAGGTTCAGAACACTGGCCGTTCACTTTAAAGAAGGATTAGCTCGATGAAATGGAAAACCGCCTGGATCGCCCTGTGCCTGGTGTTGGCTACGCAGGCAGGCGCCGCCTCGCGTAACCAGGGGCAAGCCGGCGACTTTGATTTTTATGTGTTGGCATTGTCCTGGTCGCCGACTTTTTGCCTGACCCATCCGCAGGACCAGCAGTGCATCGGCAAGGGTTACGGCTTTGTGCTGCATGGCCTGTGGCCACAATATGCACGGGGCGGGTGGCCAGCCTCTTGCCTGCCGCAGTCACGGTTGTCGGCCGAAGAAATGGCCAAGGGCATGTCATTGTTCGTCACCGAAAAACTGCTCAAGCATGAATGGGCCAAACACGGCACATGCAGTGGTCTGGAGGCGTCCGACTATTTGGACAAGACCGATGCTGCATTGGGCGTGGTGCAGATTCCGCAGGCGTTCCAGCCCTTCAATGTGCCCGGCCCACTCGCCGCCAGGGACATTGAAGCCTTGTTTCGCGAGAGTAACCCCAGCATGGGGCGCCACGGCATGGCCGTGATCTGCAAGGGCAAGGTGTTGTCGGAGGTGCGGGTCTGCTTGAATAAGGAACTGCGCTTGGCCGGTTGCCCGCAGAGCATCAAGACGCAATGCCGTGGTGGTGAGCTCCGGATTCCTGCGCAGCGCTAGTTGTCTTCTATGTCGGCCCGGGGAATTGACCCTGGGCATGACAAGAGACCCATGGATGGGCTAGTTTCAAGGTGTACCAGTCATTGATTAACTTGCGGAGGTACTTCATGCCAGTGAAACATGATCTTTATCAGGATTTGGGGTTGAGCAAGGAGGATGTCCAGCAGCGTCGGGCAAGCCACCATCGGTTGGATGTATTGCTTACCCAATATGACGTCGCCGACAAGGAGGTATTGGAAGCTGAATCCGCAAGTGCCAATGACGATGATGTGGAGAACCTGAAGAAGAAACGCCTGTTGATCAAAGATAAAATCGTCGAACAACTGGAGCAGACCAAGGGGCATTAGCCAGCGCTGGCAGGCGTCCATATTTGTTCAGAATTGACCAAAGGACAGCCGTCCCGCCACTGCCTATTATCCCAACCGTTCGCCCGACCCTGGGGCACGTTGACTGCGCATGGAATGCGTTGTGGTGTCGGGCGAACTCTATTTTCTAGGTGCGCAGCGCCTGCAGGCAGGCGTCGATCGAGCGCTGCTGGGTGTCTGCATACAGCTGCAACTCATCAATGGTCCGGCGGCCCAGGGCCTGTTCAAATTCAGCCTGGTTGGCGTTGGCCGCGTAGTGACTCTGCGCCGTATCGCCCAGGTTCGACTGGAAAATCCCCGCCGCGCTGACCGGCAGAAAATCCTCATACACCAAGGGTTCGATCGCCACGTGACCGGCCTCAAGCAGTGCGTCCAGATTGGGTCGCGGGCTCTTATCGGCTACGCGGCCCTTGTCGGTCACAAAGTAGCGAAAGAACGCCAACCCTTGTTCGCGCATGTCCCGGTAATTATCCGCAAAAGCCTGGAAGTGCTGTTCCATCAGTTCGCTGTAGCGTTGGGCGTTGGTTTCATTGGGAAAGGCGCCCAGTTCGTCCCTGGCGGCGTTGAGTAACTGGTCGTAGAGCGCCCGGCCTTTGGGCGTCAGAGCCACGCCACGCTGTTCGATCTCGCCAAACCTTGCGCTGTGACTGCCTTTGGCATCGGTAAAGGCAATGGCTTCGTCGAGGGCCTTGAAGCTGGTCTGGCGCAGCAGGATCGGGCATTGGCGGCGGGGTGGGCCTTCGATCACGGCCTTGGGGGTGATGCCTTTGCCGGGCATGTCGGCTTGTACGCGGTCGATGTCCAGGGTGCGCGGGGTCAGGTGATTGATGTGCGGACCCTTGAAGGCCACCACGTCGGCAATCAACCGGTGCTGGTCGCTGAGTTGTTGGTATTGGGCGGCGCTGACCGTGGCGGTGTGGTGCCAGCGAAAGGTTTCCAGGGCCTGCTGGATAAAGGCCTGGGCATCACTGGCATTGAGGCCGCCGTCGGCTTCGGCCTGTTCGATCAGGGCCAGGGCCTGCGGGGTGAAGATCGAGCGCTTGGCCAGGGCGGCTTCGGCAAAGGCCCGCAGTTCAAGGTTTTCGATCAGCTCCAGGCGCAGCAGCGAAGTGAAGACCCGGAACGGGCTGGTTTGCAAGGCGCTTTCATGCACTGCGCGAAAGGCTGTGGAATGCACTGGCACGCCAGCCGGGGTGAGGTCGTAGTAGCCCACCGGCTGCATGCCCATCACCGCAAACAAGCGGCTGATGGTTGCCAGTTCAAGGGCAGTGCCCAGGCGGATGGCGCCGTGGCGCTCCCTGTCCAGGCGCTGGATTTCACCGGTGCGCTGCAGTTGCTGCGCCAGGTCGGTATCGTTCGCCAGCACCCGGGCATTGGTTTCGGCCACCAACTCCAGCAACGCGCCATACAGCGGCACTTCCTCGCGGTACATGTCGGACATGGCCCTGGAGAAGTCTTTGCGGATGTCGTCGGGGCTGATATGGCGCGGGGTAGACATAGAAAAATTCCTGGCTGCGATAACGGTGGTATGGGCCGTAAGCCAGATTTTGTTGGGCGTTGCCCGTGGGCGCAAACGAAGATTCCTCTGGACTTCATTCTGCAAATGAATGAGCGCGACAGGCGCAAACAAAAATCCCGCCTGGGCAGGCGGGATTGGTCAATCCAGGGTTGCCCTGGATCAGGCCGGGAACAGCTCGCTCAGCTTCATCGCCAGCATCATGTCGCCTTCGGTGCGCAGCTTGCCGCCCATGAAGGCCTGCATGCCGTCGGTGGAGCCGTCGACGATGCCTTGCATGGTTTCACCGTCCATGACCAAGGTCACTTGGGCGTCTGGGTTCTCGCCTTCTTGCAGTTCGCAAGTATTGTTCTTGACGATCAGCGAGAAGTTCTTGGTGTCGTCGATACGGAAACCGAACACCAGGTCCAGGCCGTCGGCGGCGCTTGGGTTGAATTTGGCTTTCATTGCTTCTACGGCTTTAGCTACGTCAGTCATGGTTCGATCCTTTTATGGGTGGTGCCAGTGACCTTGGGGTCACGGTTGGCCGCAATTCATCGGAAGGTGATGAGCTGCGGCGCCTTCAACAGCTGCAAGTGGGTATGGCTGTTGAAGGAAGCCAGTGCCACTTCGCGACCACGGAACTTCAAGTGGTTGAGCGAAGTGTTGACAATCTGCCAGTTCAGCTCGAAAGCCTGGGCGGCAGGTATGCGGGTAATCAGGTGGAGCAGGGCGGTGATGGTCCCGCCCGAAGTAAATACGGCGATCTTGTGGGTGTTGTCGGCAGTCTCAAGCAGGCGTTGCAAGCCACCGCGGACGCGCTCGACAAACCCCAGCCAGCTTTCCAGGCCGGGCGTGTCGTAAGTCCCGCTCAGCCAGCGCTCGATGATCAGGGCGAAAATGCGCTGGAACTCGCTACGGTTCTGGGGGGCGTTGCGCAGGATCTCCAGGGCTTCGGGCTCGCTGTCGAGCAAGTCCGGGAGCAGGGCGCGGATGATTGCGTCGGCATCGAATTCGTTGAAGGCGCTGTCGATTTCCAGGGGCGGCACCGGCAAGCCTTGGGCACCGATGGACTCGAAGGCGGCGTTGGCGGTGTGCTGCTGGCGGCGCAGGTCGCCCGACACGCAGCGGTCGAACGTCAGGCCCAGGTCAGCCAGGTGGCTGCCGAGGATCTGCGCCTGCTGCACACCAACGGGCGACAGCACGTCATAGTCGTCTGCACCGAAGGAGGCCTGGCCATGTCGAATCAAATAGATGCTGCCCACGTCCGTTCACCCGGTACGTTGAAAGTCTGGCGAGGTTATGAGGATGCCGGGAAGCTGTCAATGAAAAAACATACGCTTGTTTTAAAAGCTCGTTAGAGGCCCGTCTCAAGGGGTTTCAGCTCTGGCTCCCCGGCGGTCCCGTCGGTATGCTGGGGCGATCCGCGCTTGGCGCACCGTATCTGTAAGGAGTCCCATGGAGTTTCTGGCTGAGTATGCAAGTTTTCTGGCAAAAACCGTTACGTTGGTGGTCGCCATTCTGGTGGTACTGATCAGTTTTGCGGCGTTGCGCAGCAAGGGTCGGCGCAAGAATGCCGGGCAGTTGCAGGTCAGCAAGCTCAATGACTTCTACAAGGGCCTGCGCGAGCGCCTGGAGCAGACCCTGCTCGACAAGGATCAGCTCAAGGCCCTGCGCAAATCCCAGGGCAAGTCCGAGAAAAAACAGAAGAAAACCCCTGAGGCCAAGCCACGGGTGTTTGTCCTGGATTTTGACGGCGACATCAAGGCCTCGGCCACCGAGAGCCTGCGTCATGAAATCACCGCGCTGCTGAGCCTGGCCACGCCCAAGGACGAAGTGGTGCTGCGTCTGGAAAGCGGCGGTGGCATGGTCCACAGCTATGGCCTGGCGTCGTCGCAATTGGCGCGGATCCGCGAGGCGGGCGTGCCGCTGACGGTGTGCATCGACAAGGTTGCAGCCAGCGGCGGCTACATGATGGCGTGTATCGGCGAGAAGATCATCAGTGCTCCGTTTGCCATCCTCGGCTCCATTGGTGTGGTAGCCCAGCTCCCCAACGTCAACCGCCTGCTGAAGAAGCACGACATCGACTTTGAAGTGCTGACCGCTGGCGAATACAAGCGCACCCTGACCGTGTTTGGCGAAAACACCGAGAAGGGGCGGGAGAAGTTCCAGGAAGACCTGGACATTACCCATCAACTGTTCAAGAACTTCGTGTCGCGCTATCGCCCGCAACTGGCGATTGATGAAGTGGCCACCGGCGAAGTCTGGCTGGGTGTCGCGGCGCTGGACAAGCAACTGGTGGACGCCCTGCAGACCAGTGACGAATACCTGGCCACCAAGGCCAAGACCGCCGAGCTGTTCCATCTGCACTATGCCGAGCGTAAAAGCCTGCAGGAGCGGGTGGGCCTGGCAGCCAGCGGCTCGGTGGACCGAGTGCTGCTGGCCTGGTGGAGCCGCCTGACCCAGCAGCGCTTCTGGTAACACGGCCCACTGTAGGCGCGAGCTTGCTCGCGAAAAACTCAAGACCAGCGCGGTCATCCAGCAGACCCGCGTTATCCTTGACGACCTTCGCGAGCAAGCTCGCTCCTACAGGGTGTGGGAATCGGATGCCTCAGCAGCAGGCCCACCACCAGCGCCCCCAGCAGGCTCAACAGCCCCGCCACCCACAACACCCTGCCAAACCCACCGACAAACGCCTGCCATGCCAAGGGTTGCACCAGCCCCTGCGCCGATTCCGGCAGCAGCGCCATGGCCGCTGGCATGTCCCCGGCCACCACCCGCGAGGCAATCCCCGGTACTTGCGCCTGCCATTGTGCACCGAGACTGGCGTGCAGCAGATGCTCGCTATGACTGGCCAGCAGCGCCCCGTATACCCCGATCGCCAACATGATCGCGCTGAAGCGCATGGTCGTGCTCATGCCCGAGGCCATGCCAGCACGGTCCCGCGGCACACACGCCATGATGTTTTTCTGGGTATCGCCATTGAGCAGGCCGGCACCGGCGCCGGTCACTGCAATCGCCAGGGCGAACGGTAGATAACCGCCGACACTCACGGCCCAGGCGCTGAGCAGGTTGCCGCTGCCCACCAGGGCTAGCCCGCTCGCCATCAGGGTGGCCGGGGCGAAGCGGCTGGCCAGGCGTGCGCCGATCCGCGGGCAGATCAGCATGGTCAGGGCAAACGGCAGCATGCCCAGACCCGAGGCAATCGCAGAAAATCCCAGGCCGTTTTGCAGGTAGAACGGCAGCAACGTCATCATCACCTGGGCACAACCGGCATAGGCAAACATCCCGAGCAGCGCGCCGATAAACCGTGGGTACTGGAACAGCTGCAGGTCCACCATCGGCCGGCGTTGCAAACGCTCGACCCACACAAACAGACCCAGCAGGAATGCGCCGCCGAGCAACCGCGCATAGGTCAGCGGGTTGTCCCAGCCGATCCGGTTGGCTTCGATCAGCCCCCAGATCAGGCACAACAGGCTGGCGCTGAAGGTCAGGCTGCCCCAGGGGTCGAGGCGCGCCGATTGGCTGTCGCGCGATTCCGGTATGGCGTGCAGGACCAGCGCCAACAACGCCAGGCCCACCGGCAGGTTGAGGTAGAAAATCCAGCGCCAGCCCGTGTAGTGGGTAATCAGGCCGCCGAGGGTCGGGGCGGCGGTCATCGCCACGCCCATGCAGGCGCCCCAGAAGGCCCAGGCCTTGGCCCGTTCCAGTTCATCGTGAAAGGCGTGGCCGATGGACGCCAGGGCTGAGGTCAGCAGTAATGCCGCACCGACACCTTTGACGGCGCGGGCAATATCCAGCAGCAGCACGTTGGGGGCGGCGCCACAGCCCAGGGAGGCGAGGATAAAAATAGCCAGGCCCCAGAGCAGGGTTTTCTTGCGGCCGAAGCGGTCGGCAATGCTCCCGGCCGGCAACAGCAGGGCGGCGAACGCCAGCATATAGGCGCTGACCACCCATTCGATATCGGCGAAATTGGCCCCCAGGTCGCGGGCGATAGTCGGCAGGGTCACGGCGACGATATTGGTGTCGAGGACAATCAGCGAACAGACCCCAGAGGCGGTCAACAGGGTAAGGCGTGGGCTGACCTGGCTCATGGTATGATTACCTGAAAGGCAACAGGCAAGGTGCAATTGACGAACATGATGAGGACTCTCTACTGTGGGCATCCTGTCAGCTTATCGTCGGCGCCCAGTGGTTCTGTTAGCCGAAGCGAAGCACATCATTACCTTTGAGCTAATCCTGCAATGGAAATACGCCATTTCCGCTACTTCCTGGCCGTTGCCCGGCACCGCAACTTCACGCGTGCCGCCGAGCAGTTGGACATTGCCCCGCCCACCTTGAGCCGGCAGATCCAGGATATGGAGCGTGCCTTGGGCACTCGCCTGTTTATCCGCCGCCAGCGCGACGTCAGCCTGACGGAGGCGGGCACTGCGCTGTTGGCCGAAGCCGAGGCCACCGTGCGCCAGTTCGAGTTTGCCCAGCGCAATGCACAGCGCGCCGGGCGTGGCGAGATCGGCCATATCGAGTTGGGTTATGTCGCGTCGGCGGTGTATTCGGGAGTGTTGCAACGGCAGGTCCAGGCATTTTGCGCAGAGTTTGCCGATGTCAGCCTCAGCGTACGGGAAAGTCCCATGGCCCTGTTGCCGGGGCTGGTGGCCGAGGGGCGCTACGACATTGGCTATATTCGCTCACCGATGACCTTGCCCGACGGTGTGGAGGCGCTACGCCTGGGCAGCGAAGGTTTTGTCCTGGCGTTGCCCCAGGGGTCGTGGCTGCTGGGTTTGAAGGCGATCACCTGCGAGCATTTGCAGAACGAGACCTTCATCCTGCCCGAGCAAATCAGCGGCACCTTGCAGGTGGCCGCGCAAGGCGGGTATGCCCCGCGCCTGGGGCCGCAGCCGGGAGGCCTGGTGGCGGTGATTGCCCTGGTGTCGCTGGGGCAGGGCGTGGCGGTGGTGCCGGAGTCGGTGGTGGGGCATGTCAGCCTGCCGGGTGTGCAATACCGCAACATCCAGGGCAGCGATGCCTCGTCGTGGCTGTCGCTGATTTACCGGCGCTTTGAAAAGGCCCCGGCGGTGGCACGGTATATCCAGCACGTCAAACATAACCCCACTTTGTAGGCGTCGGCTCCTACAGGGTCAGGCGGGGTTGGATCGAGTCTGCCAGTTGCGTGAGGATCAGGCAGCAGGACACCGCCCCGGCATCCAGTACCCCCAGCGAGCGTTCGCCCAGGCGGCTGGCCCGGCCGATCTTGGCCACCAGGTCCTTGGTCGAGTCGCGGCCCTGGGAGGCTGCAGTTTTCATCGCGTCCAGGGCATCACCGAAGGACGCGCCCGCTGCCTGCGCCCGCTCAAACGCCTCCACCGCCGGAATCAGGGTGTCCATCAAGCACTTGTCGCCCACACCGGCTTCGGTGATGTCCTGCAACGAAGTCAGGCCGCCGCGCAGCAAATGGGCGAAGGTGGCGCCATTGATGTCTTCGCAGCCGCGCACCTCGTCGGCCATGCCGATAAACAGGCTGCCATATAGCGGTCCCATGGAGCCACCGATGCCTTCCATCAGGCTCAAGGTCAGTTCATCCAGGGCCTCGGCCAGGGTCAACTGCCGGCCTTCGATGGTGCGGCCGCAATGGGCGAAGCCCTTGGCCATATTGATGCCGTGGTCGCCATCGCCAATCGCACCGTCGACTTCGCTGAGGTACTCACGGTTGGCGACGATCACGCTGACCAGGTCGGTGACAATTGCACTGCCATCGTGGGTAGAAAAATGCTGGCTCATGGTTTATTCCGCCTGGGTCATGCCGATGGAGCGGCAAGGTTGGTCGATCAGGGTTTTCAGTTCGGCATCCAGGCCTAGCAGGGTCAGGGTCACGCCCATCATTTCCAGGGAGGTGAAGTAGTTGCCGACGTAGCAACGATGGATCTTCAGGCCTTTGGCCTTGAGCTGGCTTTCGACTTCGGCGTAGAAGATGTACAGCTCCATCACTGGCGTCGCGCCCAGCCCCGAGACCAGCACCACCACGCTGTCATCCTGGCTGAAGTCACGGTCGGCGAGGATCGGTGCCAGCATGCGCGTGGCCATGGCGGCGGCGGATTCGATCGGAATCACTTCGATGCCGGGTTCGCCGTGGTGGCCGATACCCAATTCCATCTGGCCGTCGGGGATCTGGAAGTTCGGCTTGCCCACTGCCGCAATGGTGCAGGGGGTCAGGCCGATACCGATGGAGCGACAGTGATCGACGGCCTTCTGTGCGACGCGAATCACTCCATCCAGGTCGTAGTGCTGCGCGGCGGCGGCACCGCCGATCTTCCACATGAAAATCTCCCCGGCCACCCCGCGACGCTTGGCGATATCGGCCTTGGGGGCCGAGGCCACGTCATCGTTGGCGACCACGGTGCGGATCTGCATGTCCTTGCTGGCGGCCATTTTCATTGCCAGCTTCACGTTCATATTGTCGCCGGCATAGTTGCCGTACAGGCAAGCCACGCCAGCCCCATGGTCGGCGGCGCGGAAGGCATCGAAAAAGCTCTTGGCGGTGGGCGAAGAGAAGATTTCGCCGACGGCCACGGCGTCCACCAAGCCTGGGCCGACATAACCGAGAAACGCCGGCTCATGGCCCGAGCCGCCACCGGTGACGATGCCGACGCAGCCCTGGCTGGAGGGCTTGGCCTTGCTGATCACGCGGGGATTGGTGTCGCTCTGGCGCAGTTCGGGATGGGCGACCAGAATGCCGCGCAGCATGTCCTCGACCACTTGGTCCGGATCGTTGATGACTCGATTCATAACGCGGGTTCCTGTTCTTGTTGTGAGCAACTGACTGTAGGAGCGAGCTTGCTCGCGAAAAACGTTAACGCTAACGCGGGCTGCCTGGATGAGTGCGTCGCCCTCAGGTTTTTCGCGAGCAAGCTCGCTCCTACAGTAAAAAGCGGTTGGGGTGTTTTAGGGTTCGAGCACGACCTTCAAGGACTTGTCCCCACGTTCCATCACTGCAAACGCTTCCTTGAAATCCGCCAATGCAAACTTGTGGGTCACCACGTCGCGCATGTCGATCTTGCGCTTACCGATAAAGTCGATGGCCCGTGGGTACATGTAGGGGCCCAGGTGCGAACCCAGCACATCCAGTTCCTTGCGGTCGCCAATGATCGACCAATCTACCGTGGCCTCGTCGTTGAATACGCTGAATTCGACGAAGCGCCCCAGCTTGCGCAGCATCGCCAGGCCCTGGTTCACCGCCTTGTGGTGCCCGGTGGCTTCGATATAGATATCGCAGCCATAACCGTCGGTGATTTCGCGGATTTTTGCCAGTACATCCACCTCGGCCGGGTTCCAGACCTCGTCGGCGCCCATGCGCAGGGCCAGTTCGGCGCGTTCGGGTTTCATGTCGAGCACGATCAGGCGTTTGGGGTTACGCATGCGCACCGCGCCGATGATGCCCAGGCCCAGGGTGCCGGCGCCGGCTACCACTACGACATCGTCGAAATCCACATTGGCCCGTTCCGCCGCGTGCAGCGAGCAGGCCAGGGGTTCGATCAGGATCGCCTCGTCTGGCGCGATGGAATCCGGCACCTGGTGGATGATGCCTTCCTTGGTGAAGATCATGTACTGGGCCATGGCGCCCTGGACGTTGTTCTGGAAACCGTAGAGGTCGTGTTTCTGGCACATCCAGTACTGGCCGTGGTTGCAGAAGCGGCAACCCCAGCAGGGCACGATCTGCTCGGAAATCACCCGGTCGCCAACCTTCACCCCACGCTTCTCGGCGCCAGGGCCCAGGGCGACCACGCGGCACACAAACTCATGCCCGGGAATCATCGGCGGCTTGACGTAGCGCGGCTGCTCGGCGTCGCCCCAGAACGATGGTGCGCCGCGATAGGTCTTGATATCGCCCATGCAGATGCCACACAGCTCGACCTTGGTCAGGATTTCGTCGGGGCCGGGTGTCGGGACGTCGACGGTTTCCAGGCGATAGTCTTCCGGGCCGTGGCACACCACGGCCTGCATGGTCTTGGGGATTACCGGGTTGAGTTGTTCGGCGGTACGTTCGGTGGCGGTGGACATGACAAACCTCGCGACGAATAGATGGGTTACTGAATGCTGTAGCCGCCGTCGATCACCATATTGGCGCCGGTGATCATCTGGGCCGCGTCACTGAGCAGGTACAACGCCAGCCCGGCGATTTCATCCGGCTGGGCAAAACGGCCAGCCGGGATCTGCAATTTGGCTCGTTCGCCCACCTCGCCAGCCCAGGCTTTCTTGCCCAGGGCGGTTTCGACGATGGTCGGGGAGATGGCATTTACATTGATGTGCGGTGCCCATTCCATGGCCAGGACCTTGGTCATGCCGACAATCGCCGCCTTGCTCGCGCAATACGCCACGTGCCGGTCCAGGCCGATCACCGCTGCCTGGGAGGCCAGGTTGACGATGCGCCCGCTGCCTTGGGCCAGCATGTATTTGGCACAGGCCTGGGCCACGAAGAAGCTGGCCTTGAGGTTGATGTCCAGGGTGATGTCCCAGGCGTTTTCGCTGACGTCGATGGCCTTGTCCAACATCACCACACCGGCGCTGTTGACCAGGTAGTCCAGGCGCTTGAAGTGCGCGAACACGTAGTCGATGCTGCTCTGCACCTGGTCCAGCTGGCGCAGGTCGACGACGATCCCCAGATGCCCGGCGCCGAGGCTGGCGGCGACTTCGGCCACGGCCGGATCACGGTCGAGCAAGGCCACGCGCGCACCACGCTCCACCAGCAGGCTGGCACACGCCAGGCCAATCCCCGCGGCCCCGCCGGTGATCACGGCGCAGCGGCCACTGAGGTCGAAGGCTTGGTTCCAGAATCCAGACATTGGTTTAACTCCATTCTCAAAAACAGTGGAGATCAAATGTGGGAGCTGGCTTGCCTGCGATAGCATCGACTGGGTAACCCTGATACACCGAGGTGCTCGCATCGCAGGCAAGCCAGCTCCTACACTGGGCTGTATTTCAACTCAATATTTATTTAGTGCCACTGACCTGCTGGTACAGCGCATCCGCATTCGCAGTGGTCACGGGCACCCACGGCAGGATGTAGCTCTTGGCGGTGCCGTCGCCCCATTGCACGTCCTTGGCATAGCGCTCCCAAATCACGGAGCGCGGCTTGTAGTCCTTGCCGGCCAGGGCGCGCAGGGCTACGTCCAGGGCGCCTTGGGATTGCGCCTGGGCGTCTTGCAGGAAGGTGGTGATTTCGTTTCTCTTCGCAGCCTGGATGGCATCCGGCATGCCGTCGATGGACGTCACCGGTACTTCGGTGGGCGTCAGTCCGCGGGACTTCACCGCTTGCAGGGCGCCGAGGGCCATGTCGTCGTTTTGCGCGATGATCCCGGAGATGCCGCCATTGGGGTGGGCATTGAGCCAGTCTTCGGTCAAGGCCAGGGCTTCGGCCCGGGACCAGTTGGCGGTCTTCATCTCGATAATCTTGATCTGCGGGTGCTTGTTCAGTACCTCCATCTCGCCCCGTTCCCGGTCGATCTGGGCCGACTGGCCAATCGGCCCCTGGATGATCGCCACATTGCCCTTGCCTTTGAGTTGCTCGACCATGGCCTGGGCCTGGAGCCGGCCACCCTCGACGTCATCGTTGCCCACGTAAGGAATCTTGGGGTCTGCCAGCTTGGCATTGGAGGCAATCACCGGGATGTCTTCGGCCATTGCCCGGGTCACGGTACCGATGCCGGCCTTGGTATCGATGGGGACAAACAGGATCGCATCGAAGCGCTGGGTGATCATGGTTTCGATCTGGTTGTTCTGGGTCAGCGCATCGTAGTTGCCATCGAATACGGTGATTTGCACGCTGCCGTCCTTGACCGCCGGGTGCTCTTTGAGTTCGCGCACCCAGTTCTGCATGAACTGGCCCTTGAGGCCGTAGACGGCGGCGCCGATCTTGTAGGGCTTGCCTTCGGCGGCCAGGGTGATGCTGCTGGCGAGCAGGGTGAGGGCCGCAACGGCGGCAAATGATGTAGCGAATTTCATGATGAGAACTCCGTTTATTGTTGTGGTCGTTCAGTTCGTTTCAGAGGAAAAGCGACTAGCGTTTTTTCTTGCGCCACACGTCAATCAACACCGCGAGCACGATGATCAGGCCCTTGGCGACTTGCTGGTAATAGGAGGACACACCGAGCAGGTTCAGGCCGTTGTTGATCACCCCGATCAGCAGGGCGCCGAACAGCGTGCCGACGATGGTGCCGACGCCGCCGGACAGGCTGGTGCCGCCGATCACCACGGCGGCAATCGCATCCAGCTCATAAGACATGCCGGCCTGGGGCAGGGCGGAGGTGGTGCGTGCTGCCAGAACGACACCCGCCAGGCCCGCCAGTAGCCCGGAGACCACGTACACCGAGAACGTCACCTTGCGCACCCCAATCCCCGAGGTGCGTGCGCTCTTTTCGTTGCCGCCTACCGCGTAGATATAGCGCCCGTAAGTGGTGTAGCGCAGCACCATCCAGAAAATCAGCGCGACCACGGCAAAGATGATCACCGGCACGCCAATCGGCCCGAACTTACCGATGCCCAGGGCCAGGTAGGCGTCCGGCAAGTCAGTGACCGGGCTGCCGTCGTTGAGGATGAAGGTCATGCCCCGGGCAATGCTGAGCATGCCCAGGGTCGCGACGAAGGGCGGGATCGACAGGTTGGCCACCATGAAGCCGTTGACCACCCCCAGCATCGCGCCGGCAAACATCCCGGCGCTGACGGCGGCCAGCAAGCCGTAGCCCTGGGTCGCGACCAGGGCGCTGCACAGGCCGGCGAAGGCGAGGATCGAGCCCACCGAGAGGTCAATGCCCTTGGTCAGGATCACATAGGTCATGCCTACAGCGAGGATGCCGTTGATCGAGGTCTGGCGCAGGATGTCCATCCAGTTGCGCCAAGTCATGAAGTATTCGCTGGAAAACGCCATGACCACGCACAGCAGGATAAACACCAGCGGCAGGCCAAAGCGGTCGAGGGAAAGACGCAGGCGGCTGCGCGCGGGGGTGGTCAACGGAGCGGCAATGGTTTTGGCGTTCATGAGGCAAGACTCAACAAGGCTTCCTGGGAAAGGGCGGTGTCGCTGCTGATAGTCACCAGTCGGCCACCCTTGAAGACGGCGATACGGTCACTCAGGTGCAGCAGTTCCGGGGCTTCCGACGACACCACGATGGCCGCGCCACCGGCGCGCACGAACTGGTCCAGCAAGTGATAGATCTCCTGCTTGGCGCCTTCATCGATACCCCGGGTCGGCTCATCGCACAGCAGGCACACCGGTTGGGTCGACAGGCATTTGGCAAGCACCACCTTCTGTTGATTGCCGCCGCTCATGGACGCCACTGGCAGGTCCAGGGAGGTGGTCTTGATTTGCAGGCGCTTGACCATGTCTTCGGCCAACTGGTTTTCCTTGCGCGCATTGATCAGCGACCAGCTCGACAGCTGCTTGTACGCCGATAATGCGATGTTCGAGAGGATGCTGGAGCTGAGCACCAGGCCACTTTCCTTGCGGTCCTCGGTAACCAGGGACATGCCCGCGCGGATGGTCGCCTTGGGCAGCCCGATGGGCATCGGCTTGCCTTGCAGGGTGACGCTGCCGGCATCCGGGGTGGTCAGGCCGTAAATGCAGTTGAGGAACTCGCTGCGCCCCGAGCCCATCAGGCCATAGATGCCGAGGATTTCGCCCTGGCGCAATTGCAGGCTGATGTCCTGGAACTCGCCGCTGCGGCTCAGGCCCTGGACGTCCAGGCAGCACTCGGCGGCGCTTTCACGCCCGGCCTTGTGGTCGATGCGCGTCAGCTCCTGGCCGACAATACCGCGCACCAGGTGGGCGCGGTCGATATCGGCCATGCGTCCGCTTTCGACGAAGGCGCCATCGCGGAAGATGCTGTAGTCGTCGGCGATCTGCGCCAGCTCGCTGAGACGATGGGACACATAGACGATCCCGGCACCGCGGGCAGTGAGGCGGCGGATAGCCTTGAACAGGGTTTCGGCTTCACGCTCGCCGATGGCGGAAGTGGGTTCGTCCATGATCATCACCTGGCAGTCATGGCTGAACGCCTTGGCGATCTCCACCAACTGGATCTGCGCCACGCTCAGGCGGTGCATGGGGGCGGTGGCCTCGACCTCGAACTCCAGGCTTTCCAGCAACTCGCGGGTGCGCCGGTTCAGTTCCTTGCTGTCGACGATGCAGCCGGCGCGCCGTGGTTCGCGGCCCAGCCAGATGTTCTCGGCGACGGTCATGTAAGGGATCGGCTCCAGCTCCTGGGTGATCATCGCGACCCCCGCCGCCAGCGCTTCGCTGGGGCGATGGAAATGCACAGGGGCGCCATTGAGCAGGATGTTGCCGGCATCACGCTGGGTGATGCCCATCAGGATGCTGAGGAACGTGGATTTGCCGGCGCCGTTGCCGCCGCACAGGGCATGCACGCTGCCGGCCCGCAGCGAGAGGCGGCCGTCACGCAGGGCAGGGATGCCGGCGTAGGCCTTGGCGACGTGTTCAGCCTGGAGCAGTAATGGCGTAGCCATCGGCGTGTCCTCGTGCTGTGAATTCTTATTAGGTACACAGTCGTGTTGCTGCGTGATCATATGTGTACCAAATGAAATTCTGATCAGTCAATCTCTTTCACTGAAAACTTGTAATTGCCTGCCATCTCTTATTTCGTGGCGTTTTAGAGGGGTTTGACTGGTGGGTCAGTTAAAACGTGCTTGACAGTTGCGAGGGAATATCCGAGAAATGACTGATAGAAATTTCATCGAGTGATCATATGATCAGTCTTAAGTTTCACCACGGCAGCGGAGCCTAATGTCATGAACTCACCTTTCCCGGTGGCTATCGGATGTGACGAAGCAGGTTATGAGCTCAAGGAGCTGTTGAAGCGCCATATCGAGGCGTTGGGGTATCCGGTGACCGACTTTGGCACCCATTCCACGGCGCCCGTGCTCTACCCGGACATTGCACTGGCAGTGGCCACGGCCATCAACGCCGGGCAACAGCGCCTGGGGGTGCTGGTGTGTGGCACGGGCATCGGCATGGCTATCTCGGCCAACAAAGTCCTGGGGATTCGCGCGGCCCAGGCCCACGACACCTATTCGGCGGAGCGGGCGCGCAAGAGCAACGATGCGCAGATCCTGTCCATTGGTGCGCGGGTGGTCGGGGCGGAACTGGCCAAGAGCATCGTCACTGCGTTTCTGGCCTCGGAGTTCGAGGCGGCGCGTTCCGGGGCCAAGGTCGAGCGCATCAATGCCATAGAGCGTGATGGGCATCAGTAGTGGACGTGGTGGGGCAAGAGTCGGGAGAATGCGCCTTTGACGCCGAAACGGAAGCCCGTCCCCATGAGTGACAGTACCCTGCGCACCGCCAGCGATATCGATCTGATGACCGAAGTGGCGATGCTCTATTACCTTGAGAACGTCACTCAGGAAGCCATCGCCAAGCGCTTTGACCTGTCCCGCGCGAAAGTCAGCCGGCTGCTCAAGCGTGCGCGCGATGAAGGGATTGTCGAGGTGCGGGTGTTGCAGCATCCGGCAATGAACAATGAATTGGAACAGGCGCTGGTGGAGCGCTTCCAGCTGGACCGTGCGTTGATCGCGGTCGATCACAGCGACGCCGACACCCAGCGCTCCGCCGTGGCCAGCCTGGTGGCCAACTACCTGAACAAGACCCTGGGCGACGGCATGATTGTCGCCGTTGGCATGGGGCGCAATGTGGGGGCGGTGGCCGATAACGTGTTTTTGCCGGTGACGCGCAACTGCACGTTTGTCTGCGCCATTGGCGGTTCGCTCAAGGCGGGTGAATACATGAACCCCGACCATATCTGCCGGCGCCTGGCCCTGCGCTTTGGCGGCGAGAGTGAAAGCCTGTATGCCCCGGCGCTGGTCGCCAATCCGGAACTGCGCAGCATCTTGATCAGCAACGACACCGTGCGCTCGACCCTGGACCGCGCGCGCCGCGCCGATATGGCGCTGATCGGCATCGGTGACATGAGCGAAAACAGCAATATGGTGCGCATGGGCTGGTTCTCACCCCAGGAAATCGCCCAGGCGCGTTTGTCCGGCACCGTGGGCGACATGATGGGCTACGACTTTATCGACATCCACGGCCAGCCCGCGGTCAACGCCATTCAAGGGCGGGTGATCGGCTTGACGGTACAGGAGCTGTTCCGTATTCCAGATGTAGTGGCAATCGCCAGTGAAAACACCAAGGCGGCGGCGACGCTGGGGGCGTTGCGCTCGGGGGTGATCAATACCCTGGCAACCACGGTAACTAATGCCCACACCATCCTGGCGCTGGACGACGCAACCCGCAAAACCTGAGCTGCCTCCTATCAAAATGTGGACACTGGCTTGTGTGGGAGCTGGCTTGCCTGCGATAGCATCACCGCAGCGTGACTGATACACCGTGGCGTATGCATCGCAGGCAAGCCAGCTCCTACAGGCTTCGTGCGCCTGCTTTTACAGATCTTGTAATAGTTTTAAATTGTAGGAAATTTGTATTTCGGCTGTAGGATTAAAGTCCTTTTCTCACTGCAGGACTTGCATGAACACCCTCTCGGAGCCCCCCAGTCGTCTTTCCCCAAGACCTCTACTGTCGTTGTTCCCGCTGAAACATCCTGTATTCCGACTGCTAACCTATTCCCGGTCACCTGATCGCGTTTTGCCATGCCCGGCATTCTGAATATCAAATAAAGAGACAGAGACTTTTATATGGAATGGTTAGCGGATCCAACGGCCTGGCTCGGCCTGTTGACCTTGATTGTGCTGGAACTGGTACTGGGCATCGACAACCTGGTGTTTATCGCGATCCTGGCAGACAAACTGCCGCCGGAGCAGCGCGACCGTGCGCGGTTGATCGGTTTGTCCCTGGCGCTGATCATGCGCCTGGGCCTGTTGGCGAGTATTTCCTGGTTGGTGACCTTGACCCAGCCGTTGTTCGAAGTGTTCGACAAGAGCTTCTCCGGACGTGACCTGATCATGCTGTTCGGTGGTGTGTTCCTGTTGTTCAAGGCCACCATGGAGTTGCATGAGCGGCTCGAAGGGCATATCACCGAACGTACCGGCAATGCGGCCTACGCGATGTTCTGGCCGATCGTGGCGCAGATCGTGGTGCTGGATGCGGTGTTCTCCCTCGATGCGGTGATTACGGCAGTCGGGATGGTGGATGAGCTGGCGGTGATGATGATCGCGGTGATCGTGTCCATCGGCGTGATGATCGTGGCCAGCAAGCCGTTGACTCGCTTCGTCAATGCGCACCCGACAGTGATCATGCTGTGCCTGGGCTTCTTGATGATGATTGGTTTCGCCCTGACCGCCGAAGGCCTGGGCTTCCATATTCCCAAAGGCTACCTGTACGCGGCCATTGGTTTCTCGATCCTGATCGAGGTGTTCAACCAGATCGCCCGGGCACGTCGCAAGAAGTCCGCGCAAGGCCTGCGACCGATCCGTGAGCGCACGGCCCATGCGGTCATGCGCCTGCTGGGCGGTCGCAGCCTGGCGGTGGAAGAAGTGGGTGAAGACGTTACCGACCTGCTCGATGGCGGCGATAACCCTCAAGGCCCGCTGTTCGATCGTCGCGAACGGATCATGATCAGCGGTGTGCTGCAACTGGCCGAGCGGCCGATCCGCACCTTGATGACGCCACGGGCGAATGTCGACTGCATCGATCTGGCTGACGATCCGGAGACTATTCGCCTGAAACTGATGCACTCGTCCTACTCGCGTTTGCCGCTGATCCGTAACGGCGCGGTGGATGAGCCGTTGGGCTTCGTGCACAAGAAGGAATTGCTCAAGGAGTACCTGGCCGGCAATGAGCCCAACCTGGAGCACTTGGCGCGTCGGGCGATCAACCTGCTGGACAGTTTCTCGATCCTCAACGCCCTGGAGCAGATGCGCCAGGAGTCGACGCACATTGCCTTCGTGATCAACGAATTCGGCGACTTCATGGGAGTGTTGAGCATGACCGACATTCTTGAGTCCATCGCCGGTGAGTTGCCGGACGCCAGTGAAGTGGAAGGGCCGGACATCGTTGAAGAGCAGGGCGGTTACCGCGCCAACGGTGCGTTGAACCTGAACCTGATTCGCCAGCGCACCGGTTTCCAGGCGGTGGCCACCGAGGATTACCAGACCCTTGCGGGCCTGGTCATGAGCTTGTTGGATCGCCTGCCGGTGGTAGGGGATAGCCTGGAACACGAAGGTTGGCGCCTGACCGTGGCAGCGGTGGAGGAGCGGCGGGTGACGCAGGTGCTGTTGACCCCTGTTTCGGTGGGTTAACGAGGCTTTGCGCGTTTGGTCGGCACACCTCGGGTGTGCCGCTCGAAGGTTCTCTTCAGGGTCTGCTCCTGGGTCTCCCAGGGGCCGAACCCCTTGAGTTTTTCGACCAGCCTGCCGTTCTTCAAGATCAGCAGCGTTGGTGTGCCGGTCACCTCGGGATGGCGTGGGGTCTGAGTCGTATCCAGCACATAAAGCGCAGCCTGGCGGCGATAACGTCCGGCCACTTTGCTGAACAGTGGCTTGGCCGCACCGCATACCGGGCACTGGGGCGATACAAAGAGCATGAATACCGTGCGTTGGGTCTCCAGCGCACTTCTATACGCATCCGCGTCGTCGATTACCGTGGTGATCAACCCCATGACAAGCTTCCTTTATGCCCATGGCTGTGTCCTGAACGCTAAGCGAGGCGGGTGAGCGGGTCTACTGTCAGAGTTCACAGGTAGCGCCTCTGATGTGTGCAAATGCGCACTCAAATAGAACCTTCCACCTTCGGTTGGGGCGCACGGTAGCAATCTGCCTGCCGAAGCTTGCGCAATGTTGTGTCGTCGATCCCTGCGTATCTGACTGATTTAAAACAGATTCAAGGCATCGATATTTTTCTGTTACTGGCTGTGGCACACTTTCTGCTGTCTATTCCGTTGTTACATACCAAGTTCCGGTATAGCGGAATACACAACTCCTGGAGTGCTTGTCATGCATCACCGACCTTCCGTGTTCAAAGCGTGTGTTTTTCTCTTCGCCGCGCAGGCGTCTTTTGCAGGCCTGGTGCAGGCGGCAGACGGCAAACTCGACAGCGTGCTCTCCCGTGGGCACCTGATCGTCGGTACAGGCAGTACCAATGCGCCGTGGCACTTCCAGGGAGCGGATGGCAAGTTGCAGGGTTTTGATATCGATATCGGGCGCATCGTCGCCAAGGGCCTGTTCAACGACCCGAGCAAAGTCGAGTTTGTGGTGCAGTCATCCGATGCGCGGATTCCCAACCTGCTGACCAACAAAGTCGATATGAGCTGCCAGTTCATTACCGTTACCGCCAGCCGCGCGCAGCAAGTGGCGTTCACCTTGCCGTACTACCGCGAAGGCGTCGGCCTGCTGTTGCCGGCCAACAGCAAGTACAAGGAAATCGAAGACCTGCAAGCGGCGGGCGACGACGTCACCGTGGCCGTGCTGCAAAACGTCTACGCCGAAGAACTGGTACACCAGGCACTGCCCAAGGCCAAGGTCGACCAGTACGACAGCGTCGACCTGATGTACCAGGCCGTGAACTCCGGGCGTGCCGACACCGCCGCCACCGACCAGTCTTCGGTCAAGTACCTGATGGTGCAGAACCCCGGTCGCTACCGTAGCCCTACCTACGCCTGGAGCCCGCAAACCTATGCGTGTGCGGTCAAGCGTGGCGACCAGGACTGGCTGAATTTCGTCAACACGGCCCTGCATGAAGCCATGACCGGCGTGGAGTTCCCGACCTACGCAGCGTCGTTCAAACAGTGGTTTGGTGTCGATCTGCCGACCCCGGCGATTGGTTTTCCCGTCGAGTTCAAATGAATTGTGAGCGCGGGGCGTCGTTGCTGGCGCCCCGGTCAAGGTATTGCCGACCATGAACTATCAGTTGAATTTTGCCGCGGTATGGCGTGATTTCGACACCTTGCTGGTGGGGCTCGGCCTGGGCCTGCAACTGGCCTTGCTGTCGATTGCCATCGGCTGCGTGATTGGCCTGTTGATGGCCTTTGCCATGCTGTCCAAACACCGCGCGTTACGCATCCTGGCCTCGGTGTATGTGACGGTGGTGCGCAACACGCCGATCCTGGTGCTGATCCTGTTGATCTATTTCGCCTTGCCCAGCCTGGGCATCCGCCTGGACAAGATCCCCTCGTTCATCATCACCCTGTCGTTGTACGCCGGCGCCTACCTGACCGAAGTGTTCCGTGCCGGCCTGTTGAATATTCCCAAGGGCTTGCGCGAGGCAGGCCTGGCGATTGGCCTGGGTGAGTGGCAGATCCGCGCCTATATCACCGTGCCAGTAATGCTGCGCAATGTGCTGCCGGCCCTGTCGAACAACTTTATCTCGCTGTTCAAGGACACCTCCCTGGCGGCCGCGATTGCCGTGCCGGAGCTGACCTATTACGCCCGCAAGATCAACGTCGAAAGCTACCGGGTGATTGAAACCTGGCTGGTGACGACTGCGCTCTATGTGGCTGCCTGTTACCTCATCGCCATGCTGCTGCGTTACCTGGAGCAGCGTTTGGCGATCCGTCGATAAGAGGGGTTTTCCATGTATTGGCTGCATGAGTTGTGGATCGCCCGGGAAACCCTCTGGACTGGGTTCCAGACCAGCGTGTATTGCTCGGTGCTGGCGATTATCTTCGGCACCCTGATCGGCATCGTCGCCGGGCTGGTGCTGACCTACGGCAAGTTCTGGATGCGCGCGCCGTTTCGCCTGTACGTCGACCTGATCCGGGGTACCCCGGTGTTTGTGTTGGTGCTGGCCTGTTTCTACATGGCGCCGGCGCTCGGCTGGCAGATCAGTGCTTTCCAAGCCGGCGCCCTGGGCCTGACGCTGTTTTGCGGCTCCCATGTCGCCGAGATTGTGCGCGGTGCGCTGCAAGCCATTCCCCGTGGGCAACTGGAGGCCGGCAAGGCCATCGGGCTGACCTTCTACCAGTCCCTGGGGTATGTGTTGTTGCCCCAGGCGCTGCGGCAGATTTTGCCGACCTGGGTCAATTCCTCCACTGAGATCGTCAAGGCCTCGACCCTGTTGTCGGTGATCGGCGTTGCCGAATTGCTGTTGAGTACCCAGCAAGTCATCGCGCGGACCTTCATGACCCTGGAGTTCTACCTGTTCGCCGGGTTTCTGTTCTTTGTCATCAACTACGCCATCGAGTTATTCGGGCGCTACATTGAAAAGCGGGTGGCCTTGCCATGAATCAACCATTGCTCAACATCAGCGGCCTGCGCAAGCAATATGGCGCGGTGGAAGTGCTCAAGGGCGTCGATCTGTCGCTGCAACGTGGCAACGTCGTGACGTTGATCGGCTCCAGCGGCTCGGGCAAGACCACACTGCTGCGTTGCGTCAACCTGCTGGAAGAGTTCCAGGGTGGGCAGATCACCCTCGACGGTGAGTCCATCGGTTACCGCGATGTCGCCGGCAAACGCGTGCGCCATCCGGAAAAGGTCATCGCCCAACATCGCGCGATGACCGGCATGGCGTTCCAGCAATTCAACCTGTTCCCTCATCTGACCGCGTTGCAGAACGTTACCCTGGGCCTGCTCAAGGTCAAGCACATGGGCAAGGACGAAGCGGTGGCCCTGGCAGAAAAATGGCTGGAGCGCGTCGGCCTCCTGGAACGGCGCAACCACTTCCCCGGTCAGTTGTCTGGCGGCCAGCAGCAGCGCGTGGCAATTGCCCGGGCGATTGCGATGAACCCGAGCCTGATGCTGTTCGACGAAGTGACCTCGGCGCTGGACCCGGAGTTGGTGGGCGAAGTGCTCAGTGTGATCAAGAACCTGGCGCAAGAGGGCATGACCATGCTGCTGGTGACCCATGAAATGCGCTTTGCCTACGAGGTCTCGGACAACATCGTATTTATGAACCAGGGCCGGATTGAAGAGCAGGGGCCGCCGAAGGCTATCTTCGAGCGCCCCCAATCACCGCGCTTGGCGGAATTTCTGAAAAATATTCGTTTTTAATCAAGGAGCAACTTTATGAGCATTACTCGTTACGGCGCTGGCAGCACTGCAGGTGGCGGCCAACCCCGCCCGTTTGCCCGCGCGGTGGAAGCGGATGGCTGGTTGTATGTGTCCGGGCAGGTGCCGGCGGTGGGGGGCGAAATCATCAATGGCGGGATTGTCGAGCAGACCCACCAGACCATGAAGAACGTCGTCGCGATCCTGGAAGAGGCCGGTTATGGTCTTGAAGACGTGGTGCGTGTCGGTGTATGGCTGGAAGATCCACGGGATTTCTGGAGTTTCAACAAGGTGTTCGGCGAATACTTCACCCCCGAACATGCCCCGGCACGGGCCTGTGTGCAGGCGAACATGATGGTCGATTGCAAGGTTGAGATCGATTGCGTGGCCTACAAGAAAAAAGGCTAAATGCCCGATCTGAAGACCACTCAAATCCAATCCCACAGGGGATTGGGTGCAAGCCCTATGATTTCCGGACCGAAGACTGCCATGACCGAAGACACCATCAAACGCCGCGCCAAAGGCCTCGACCGAGCGTTCGATATCCTCGATTTTCTCAAGGAAGTCGGCCAGCCCCTGCGCCCCAACGATATCGCCAGCGGCATCGGCAGCCCCAAGTCCACGGTCTATGAGCTGGTCGCGTCCCTATTGGAGCGGCGGATTCTCGAAGCGGTGGGCAAGGACGGCCACGTCTACCTGGGCCGTCAGCTGTACTTCCTCGGGCAGGCCCACTTGCGTCATTTCGACCTGACCCGCGAGGCCGATCACGCCCTGCAGGAGATCGTCAGCCAGACCCATGAAACGGCGCAGATGTGCCTGCTCAACGGGCGTAAATACACGGTGGCGCTGATGCGCGAGGGCGAGCGGCATTTCCGCATTTCCTCGGACATCGGTGAGAACGCGCCAATCCCCTGGACGGCTTCCGGGCGCCTGTTACTTGGGCACTTGAGCGACCAGCAGATTATCGACTTGATCGACCACGATGACTTCATCCTGCCGGACGGCCAGCGCCTGCCCCTGGAGACTTTCCTCGGGCAAATCCGCCAGGCCACGGTCGATGGTTTTTTCTCCTTCGACAGCGTCGCCGACACCTTTACCCACTGCTTTGCCGCCCCGGTACGCGATGCCCAGGGTATCGCCATTGCGACCCTGTGCATCGTCGCTCCACGGGCCGACGCCAAGAACAACTACAACGACTATCGCCGGGTGCTGATCGAAAGCGCCAACAATCTGGCCCGGCGCATCAACGAATAGCAAAACGGAGTAACCCCATGTCTGCCTTCAATGCTGTTGAAAAAGGCGCTGCTGCCAGCGGTGCCCACCTGGTGCGCGACGTCAGCCTGCCAGCCCTGGTGCTGCACCGTGCTGCACTGGAACACAACATTCGCTGGATGCAGGACTTTGTCAGCAAAAGCGGCGCGCAACTGGCGCCCCATGGCAAGACCAGCATGATGCCGGCGCTGTTTGAGCGTCAGTTGGCGCAAGGCGCCTGGGGCATCACCCTGGCCACGGCAGTACAGACTCGCGCGGCCTATGCCGGCGGGGTGCGTCGGGTGTTGATGGCCAACCAATTGGTGGGCGCACCGAACATGGCGTTGATCGCCGAGCTGTTGGCTGACCCGGGTTTTGACTTCCATTGCATGGTCGACCACCCGGACAACGTGGCTGACCTCGGTGCGTTCTTCGCTGCCCGTGGCCTGCGCCTGAACGTGATGATCGAGTACGGTGTGGTCGGCGGGCGCTGTGGCTGTCGCAGCGAGCAAGAGGTGCTGGACCTGGCACGGGCGATCAAGGCCCAGCCGGCCCTGGCGCTCACGGGTATCGAAGGTTACGAAGGGGTGATCCATGGCGAGCATGCCATCCGTGGTATCCGCGAGTTTGCCGCGTCCCTGGTACGCCTGGCGGTGGATATGCAGAACAGCGGTGCCTTCGACCTGGGCAAGCCGATCATCACGGCTTCGGGTTCGGCCTGGTATGACCTGATCGCCGAGTCCTTCGCCGCGCAAAATGCCGAGGGGCGTTTCCTCAGCGTGCTGCGCCCTGGCAGCTATGTGGCCCACGACCATGGCATCTACAAGGAGGCGCAATGCTGTGTGCTCGACCGGCGCAGCGACCTCAGCGAAGGCTTGCGCCCGGCCTTGGAAGTCTGGGCTCATGTGCAGTCGTTGCCGGAGCCGGGGTTTGCGGTGATTGCCCTGGGCAAGCGTGACGTGGCCTACGACGCCGGCTTGCCGGTGCCGCTCAAACGCTACAAGGCCGGCGTGCTGCCGGCGGCGGGCGATGATGTGAGTGGCTGCAAGGTCACGGCGGTGATGGACCAGCATGCGTTCATGAGTGTGGCGGCGGGGGTTGAGCTGCGCATTGGCGACATCATCTCCTTTGGCACCTCGCACCCGTGCCTGACCTTCGACAAGTGGCAGGTGGGGTGCCTGGTGGATGAGCAGTTGCAGGTGGTTGAGTCGCTGCGCACCTGCTTCTAGACCGCGGCCCACTGTAGGAGCGAGCTTGCTCGCGAAAATCGTCAACGATAGCGCTGGCTATCTGACAACCCGTGGCGATCTTGAGTTTTTCGCGAGCAAGCTCGCTCCTACAGTGGAGGTGTATTTGGAGATCTGTGACATGAAGCCAATCCCCCGCATCGCCCTGATCGGCGAATGCATGATCGAATTGCAACACCGCGCCGACGGCAGCCTGCAACAGAGCTTCGGCGGCGATACCTTGAACACCGCCGTCTACCTGCGCCGCGAACTCGGCGCACACAGCACGGTGGACTACGTCACCGCCCTGGGCGATGACAGTTTCAGTGATGCCATGTGCCAGCAATGGGCCGCTGAAGGTCTGGGCCTGGAACAGGTCCAGCGTCTGCCGGGGCGCCTGCCGGGTTTGTATTGCATCCAGACCGATGCCAGCGGTGAGCGTAAGTTTCTCTACTGGCGCAACGAAGCGGCGGTGCGCGACTGTTTCACCACGCCTGCGGCCGAACCGATTCTAGCTGCCTTGCCGAGTTATGACGTGTTGTATTTCAGCGGTATTACCCTGGCTGTATTGGGCGAAACAGGGCGCGAACGCCTGTTGACGGTCTTGGTTGAAGCCCGCCAGCGCGGTGCTCGGGTGGTGTTCGACAATAACTACCGTCCACGTCTGTGGGCCGGTGTCGAAGCTGCTCGCGCGGCCTATCAGCAGGTGCTTGCCCATGTGGATATGGCCTTGCTCACCGAGGATGATGAACGGGCCTTGTTTGGCTATGTCGACAGCGAGCAGGTGTTCGCCGCCTACCCGGACATCAGTGAAGTGGTGCTCAAGCGCGGGGCGGATGATTGTCTGATTCGTTGTGGCGCTGAACGTTTCGCGGTGCCGGCGGTGGTGGTCGAGCAGGTGGTGGACACCACGGCGGCGGGGGATTCGTTCAGCGCGGCGTACCTGGCCAGCCGGCTGCGCGGTGGTTCGCCGCAAGAGGCAGCCTTGGCTGGGCATTGGCTGGCGAGCCGGGTGATCCAGGTTCCGGGGGCGCTGATTCCCAGGGATTGAGAGTGTAAGGTCGCCTGCGGCGGATCGCGGGCAAGCCCGGCTCCCACATTTTGGGCGGGTTCACACCTCCAAGTGTGGGAGCTGGCTTGCCTGCGATAGCGGTTTTGAGCCAAGCGCTCAGTCGCGGTAGAACACCTGCACCAGGTGATAACCAAACTTGCTCTTGATCGGGCCGTGTACCACCCGCAGCGGCTTCTTGAAAATCACCGCATCGATCACCCCGACCATCTGTCCCGGCCGTACTTCACCGAGGTCGCCACCGCGCTTGCCGGACGGGCAGGTGGAGAACTTCTTGGCCAGCACATCAAAGGCTTCGCCCTTGGCAATACGTTGCTTGAGCTGTTCGGCTTCTTCGCTGGTCTTGACCAGGATATGACGGGCTTGGGCTTTCATCGGGCAGTTACCTTGCAACGGTCGGGCTTGAAGGCGCGCGATTATGCATCAACTTGGCCTTTGACGTTGATCATGCTGCGGATTTTTGTGGCCAGCAGGTCGATGGAAAATGGCTTGGCCACCATGTCCATACCGTCCTCCAGGAAGCCTTGGCGTTCGGTGGCCGTTTCGGCGTAACCGGTCATGAACAGCACTTTGAGCTGCGGGCGATGCTGGCGGGCGATTTCCGCCAGTTGCCGGCCGTTCATGCCGGGCAGGCCGACATCCGTCACCAGCAAGTCCACCCGCAGGTCAGACTCCAGCAACGGCAAGGCCGCCCGCGCGTCGGCGGCCTGGTGGGCAGTGTAGCCCAGCTCATCCAGCAGGTTGACCACCAGCATGCGCACCGCCGTATCGTCTTCGACCACCACCACGGCTTCGCCGTCTCGCGCCACCGGCGCTTCCATGGGGCTTTGCGGCAGGACTTTTTCCAACGCGGTGCCATGCAGGCGCGGCAGGTACAGGCGCACGCAGGTGCCTCGGCCCGGCTCGCTGTGGATCGTGACGTGGCCGCCGGATTGCTGGGCAAAGCCATAAATCATCGACAGACCCAGGCCGGTGCCCTGGCCGATGGGCTTGGTGGTGAAGAACGGGTCGAAGGCCTTGGCCAGGATCTTTGGCGTCATCCCGGCGCCGTTGTCGCATACGCCAAGCATCACATAATCACCGGCCTTGACGGGCTCCAGGGTGGTGATGTCAGTGCCGTCCAGGTAGCTGTTGGCCGTCTCGATGCTCAGCAGCCCGCCATCGGGCATGGCGTCGCGGGCGTTGATCACCAGGTTGAGCAGGGCGTTTTCCAGTTGGCTGGCGTCGGTGTTCACCGGCCAGATATCGTTGCCCAGTTGCACCTTGAGGTCGATATGGGCGCCTTTGGTGCGGCGGAACAGTTCTTCCAGGGACGCGACCAACTGGTTCGGGTCCAGGGGGCGGCGATCCAGGGACTGGCGCCTGGAGAAGGCCAGCAGGCGGTGGGTCAACGCGGCCGCGCGATGGGCCGAGGACACGGCGGCTTCGGTGAAGCGGCCAATCTCATCGCTACGTCCGGCGGCGAGGTAGCGCTGCATCAGGTCCAGGCTGCCAATGATTCCGGTGAGCATGTTGTTGAAGTCATGGGCGATACCGCCGGTAAGCTGGCCGACCGCTTCCATTTTTTGCGCATGGCGCAGGGCGTCTTCGGCGCGCTCGCGCTCGAACATCTCGTTTTGCAGGCGCTGGTTGGCTTCGGCCAGGGCCTGGGTGCGCTGGACCACGCGCTCTTCCAGGTTGTCATTGAGATGGCGCAGCGCTTCTTCGGTGAGTTTGCGTTCGGTCTCATCGATCACAAAGATATAGAAGCCGTTGACCGAGCCGTCCGCGCTGAAACGCGGCAGGTACTTCATCAACGCATGCCGTGGCCGGCCATCGCGGTGGGGGGTGATGGTGACAAAACTGCAGGCCTTACCCTTGAGCGCGGCCGCGATTTTATCGGCGCGCCCGGCATAGATCTCGGCGCCGATGACTTCGCGAATGGTCTTGCCATACAGCTCTTGCGGCGTCAGCCCATACCAGTCGAGGTAGGCGCTGTTGTTCAGGCGAAAGCGTTCTTCGTGGTCGACATAGCCGATCAGCACCGGCATGGCGTTGATGATCAACTGCAGCTCGGTCTGGCTCTGGCGCAGGGCTTGTTCGGTCTGCTTGCGTTCGGTCAGGTCCAGCGCGGCGCCGAGAAAGCGCGCCGGCCGGCCGTGGTGATCCTTGTAGCAGCGGCCACGGGCAAACACCCAGCGCACCTGGCCGTCCGCCTGGAGCAGGCGATACTCTTCGGCGTACTCGGTGCCATGGGTAATGCAATGCTTGATGCTGCGGGCGACCATGCCGCGGTCTTCTGGGTGCACGCCTTGCAGGTAATCGCTGATGGGCAACTGTTGGGCATTGCATGGATCAACCCCATGCAACTGGGCGAAATGGCTGTCGGCGATAAAGCGATCTTCGCTGATGTCCCAGTCCCAGGTGCCTACCGCATCAGTGGCGGCCAGGGCCAGTTGCAGGCGTTGCTCGGTGTTGTGCTGGGCCTTGAGGCTGGCGTCGGAGCGTTGTTGCAGCTCTTGGGCCAGTTGCCGGCGTTCGTTGGTTTCAATCGCCGTCCCCAGGATCCCGGCGACCCGGCCACGTTCATCGCGAATCGGGCTGTAGGTCAGGTCCAGCCAGATTTCCGTATCGCGGTGATTGCGCTGCAGGACAAATCGTTGCTCGGTAAAGGTACGCACCTGGCCGGTGAGGACGGCGCTGTAGATCGGGTCGGTGAAGTGTTGCAGTTCCGGCCAGACCAAATGGGTGGGTTGGCCGAAGGCCTGGGGGTGTTTGTTGCCGGCCAGCAGGGCGAAGCCATCGTTGTAGATCTGTGTGAGTTCGTCGCCCCACAGCAACAGCATCGGCATCGGAGAGTGGATGACGATATCGATTGCCGTGCGCAGGCTTTGCGGCCAGCGGCTGGCATCACCGAGGGGGCTTGTGGCCCAGTCCAGCCGCGCGATCAGTGTCGCGGCCTCGCTGCCGGTGGGTGATCCGTTCATGTAGGTGCCCTGCGTGTAACGCTTGAAGAATGACCAAAGCCAGTGCTCCCGTGGTGCGGGAGTGGCTGATTACCCCTCGAAAAATAGCATGCTTGAGGGGTTTTTCTTCAAATGAGTGCGTTATAGCTGAAACCTTTCATCATTTATGCCAGTTCAGGGCGGTTGCGAAATTGCTCCAGGGCTTGGGGGTTGGCCAGGGCATCGGTGTTTTTCACCGGCTCGCCATGCACCACATTACGCACTGCCAGCTCGACGATCTTGCCGCTGATGGTGCGCGGAATATCGGTCACGCTGAGGATCTTCGCCGGTACGTGACGCGGTGTGGTGTTGGCGCGGATCACCTCGCGGATCTGCTGCTCAAGGGCTGCGTCCAGGTGTTCGCCTTCATTGAGGCGCACAAACAGCACCACGCGCACATCGTCCTGCCAGCGTTGGCCAATGGCCAGGCTTTCCATGACCTGCGGGACTTTCTCCACTTGGCGGTAAATCTCCGCCGTGCCGATGCGCACCCCGCCAGGGTTGAGCACCGCATCCGAACGCCCATGGATCAGCAGGCTGCCATTGGGACGTTGTTCGGCATAGTCGCCCTGGGCCCAGACGCCGGGGAACTGGCTGAAATACGAGGCCCGCAGTTTTTCCCCTTGCGGGTCATTCCACAGGCCGATGGGCATGGCCGGGAAATGCCGGGTACACACCAGCTCGCCTTTTTCGCCAACCAGTGGCCGACCCTGGTCGTCCCAGACCTCGATGGCCATCGCCAGGCTCTTGCACTGCATCTCACCGCGGCGTACCGGCAGCACCGGGTTGCCGATGACAAAGCAGGAGACGATATCGGTACCCCCGGACATCGACGACAGGCACAGCTCGTGTTTGATCTCGCGGTACACGTAGTCGTAGCTCTGGGGCGAGAGCGGCGAGCCAGTGGAGATCAGGCCCTTGAGGCTGCCCAGGTCATGGCTTGCGCGCGGTTGCAGGCCGGATTTTTCCAGGGTCGCGAGAAATTTCGGGCTGGTGCCGAACACGCTGATGCGTTCCTGGTCGATCAGGTCGATCAGCCGTTCGGGGCCGGGATGAAAGGGCGAGCCGTCATACAGCACCACCGTGGCGCCGATAGCCAATACCGAGACCAGCCAGTTCCACATCATCCAGCCGCAGGTGGTGTAGTAGAACAGGCAATCGTCGCGCGACAGGTCGGCGTGCAGGCCGTGTTCCTTGAGGTGGGTCAGCAGCACGCCGCCGGTGCCGTGGATGATGCACTTGGGCACGCCAGTGGTGCCGCTGGAGTAGAGGATATAGAGCGGGTGGTCGAAGGGCACGGCGACAAACTGCGGTTCGCCGCCTGCGCTGTAAAAGTCGTCCCACAGGCTGATATTGGCCTGGGTCTGATAATCGTCGACACGCGCCTCGGGCCGGGCGTAGGGCACGATGATCAGTTGTTGCAGGGAGGGCAGGCGTTCGAGGATTTCGTTGAGCTTGGCGCTCTGGTCGATCAACTTGCCGGCGTAGCGATAACCGGCACAGGTGATCAGTACCTTGGGTTCGATCTGGCCGAAGCGGTCGATCACGCCTTGGGTGCCGAAGTCCGGCGAGGAACAGGACCAGATCGCGCCGAGGCTGGTGGTCGCCAGCATGCCCACCAGGGTTTGCCAGGTGTTGGGCATGCACGCTGCGACGCGATCGCCCAGGCCCACTCCGGCCGCTTGCAGGCTGCGTTGCAGGCCGGCGACGTGCGCGGCCAGTTCGGCATAGGTCAGTTGTTCGCGCTGGCCGTCTTCGCTGATCGCGACCACGGCGGGGTGGTCATCGCGACGCCGTAGCAGGTGTTCGGCAAAGTTCAGGGTGGCGCCGGGAAACCACTGGGCGCTGGGCATCTGCGTGCCTTCCACCAGTATGGCGGCAGGCGGCGTGCGCCATTGCACGTCGAAGAACTCGACAATCGCCGCCCAGAAGTCCGGGCGCTGGTCGATACTCCATTGGTGCAGGGCTGGGTAATCGTTGATCTGCAAGGCGTGGCGATCATTGATAAAGCGTCGGAACTGGTCCATCCGGGTGTTGTGGATGCGTTCCGGGCTAGGTTGCCAGAGGATGTCGGACATAAGCACGTCTCTTGTTCTTGTCGCAGATGTTTGACACTGCAAAGATCCTAAGGTGGGAGCGGGCTTGCTCGCGAAAGCGGTGGTTCAGTAATGAATAGGTTGACTGACACACTGCTTTCGCGAGCAAGCCCGCTCCCACATTTGGATCGGCGTTGTGCTGAGGATGGGGTTATTGGGCCAGCCACCCACCATCGATATTCCACGCCGCGCCACGCACCTGGCTCCCGGCTTCGCTGCACAGAAATAGCACCAACTCGCCCAGTTGCGGCGGGGTCACGAATTCCAGCGACGGCTGTTTTTCAGCCAGCAGATCATGCTGGGCCTGCTGCGGGTCAACGCCGGCGGCGATGCGATCATCGATCTGCTTCTGCACCAGCGGCGTCAGCACCCAACCCGGGCAAATAGCGTTGCACGTTACATTGCTGGTGGCGGTCTCCAGGCCCACGACCTTGGTCAGGCCGATCACCCCATGCTTGGCCGCCACATAGGCCGCCTTGCCCACCGAGCCGACCTGGCCATGCACCGAGGCGATATTGACGATCCGCCCCCAACCCTTGGCCTTCATGCCCGGCAGGCTCAGGCGGGTGCTGTGGAACACCGATGAAAGGTTGATGGCGATGATCGAGTCCCAGCGTTCTACCGGAAAGTCTTCCACTGCCGCTACATGCTGGATGCCGGCGTTGTTGACCAGGATATCGATACCGCCGAACTCTTGCTCGGCGTAGGCGACCATCTCGGCGATCTGCGCCGGGTCGCTGACATCGGCCGGGTGGTGGCCGACCTTGCCGCCAAAGGCTTGCACCTGGGCAATCACCGCGCTGGCATCGCCGAAACCGTTGAGGATCAGGTTGGCGCCGGCCTTGGCCAGGCTCAGGGCAATGCCCAGGCCGATGCCGCTGGTGGAGCCGGTGACCAGAGCGGTCTTGCCATTCAATGTCGTCATGAAAACCTCACACAATGCCGGTGGCGTAGAAAGTACCGATCACCACGAACACCGCGAGGGTCTTGATGATCGTGATGCCGAAAATATCCTTGTAGGCCTCGCGGTGCGTCAGCCCGGTGACCGCCAACAGCGTGATGACCGCGCCGTTGTGCGGCAGGGTGTCCATGCCGCCGCTGGCCATGGCCGCAACCCGGTGCAGCACTTCCAGGGGGATATTGGCTGCATGGGCCGCCGAAATAAAGCTCTCGGACATGGCCGCCAGGGCAATGCTCATGCCGCCCGAAGCAGAGCCGGTGATGCCGGCCAGCAGGGTCACGGTAATCGCTTCGTTGACCAGCGGGTTGGGGATGCCCTTGAGCCAGTCCGCCAGCACCAAAAAGCCCGGCAGCGAGGCAATGACTGCGCCGAAACCGTATTCGGACGCGGTGTTCATCGCCGCCAGCAGGGCGCCGCTGACCGCACTTTTGCTGCCTTCGGCCAGCTTGCTCTTGATCGCCGAAAAGCCGAACACCAGGACCATGATGATCCCCACCAGCAAGGCGGCCTGCACCGCCCAGATGGCGGTGAGCTTGGCGATTTCGGTGGTCACCGGCGCGCTCATGCCCGGCAGGGCGAGGCTGTGGGTCTTGCCATACCATTGCGGGATCCAGTGGGTGAACAGCAGGTTCATCACTCCCACCAGAATCAGTGGCGACAAGGCAATCCACGGGTTGGGCAGGCTCAGGTCTTCGGCGGTTTCCGGCTCGTTGCGCAACTCGGTGCCATAGCCTTCACCGGCACGCTGGGCCTTGTTGCGCTGGCGCGCCAGGTACAGCATGCCGGCGCAGAACACAAAGATCGTGCCGATCAAACCCAGCCAGGGCGCGGCCCAGGCAGTGGTGTTGAAGAAAGTGCTGGGGATGATGTTCTGGATCTGTGGGGTGCCGGGCAGGGCGTCCATGGTGAACGAGAACGCGCCCAGGGCGATGGTCGCGGGGATCAGGCGCTTGGGGATATTGCTCTGGCGGAACATCTCGGCGGCAAACGGGTACACCGCAAACACCACCACGAACAGCGACACGCCGCCGTAAGTCAGCAGGGCGCAGACCAGCACGATCACCAGCATCGCCTGGCGGGTGCCGAGCAAGCGAATGGCCGCAGCCACGATCGAGCGTGAAAAGCCCGACAGCTCGATCAGCTTGCCGAACACCGCGCCGAGCAGGAACACCGGGAAGTAGAGTTTGATAAAGCCGACCATTTTCTCCATGAACACCCCGGTAAAGGCAGGGGCGACAGCGGAAGGGTCGGTGAGCAACACGGCGCCAAGGGCGGCGATGGGGGCGAACAGGATGACGCTATAGCCACGGTAGGCAGCCAGCATCAGCAGCGCGAGCGCCGCCAGGGCAATGATCACACTCATGGTGTGTCTCCATCGGATTGTTATTGTTGTGGGGTGAAGCTGTAGGAAGGGGCTGTAGCGGGAATTGTGCCAAGTTCATAACTTATTGATATGTATGAATATTTATAAGTCTTCGTGACTGATTTTCAAATCATGTCTCTATTTAAAGACAAATGAAGAGCAAATGTGGGAGCGGGCTTGCTCGCGAAAGCAGTGTGTCAGTCAACTGATTTATGGCTGAACCAGCGCTTTCGCGAGCAAGCCCGCTCCCACATTTAGAGTGTCTTTGTTTTGAGAGTTGAGTCTCTTTATTGAGACTATTCGATGCCCAGCGCCACCATCTTCTTGTACAGCGTCGACCGCCCCAGCCCCAACCGCTTGGCCGCCTCGATCACATTGCCGCCGCATTGGCTCAACGCCGCACCAATCAACTGCCGGTCAAACCGCTCCCGCGCCACGCTGAAGGTTTCGACGTCAACCGGTGCCACGGCATCGCGTTCCACCGGGCTGAACGTACCAATCGCCGCACGAATTTCCCGCGCATCCAGTATCAGGTCATCACTGAGCAAGGCGGCCCGCTCCAGCACGTTGCGCAATTCGCGGATGTTCCCCGGCCAGGCATGCTGGGCCAGCAGCGCCAGGGCTTCGCGGTCCAGTTCATGCTGGCTGCGCAGTTCTTCAAGGATCGCTTCACTCAACGCCGGAATATCATCCAGGCGTTCGCGCAACGGTGGCACCTGGATCGGCAACACGTTGAGGCGGTAATACAAGTCGGCGCGAAACTCGCCGCGCTTGATCGCCGCTTCCAGGTCGGTGGACGTCGCGGCGATTATCCGCACGTCGCTGTGGATCATCTCGTTGGAGCCCACCGGCTCAAACTCTTTCTCCTGCAACACCCGCAGCAACTTGCTTTGCAGGGGCAGTGGCATGTCACCGATTTCATCGAGAAACAGTGTCCCGCCCTGGGCGATCTGCAATTTGCCGGGGCGGCCCTTGCGGTCGGCGCCGGTGAATGCGCCGGGCGCGGTGCCGAAAAATTCGGCTTCCAAAAGGTCGTGGGGAATGGCCGCGCTGTTGATGCTGACAAAGGCTTTGTTGGCGCGTGGGGAGGCGCCGTGGATGGCCTGGGCCAGCAGCTCCTTGCCGGTGCCGGTCTCGCCCAGCAGCAACACCGGTGACTCGGCACTCGCACTGCGCCGCGCCCGGCGCTTGACTTCCAGGCTGGCGGCGCTGGTGCCGATAAAGTGTGCGAAGTTGTATTTGCTCTGGCGTGAGCGCAGCAGCGAGCGGGTCGAGGCCAACTCCTGTTGCATGCTCAGGTAGCGTTCGATCATCGGCGAAAGGTTGCGCAGTTCATCGAACAGGGCAAAGCCGATGGCGCCGATCACCTTGCCGGCATCGTCGTGGATCGGCAGGCGCATCACCACCAGTGGGCCTTTGGGCGTGTCCTGGATATCCAGGAGGATCGGCTGGTCAGTGCGCACCACCTGGCGCAACAGGCTGTTGGAAATGACCTGCTCGCACGGCTGGCCGATGGCCTGGTCGGCGCTTTTCAGGCCGAAACGCTTGGCGTAGCGCTCGTTCATCCACACGATATTGGCATCGCGGTCGACAATCACCGTGCCTTCACTGGACTGCTCGATAATCTCGAACAGGGACTGGATCGCCAGGCCGCGAACGTGCTGGTAGTCCTTGAGGCTTTCGGTGGTGTTCATGCAGGCGCCGCCAATACAAAGGTTATTAGGATCACACCGCCCCTTGTAGGAGCGAGCTTGCTCGCGAAAAACCTGAGGACCCCTCGGGGTGGCAGGCTTTTCGCGCTATCGTTAACGATCTTCGCGAGCAAGCTCGCTCCTACAAGGGCAGTTGTGTGGCTGCGAGCAGCTCCTGGGTGTAGGGGTGTTGCGGTGAGTCGAACAGTTCCTGGCTCGGGCCGCGCTCGACCACCTGGCCATCCTTGATCACGATCATATCGTGGGCCATGGCGCGCACCACGGCCAGGTCATGGCTGATGAACAGGTAGGTCAGGCCATACTTTTCCTGCAGTTCGCGCAGCAGCGTCACCACTTGTTTTTGTACGGTGCGGTCCAGCGCCGAGGTCGGTTCGTCCAGCAGCATCAGCGCCGGGCGCAGCACCAGCGCGCGGGCGATGGCGATGCGTTGGCGCTGGCCACCGGAGAACTCATGGGGGTAGCGATGGCGGCTGGCCGGATCGAGGCCGACGTCTTCGAGCACCTTGATCACTTGCGCGTCACGTTCCTTGAGGCTGCACGGCGCATGCACTTCCAGGCCTTCGCTGATGATCTGTTGCACCGACATGCGTGGGCTGAGGCTGCCGAATGGGTCCTGGAACACCACCTGCATCTGTTTGCGCCAAGGGCGCATCTGCTTCTGGTTGAGGCTGTCGAGAGCTTCACCCTGAAAGCGGATGCTGCCGCTGGAGTCGAGCAAGCGCAGGATCGCCTGGCCCAGGGTCGACTTGCCGGAGCCGGACTCGCCGACGATCCCCAAGGTCTTGCCCCGTTGCAGGTCCAGGCTGATGCCGTCCACCGCCTGCAGGTACTGCTTGGGGCGAAACAGCCCGCCCCCGATGGGGAATCGCACACTCAAGCCGTCGACCTGCAAGACGTTTTCGCGCGTGTCCTGGCACAGTGCCGTGCCGACCGGCTCGGCGTCCAGCAGCAGGCGGCTGTAGGGGTGTTGCGGGGCATTGAACAGGGCTTGGCAGTCGGCCTGCTCGACAATTTCCCCGGCCTGCATCACGCACACGCGCTGGGCAATGCTGCGCACCAGGTTGAGGTCGTGGCTGATCAGCAACAGCGACATGCCCAGGCGCTGCTGCAAGGATTTGAGCAGCAGCAGGATCTTGCGCTGCACGGTGACGTCCAGCGCGGTGGTCGGTTCGTCGGCGATCAGCAGTTCCGGCTCGCAGGCCAGGGCCATCGCAATCATCACCCGTTGGCGTTGGCCGCCCGACAACTGATGGGGGTAGGACTTGAGGCGCTCCCGGGGCTTTTGGATGCCCACCAGCTCCAGCAGTTCAAGGATGCGTGCCTGGGCCGCCTTGCCGCCGAGCCCCTTGTGCAGCAGCAGGGTTTCGCCGATCTGCTTTTCGATGCTGTGCAAGGGGTTGAGGGAGGTCATCGGCTCCTGGAAGATCATCGCAATCCGGTTGCCGCGCAGTTTTTGCAGGGCGCTGGGCCCGGCACCGATCAGTTCCTGGCCGCGATAACGCACCGAGCCTGTGGTCGTGGTGCCGGCCTGGGGCAGCAGTTGCAGGATCGAATGGGCAGTCACCGACTTGCCGGAGCCAGACTCACCCACCAGCGCCAGGCACTCGCCGGGGCGAACATCCAGGGACAGGTTGCGCACCACGGTCTGGCCGCTGAAGGCGACGCACAGGTCGCGGATCTCGATCAGGTTGTCGCTCATACGGATTCACTCATGAACGTGGGTCGAAGGCATCGCGCAACGCCTCGCCGATAAATACCAGCAGCGATAGAATCAGTGCCAGGGTGAAAAATGCGGTCAATCCCAGCCATGGCGCTTGCAGGTTCTGCTTGCCCTGGGCGATCAATTCACCGAGGGACGCGCTGCCTGCGGGCATGCCGAAGCCGAGGAAATCCAGGGCGCTGAGGGTGGAAATCGCCCCGGTCAGGATAAAGGGCAGGTAGCTCAAGGTGGCGGTCATCGCGTTCGGCAAGATATGCCGGCGGATGATCTTGCCGTCACCCAGGCCCAGGGCGCGTGCGGCTTTCACGTATTCCAGGTTACGCCCACGCAGGAACTCGGCGCGCACCACATCCACCAGGGCCAGCCAGGAAAACAGCGCCATGATCCCCAGCAGCCACCAGAAGTTGGGCTCGACAAACCCCGAGAGGATGATCAGCAAGTACAGGACTGGCAGCCCCGACCAGACTTCCAGGATGCGCTGGCCGAGCAGGTCGACCCAGCCGCCGTAATAGCCTTGCAAGGCGCCGGCGGCAATGCCGATGGTGGCGCTGATGACGGTCAGGGCCAGGGCGAACAGGATCGACACCCGAGCGCCGAAGATCACCCGCGCCAGCACATCCCGGGACTGATCGTCGGTGCCCAGCCAGTTCACCGCTGAAGGCGGGCTGGGGGCAGGGCGGGTCAACTCGTAGTTGGGCGTGTCGTCGCTGAACGGGATTGGCGGGAACAGCATCCAGCCGCCGTCCTTCTTGATCAGTTGCTGCACATAGTCGCTGCGATAGTCGGCCTGGAACGGCAACTGGCCGCCGAACTGTTGTTCGGTGTAGCGCTTGAACACCGGGAAGTACAGTTCGTCCTGGTAACTGAGTACCAGCGGCTTGTCGTTGGCGATCAACTCGCCGCCCAGGGTCAGGATGAAGAGGCCGATAAACAGCCACAGCGACCACCAGCCCCGGCGGTTTTGCTTGAAACGTTCGAAGCGCCGACGGGCCACGGGAGACAGATTGAGCATCAGGCGTTCCTCGCGGCGAAGTCGATACGCGGGTCTACCAGGGTGTAGCAGAGGTCGCCGATCAGTTTTATCAAGAGGCCGAACAGGGTGAAGATAAACAGCGAGCCGAAGACCACTGGATAGTCCCGCGACACGGCGGCCTCGTAACTCATGCGGCCGAGGCCGTCGAGGGAGAAAATCACCTCGATCAGCAGTGAACCGGCAAAAAACACACTGATAAACGCCTGGGGGATTCCGGAAATCACCAGCAGCATGGCGTTGCGAAATACATGGCCGTAGAGCACGCGCCGTTCGCTCAGGCCCTTGGCGCGCGCCGTAACCACGTACTGGCGCGTGATTTCATTGAGGAACGAGTTTTTGGTGAGAATGGTCAAGGTGGCGAACCCGCCGATCACCAGGGAGGTGACGGGCAGCACCAGGTGCCAGAAGTAATCGGCGATCTTGCCGACGGTGCTCAGTTGCTCGAAGTTCTCCGACACCAGGCCGCGCACCGGGAACCAGTTCAGCGTGGTGCCGCCGGCGAAGACCACGATCAGGAACATCGCAAACAGGAACGCCGGCATGGCGTAGCCGATGACGATGGCGGTGCTGCTCCAAACATCAAAACTGCTGCCATGGCGCACCGCCTTACGGATGCCCAGGGGGATCGACACGAGGTAGGTGATCAGCGTTGCCCAGAGGCCGAGGGAAAGGGTCACCGGCAGTTTTTCCAGGATCAGGTCGGTCACCGTCGCGCCGCGAAAGAAGCTGTTGCCGAAATCCAGTTGGGCATAGCTCTTGAGCATCAGCCACAGGCGTTCATGGGCTGGCTTGTCGAAGCCGTATTGTTTTTCGATGTCCTTGATCAGTTTCGGGTCAAGGCCGCGGCTGGCCCGCGAGCCGCTGCTGACCCCGTCGCCGGACGCGCCACCG
>NZ_CVTS01000043.1:0-9910 GCF_900004755.1 Pseudomonas sp. 25 R 14 | reverse complement strand
CCCGCTTGTATGTTTAAACTTGAAGGGGTGGGCGGTGACTAAAAGCCCGATTCCGACTCTAGCCAGTACGGACCGTGGGAGACTTCTCGTCCCGCCCTTTCTACCCCAAGCGCCGATAAGGAATTCATCGGGAAAACCGACGATAGAGGCAAGCCAGCGCTGGGGTAGACCCCGACAAGCCCTTAAACACTAGCTCCGAGGATTTGTTATGACAATCCTTACTTCACCAACGGTTCTGGGTATCGATGTGGCCAAGGCCGACGTCGTCGCCTACCGCGAAGACCTCAAAGCCATTCAAACCATTACCAACGACCGCGATGCTCTTGGCCGCTGGCTCAAAACGCTACCTGCCAACAGCTCAATTGCCCTGGAAGCCACCAGCACTTACCACTTGGACACAGCTGAACTCGCCCATGAAATGGGACATCGGGTTTACGTTGTAGACGCTTATCGGTTGAGCCATTACCGCGAAAGCATTGGCCAACGGGCGAAAACAGACCCTTGCGATGCGCGTTTGCTGGCGCGCTACCTGAGCAGCGAGCAGGAACGGCTGCGGCTCTGGAGCCCACCTCCGCAGGCTTATAAGCTATTGAAAAGCTTACTGCACCGACGTGCAGAGCTTATCAACTTGCGCGTGAGCCTAACGCTGAGTTGGTCGGGCGAACCGCTTTTGAAGGACGAATTGGCCCAGCAGTTAAAGTCCTTCAAACAAGCTGAGCTGGTCATTCAGAAGTTGCTGCACAAAGTCAGCAAAGAGGCAGGCATCACCGAAAACATCAAGCGCTGCAAAGCCATTGAAGGGGTTGGTGATCTTACGGCTACGGGTCTAGCGACAGCCTTCATGCGTGGCCATTTCGCCAGTGGCGATGCATTCATCGCTTTCTTGGGGATGGATCTGAGACCAAAAGACTCCGGAAAGAAGGCCGGTCCTCGGCACCTGAGTAAAAAGGGCGATTCGGAGTTACGGCGCCTTGCTCACAACGCAGCAATGGCCGCTAGCCGATCGCCGACCTGGAAACCCTATTACGAGTCCTACCTGGCCCGAGGATTGGCAAAGACCCAAGCCCTGGTGATCCTCGCCCGCAAGCTCTGCCGGGTGGCATTCGCGCTGATGAAAAACCAGAGCGAATATCAGCCGAATTTAAGGTTGCAGGGTTTCCCTGCAACATAGAATCTCCCACACAAGATCACCACACAAGCTCACCCGACATTTGTCATGTGTCGCCAGATCAGGCCTTGCTGATGATGTTCCCCGCATGCAGCCCGCATTCCTTCTGCGTCGCCTCTTCCCACCACCAGCGGCCTTCGCGCTCATGCTGGTTCGGCAACACCGGGCGGGTGCACGGCTCGCAGCCGATGCTGATAAAGCCGCGTTCGTGCAGGCTGTTGTAAGGCAGTTCCAGCATGCGGATATAGCCCCAGACCTCTTCGCTGGTCATTTGCGCCAGCGGGTTGAACTTGTAGAGGGTGCGTTCCGGCGTGGAGAACGCCGTGTCGATTTCCAGGGCTGCCACCTGGCTGCGGGTGCCGGGGCTCTGGTCGCGGCGCTGGCCGGTGGCCCAGGCGCTGACGCCCGAGAGTTTGCGGCGCAGCGGCTCGATCTTGCGCACGCCGCAGCATTCGCCATGGCCGTCCTTGTAGAAGCTGAACAAGCCCTTTTCCTTGACGAAGGGTTCCAGCTTGCTCTGGTCCGGGGAAATCAACTCGATATCAATCTTGTAGAAGTCACGCACCTGCTCGATAAACCGGTAGGTCTCCGGGTGCAGGCGGCCGGTGTCGAGGCTGAAGACCTTGACGTTTTTGTTCAGCTTCCAGGCCATATCCACCAGCACCACGTCCTCGGCACCGCTGAAGGAGATCCACAGGTCATCGCCGAACTGGCTGAACGCCAGCTTGAGGATGTCCTGGGCGGACTTGTTGGCATAGGTCGCGGCGAGTTCAGCGACGTCGAAGGCTTGGTTCATCAGGACGGTTCCTACAGGTCAGTGGCGCTGAGCGCTCTATAGGAGTGGGATGTTAACAAAATCCGCTCTGCGTTGCGGCGGCCAGCGCGAATCGCTAGAGTTCGGCAGTCCTTTTGCTCGCTCAACTGAAAAAAAATCCAAATGGGAGTGTCTTGTGGAAATTGCCTGTCTCGACCTGGAAGGGGTGCTGGTTCCGGAAATCTGGATCGCCTTTGCTGAAAAAACCGGTATTGAATCCTTGCGGGCGACCACCCGGGACATTCCCGACTACGACGTACTGATGAAGCAGCGCCTGCGGATTCTCGACGAACACGGTTTGAAACTGTCGGATATCCAGGAAGTGATCGCCACCCTCAAGCCGCTGGAGGGGGCCATCGAGTTCGTCGATTGGCTACGCGAGCGCTTCCAGGTGGTGATCCTGTCGGACACCTTCTATGAGTTTTCCCAGCCGTTGATGCGCCAACTGGGCTTTCCGACCCTGCTTTGCCACCGTTTGATCACCGATGAAAATGATCGGGTGGTGAGCTATCAACTGCGCCAGAAAGATCCCAAGCGCCAGTCGGTGCTGGCCTTCAAGACCTTGTACTACCGCGTGATCGCGGCCGGGGACTCCTACAACGACACCACCATGCTCGGGGAAGCGGATCGTGGGATTCTGTTCCATGCGCCGGAAAACGTGATTCGCGAGTTCCCGCAGTTCCCGGCGGTGCATACCTTTGAGGACTTGAAGCGGGAGTTCATCAAGGCTTCGAATCGTTCGTTGAGCCTGTAGGTGATTTAGCGAGGCTGGTTGCCTCATCGCGAGCAAGCCCGCTCCCACACTGTGGGCGCGGGCTTGCTCGCGATAGGGCCCTCTAAAACGCTAAAGATCAAGCTCCCGCAAGCAACTGCTCATAAGGAATGCGCAAACCCTCATGCAGGCGCTTGATCATGGCCAGGCTCAACTTGCGCTTGTGGTTCAGCACTTCGGACACGCGGCCGCTGGAGCCGATAAAGGGTTCCAGGTCCCGAGCCGTCAGGCCCAGTTGGTCCATGCGAAACTTGATTGCCTCCACTGGATTGGAAGGCGGCATGGGAAAGTGTTCGTCTTCGTATTTTTCGATCAGTAGCGCGAGGATTTCCAGCTCATCACCTGCCGGCGAGCCGATCTCTGCCCCCCATAGATGATCCACGCGCGCCAGTGAAGCGGCCAGGTCTTCGGGGGTACGAATAGGTTTGATGTGCATCACACAGTCTCCGCGTTGATCTGGTCGTACTGGGCGTGGGTGCCAACAAACCGTATGAAACCCAGCTGCCGCAAATAGTCGATCGCCATGATCACTCGATATTTATTGCCGCCGATATTGAACACCACCCTTCCACCTTTGAGGATACTTGCGGTGCGAAGCTCCGCCTTCAGGTCTTGGGGCCTGTGAAAGGTGGATTTCGCCATATGGCGATACCATTCAATCAGTGGTGTTTTGGCGTCGGTGTAAGCCGGGCTGCTTTCCCAGAACTCCCTCAAGGTGGCTCTTGCGATCAGTCGCATAAATCAAGCCTCCCAATTTGGGAGATATTAGGTGTCACATCTTGGATTTGCAACCCCTGGCAGGGAGCGCGATGCGTAGGAAATGGGCTTTGCTTCAACGGTGCAAGCGATAAAACGATAAAGGCAATAAGCAGTCGATCCATGTGATCCCTCACAGACGGCCAAGTGGAATGCTGATGGACGCTATCCTTGCGCTCCAGTACTGTCCACGGCGCTTCTGATTCAGGTTCTTTCCCTGGGAGGTGCGCTTACAGCCCTTCCAGCGTTTGCAGCAACACCCGCACCTTGGTCATCGATTCCTGATACTCCGCCTGCCACTCGGAGTCCGCGACGATCCCGCCGCCGCCCCAGCAACAGACCTGGCCATCCTTGACCAGCAGGCTGCGAATGGCGATTGAGCTGTCCATCTCGCCGCGTACATCCAGGTACAACAATGAGCCGCAGTACAGTCCGCGTCGGGTCGGTTCCAGCTCGTCGATGATCTGCATCGCGCGGATCTTCGGTGCGCCGGTGATCGAGCCGCCGGGGAAGCTGCCGGCGACCAGGTCCAGGGCGTCTTTGCCGTCGGCCAGTTCGCCGGTGACGCTGCTGACCAGGTGATGCACGTTCGGGTAGCTTTCCAGGCTGAACAGCTCCGGCACCTTGACCGAGCCGGTGCGGCAGGTGCGGCCCAGGTCATTGCGCAGCAGATCGACGATCATCAGGTTCTCTGCACGATCCTTGGGGCTGGCCAGGAGTTCGGCGGCGTTGGCCGCATCCTCCTGGGGGGTCAGCCCTCGGGGGCGGGTGCCCTTGATCGGGCGGGTTTCCACCTGGCGCTGGCTGATCCGGACGAAACGCTCTGGCGACAGGCTCACGACCGCGCCATCGTCCGGCAGGCTCTGAAAGCCCGAGAACGGTGTCGGGCAAGCGGCACGCAAGGCGCAATAGGCGGCCCAGGGATCACCGTTGCAGGTCGCGCGAAAGCGTTGGGCGAAGTTGACCTGATAGCAGTCACCCGCCTGGATATAGTCCTGGATGCGGGACAGGGCCTGTTCATAGGCACTGGCGCTCAGGTCCGGGGCCATCCGGGTGTGTAGCTTGAAGCTGGCCGGGGTGTGGGCGGCGGGGCGGCTGAACAGTGCCAGCAGCCGTTGCCGTTCGCTTTCCAACAGCTTTGGGTGGAACACCAATTGGCTGGTGCGCGCCTGGTGGTCACTGATCAGCGCCCAGGCATACAGGCCAAAACGTGCGTCGGGCAGGCCCAGGTCGTCGATCGCCTGGTGCGGCAGGTGTTCCAGATGGCGGCCAAAATCGTAGCTCAGGTAGCCGATCAAGCCGCCGGCAAATGGCAGTTCATACGGTGCGGGCAGGCTGGCTTCACCCAGTAGCGTGAGGTTTTCCCGCAGTCGTTGCAGAAAATCGCTACCGCTTTCGTCCGGCCACACCGCCAGTGTTGCCTCTGGCCAGGCGCTGAGCAGGTCATAGCGACCACGCTCGGCTGCCGGCCGGCCGCTGTCCAGCAGGATGGCGCCAGGGGCATGGCGGATCGCCGCGAAATACTCGGCAGGGTTTTCCAGGTAGGGCAGCGGGTGTACGGAGCAGGTCGACATGCGGGGGGTGGATCAGCCATGGGGGTGGGGGGATTAGAGCAGCTTCAAGCTTTAAGCTACAAGCTGCAAGCGTGTCTGCCTGTCTTGCAGCTTATAGCTTGCGGCTTGCAGCTGTTTTTATCCTTCCACGGGTGGAATATGGCCAAACATTTCCTGGGCAAATTTCACGCGTTCTTCCGCCGTTTCCGTCACGCCCGCCGCTTTCAGTTCTTCGAGGCGCGCTTCCACGGCATGGGTGCGCAAGGTCAGGCCGCAATCGTTGGCGATCTGGATGTTCAGCCCCGGCCGGGCATTGAGCTCCAGGATCAATGGGCCTTTTTCCTGGTCCAGCACCATGTCCACCCCGATGTAACCCAGCCCGCACAGCTCGTAGCAGCCGGCGGCGAGCTTCATGAAGCCGTCCCAGTTGGGCAGTTGCACGCCGTCTACTGCGTTGGTGGTGTCCGGGTGTTTGGTGATGATGTTGTTCAGCCAGGTGCCGCGCAGGGTCAGGCCGGTGGCCAGGTCCACACCGACGCCAATCGCGCCCTGGTGCAGGTTGGCCTTGCCGCCGGATTGGCGGGTCGGCAAGCGCAGCATGGCCATCACCGGGTAGCCCATCAGCACGATGATGCGGATATCCGGCACGCCTTCGTAGCTGATGCTCTTGAAGATCTGGTCGGGCACCACCCGGTATTCGATCAGTGCGCGGTCACGGTGACCGCCCAGGGAGTAGAGGCCGGTGAGGATGCTGGAAATCTGGTGCTCGATTTCCTCATGGCTGATGATCTTGCCGGACACGGTGCGATAGCGTCCTTCAAAGCGGTCGGCGATCACCAGGATGCCGTCGCCGCCGGCGCCCTGGGCCGGCTTGATCACGAAATCGCTGCGGCCACCGATGATTTCGTCGAGCTTGTCGATTTCTTTTTCGGTGGAAATGATCCCGTACATTTCCGGCACATGGATGCCGGCCGCAATCGCCCGTTCCTTGGTGATGATCTTGTCATCGACAATCGGATACAGGCTGCGCTTGTTGTACTTGAGCACGTAGTCGGCGTTACGCCGGTTGATGCCCATGATGCCCCGCGCTTGCAGGGCCTTCCAGGTCTTCCAGAACCCGAACATTACGAATCAGCCTTGAGGAAGGCCTTGAAACGCACCAGCTCGGTCAGGCGGTAGCCACGATAGCGACCCATGGCCAGCATGAAGCCCACCAGGATCAACAGGATCGCCGGGAAGGTGAACACGAAGTAGATCAGCTCCGGCACGCTCATGATGATGTGTGCCAGGGACGCGGCGAACAGGGTACCGATCGCGACTTTCATCGCATGGCCACCACCGCGTTCTTCCCAGGTAATCGACAGGCGTTCGATGGTCATGGTCAGGATCACCATCGGGAACAGCGCCACCGACAGGCCGCGCTCCAGGCCCAGCTTATGGCTGAACAGGCTGATGGCCGCGATCAGTACGACCACAAAGGTCAACACCACCGACAAGCGCGGCAGCATCTGCAATTTCAAGTGCTCCAGGTAGGAGCGCAGAGACAGCCCGAGCGCGGTAATCACGGTAAACAGCACGATGCCAAAGCCCAACTGCGTCTCGCGGAACGCCAGGGCGATCAGCACCGGGGTGAACGTCCCCAGGGTCTGCAGGCCGATGAGGTTGCGCAGGATCAGGATCACCAGCACGCCAATCGGGATCATCACCATGATCATGAAGGTCTGCTGGGTTTGCAGCGGCAGGCCGTAGAGCGAGTATTCGAGGAAGTTGGCGTCGGTGTTCTCATCCGTCAGCTTGGCCAGGCGAATGGCGTTCATCTCGCTGTTGTTCAGGCTGAAGGTCACGGCGGCTTTCTTGCCGCCGTCGACGGTGATCAGGTTTTCATCACCGGTCCACCACAGCAGGCGGTCAGAAGGCAGGCCCTGTTCGCCGGTTTCCGGGTTGAAGTACAGCCAGTCGTTGCCATTGAAGCTGCGCAGCCACAGTTCCGGGGTTTGCGGCTGGTCGGCCACCAGGCGGAGGGTGTGGACCTTTTCCACCGGCACATGGGCGATGGACAGCAGCAACTCGACGATCTTGGCCTTGTGCGGCGTCGACGGATCGCCCGCGAGCAGCAGCTTGACGTTGTCGTCGTTGAGGTTGTTGGTGCGCTTGATGGCTTCGCTGATAAAGGTCTCGACGTCGGCCGAGTGTTGGCGGATCGGCGCCAGCAGGGCTTCGGCGGCGATTTTTTCCGGGCCTTCGACGGCGATGCTGTCGCGGAAGGTCGGGCCCTTGACCTTGAGCTTTTCACCGCTGTAGCGCTTGGTCAGCACCAGGCGGTAGTAGAGGGTCTGGTTGCCCTTGGCGCGCCGGGCCGACCAGGTGACCTTGCGGTTGCCGTCGATGCGATTGACGCTCACCCCGTAGTTATTGGAGATGAAACTCTCATTGAGGCTGACGAAGTCGCGACTCAGGGGCGGCACGAACATCTGCACCTTGACCGGGTCCTTGGCGTTGGCGACGAACTCGACCTTGGCGTCGATGTTCCACAGGTCGTCAGTGGCGTCTTCGGTCACCGGGATGCCGAGGACGAAGATCTGATAGGCCGTGACCGAAATGCCCAGTACCACCAGGACGGCGATCAGAATCTTCAGGTGCATAGTAAGAGAGCGCATTGGAATTACTCGGCGGTATGAGCGTCGGTGGCGCAGGCAGGTTTGCCTGCTGCGTATTTAAGACTGGGGTCGACCAGCGCATCAAAGCGTTTCAAGGCTTCGGAGCCGATCAGCAGCGGATATTGGAAGGCGCTGCGGTCAGTCAAGTTCACTTCGATGCTGCGTAAAGCGGTGCCCATGCAGATATCCAGGGCAATCACCGGACGGGCGGTGTAGTTCTTGTCCTCATCGGGGTCGTAGTCACCGGCGCGGCGCTTGATCTTGCTGACGCGGGCCAGGGGGCGCTCGATGGGGTGCGAATGGGCGGTATCGATGGCCAGGTAGAAGCGCACCCAGGATTCACCATTGCGCTTGAAGCGCTTGATATCCCGGGCACTCAAGGACGCGGTCTTGGCGCCGGTGTCGAGCTTGGCGGCGACTTCCAGGTCAATGCCCGCCAGCTTGGCGTATTCATTGAGGCCATACACGGTCTTCTCGGCAGCGAAGCCAAGGCCCGGAAACAACAGTAGGCAAAGCAATAGGGGGAAGGGCTTGAGTCTCATAGATCCTGAGGCGGTGCAGTGCGATGTTTGATTCAAGGCGACTGGCATTGCTGCGCAAGCTCCCTCGTGCGCCTTTTCATCAATAGATGTCAGGCAAATGCGGCGGGCATTCTAACATGAAGGTTTTCTGGCGCCAGCGCTGGCAGGCGGCCATGCCCTTATAAGGTGCGAGCAGGGTTATTAGACGATTGTCGACAATGTGTATTTATTCTTTGACTATCTTGGGCTGATTGGCTAGTTTTTGCGGCATTGCTTTTAAAGGTGTCGACAATCATGCTGGATCAGCTGGAAATTCCGGTGGCAGGGCAGGACGATTCCCAGACGATGTCCGAGAACGTCTTCCGCCGTATCCAGGCCGCTATCGTCAAGGGTGAGATTGCCCCCGGCAGCAAGATCTCGGAACCGGAGTTGGCGCGCACCTACGGCATCAGCCGTGGCCCGCTGCGCGAGGCGATCCACCGCCTGGAAGGCCAGCGCCTGCTGGTGCGCGTGCCCCATGTTGGCGCGCGGGTGGTGTCCCTGAGCGAGGCCGAACTGGTGGAACTCTACGAAATCCGCGAGTCCCTCGAAGGCATGGCCTGCCGCCTGGCCGCCGAGCGCATGACCGACGAAGAAATCGAGGAGCTGCGCCAGGTCCTGCACACCCATGAACGCGATGCCGCGTTCCAGGCCGGTGTTGGCTACTACCAGCAGGAAGGCGACTTCGACTTTCATTATCGGATCATTCAAGGCGCACGCAACCGCACCTTGACCCAGATGTTGTGCGGCGAGCTGTATCAATTGGTGCGCATGTACCGCATCCAGTTCTCCGCCACCCCCAATCGTCCACGCCAGGCCTTTGCCGAGCATCACCGTATTCTTGACGCGATTGCCGATCGCGACGGTGAACTGGCCGAGTTGTTGATGCGCCGGCATATCGGCGCCTCCAAACGCAATATCGCCCGTCACTTCCCCGACGGCGCCCCCCAGACAGCCACTCCACGAGGTGAGTCATGAGTTCCTATAAAAACAGCACCCCAGGCCAGCGTTTCCGTGACGCCGTCGCCAGCGAACACCCGTTGCAAGTGGTTGGCGCGATCAACGCCAACCATGCCCTGCTGGCCAAGCGCGCCGGTTTCAAGGCCATTTACCTGTCCGGTGGCGGTGTTGCTGCGGGCTCCCTCGGTGTGCCGGACCTGGGCATCACCGGCCTGGACGATGTGTTGACCGATGTGCGCCGTATTACCGACGTGTGCGACCTGCCGCTGCTGGTGGATGTGGACACCGGTTTCGGTTCCTCGGCCTTCAACGTGGCGCGCACCGTCAAGTCGATGATCAAGTTCGGTGCTGCCGCGATCCATATCGAGGACCAGGTGGGCGCCAAGCGCTGCGGTCATCGCCCGAACAAAGAAATCGTGTCCCAGCAGGAAATGGTCGACCGCATCAAGGCCGCCGTGGATGCCCGTACCGATGACAGCTTCGTGATCATGGCGCGCACCGACGCCCTGGCCGTGGAAGGCCTGGAGTCCGCGCTGGAGCGTGCCGCCGCGTGCATCGAGGCCGGTGCCGACATGGTCTTCCCCGAAGCCATTACCGAGCTTGAGATGTACAAGTTGTTCGCTTCGCGCGTGAAAGCGCCAATCCTGGCCAACATCACCGAGTTCGGCGC
>NZ_CVTS01000041.1:0-68401 GCF_900004755.1 Pseudomonas sp. 25 R 14 | reverse complement strand
CGCGCCGGTTTCAAGGCCATTTACCTGTCCGGTGGCGGTGTTGCTGCGGGCTCCCTCGGTGTGCCGGACCTGGGCATCACCGGCCTGGACGATGTGTTGACCGATGTGCGCCGTATTACCGACGTGTGCGACCTGCCGCTGCTGGTGGATGTGGACACCGGTTTCGGTTCCTCGGCCTTCAACGTGGCGCGCACCGTCAAGTCGATGATCAAGTTCGGTGCTGCCGCGATCCATATCGAGGACCAGGTGGGCGCCAAGCGCTGCGGTCATCGCCCGAACAAAGAAATCGTGTCCCAGCAGGAAATGGTCGACCGCATCAAGGCCGCCGTGGATGCCCGTACCGATGACAGCTTCGTGATCATGGCGCGCACCGACGCCCTGGCCGTGGAAGGCCTGGAGTCCGCGCTGGAGCGTGCCGCCGCGTGCATCGAGGCCGGTGCCGACATGGTCTTCCCCGAAGCCATTACCGAGCTTGAGATGTACAAGTTGTTCGCTTCGCGCGTGAAAGCGCCAATCCTGGCCAACATCACCGAGTTCGGCGCGACGCCGCTGTACACCACCGAACAGTTGAAATCTGCCGATGTTTCCATCGTGCTGTACCCGCTGTCGGCGTTCCGCGCCATGAACAAGGCCGCCGAAAACGTCTACACCGCGATCCGTCGCGACGGTACCCAACAGAACGTGATCGACACCATGCAAACGCGCATGGAGCTTTACGATCGCATCGACTACCACACCTTCGAGCAGAAGCTCGACGCGCTGTTCGCCGCGAAAAAATAAAGGCTACGTGCTCACTGTAGGAGCGGGCTTGCCCGCGAAGATCGTCAACGATAACGCGGCCAACCTGAATAAACACGGTGCCCTGGCGTTTTTCGCGGGCCAGCCCGCTCCTACAGGGGGCGGTGGTCGCCCTGATAAATATAGGATTGGAGAAGAACCATGGCTGAAGCAAAAGTACTGAGTGGCGCCGGCCTGCGTGGCCAGGTGGCCGGGCAGACAGAATTGTCCACCGTGGGCCAGGCCGGTGCCGGGCTGACTTATCGTGGCTATGACGTACGTGAACTGGCCGCCGACGCGCAGTTCGAAGAAGTCGCCTACCTGTTGTTGTACGGCCAATTGCCGACCAAGGCCGAGCTGGCCGCCTACAGCGCCAAACTGAGCAAGCTGCGTGACCTGCCCCAGGCGCTCAAGGAAGTGCTGGAGCGCATCCCCGCCGACGCCCACCCGATGGATGTGATGCGCACCGGTTGCTCGTTCCTGGGCAATATCGAGCCGGAAAAAGACTTCAGCGTGCAGCGCGATGTCACCGACCGCCTGCTGGCGGCCTTCCCGGCGATCATGTGCTATTGGTATCGCTTCAGCCATGACGGCAAGCGCATCGACTGTGTGACCGACGAGCCGTCGATTGGCGGCCACTTCCTGCACCTGCTGCACGGCAAAAAGCCGAGCGAGTTGCACGTCAAGGTCATGAACGTGTCGCTGATCCTCTACGCCGAGCACGAATTCAACGCGTCCACTTTTACCGCGCGTGTCTGCGCCTCGACCCTGTCGGACCTGTATTCCTGCGTCACCGCGGCCATCGGCTCGCTGCGCGGCCCGCTGCACGGCGGGGCGAATGAAGCCGCGATGGAAATGATCGAGCGTTTCTCCTCGGCAGAGGAAGCGGTCGAAGGCACCCTCGGCATGCTGGCGCGCAAGGACAAGATCATGGGCTTTGGCCACGCGATCTATAAAGACAACGACCCGCGCAATGAAGTGATCAAGGGCTGGTCGAAAAAACTCGCCGATGAAGTGGGCGACAAAGTGCTGTTCCCGGTCTCCGAAGCCATCGACAAGACCATGTGGGAGCAGAAGAAACTGTTCCCCAACGCCGACTTCTACCATGCCTCGGCGTACCACTTCATGGGCATCCCGACCAAGCTGTTCACCCCGATCTTCGTGTGCTCGCGCCTGACTGGCTGGGCGGCGCATGTGTTTGAGCAGCGTGCCAACAACCGCATCATCCGCCCAAGCGCCGAATACACCGGCGTCGAGCAGCGCAAGTTCGTGCCAATCGAACGTCGCTGAATGAGGAGACCGACAATCCAGAATGGGTAACCGAATCAAAAATGTGGGAGCGGGCTTGCTCGCGAATGCGGGGCAACAGTCACGGAATGTGTTGAATGACACACCCCATTCGCGAGCAAGCCCGCTCCCACATTTTGACTTCATTCCAATTCTGGGTCGGCACAGTTCTTCCTTTTGTAATTACCGTGACCGAGTCCTGACGATGAACACTGAATTTCGCAAACCGCTCCCCGGCAGCCGCCTGGATTACTTCGACGCCCGCGCGGCTGTCGAGGCAATCACCCCCGGCGCCTACGCCACGTTGCCCTACACCTCCCGCGTGCTCGCCGAGAACCTGGTACGCCGTTGCGACCCGGCAACCCTCAATGCGTCCCTGAGCCAGTTGATCGAACGCAAGCGCGACCTCGACTTCCCATGGTTCCCGGCCCGGGTGGTGTGCCATGACATCCTTGGCCAGACCGCACTGGTGGACCTCGCCGGCCTGCGTGATGCCATCGCCCTGCAAGGCGGCGATCCGGCCCAGGTCAACCCGGTGGTGCCGACGCAACTGATCGTCGACCATTCCCTGGCCGTCGAGGCCGGTGGTTTTGACCCGGACGCCTTCGAGAAAAACCGTGCCATCGAAGACCGCCGTAACGAAGACCGTTTCCACTTTATCGAGTGGACCAAGAAGGCCTTCAAAAACGTCGACGTGATCCCGCCGGGCAACGGCATCATGCACCAGATCAACCTGGAGAAAATGTCCCCGGTGATCCAGGTGCGTGACGGCGTGGCCTTCCCGGATACCTGCGTCGGTACCGACAGTCACACGCCGCATGTGGACGCCCTGGGCGTAATCGCCATCGGCGTTGGCGGCCTGGAAGCCGAGAGCGTGATGCTCGGCCGCGCGTCGTGGATGCGCCTGCCGGAAAGCGTTGGCGTCGAGTTGACGGGCAAACTGCAACCGGGCATCACCGCCACCGACATGGTGCTGGCGCTGACCGAGTTCCTGCGCCAGCAGAAAGTAGTGGGTGCCTGGCTGGAGTTCTTCGGTGAAGGTGCTTCGGCACTGACCCTGGGTGACCGCGCGACCATCTCCAACATGGCCCCGGAGTACGGCGCCACGGCCGCGATGTTCTATATCGACCAACAGACCATTGCCTACCTGAAACTCACCGGTCGCGAAGACGAACAGGTCGCCCTGGTCGAGCAGTACGCTCGCCACACCGGCTTGTGGGCCGATGACCTCAAGGGCGCGCAATACGAGCGTGGCTTGAGCTTCGATTTGTCCAGCGTCGTGCGCAACATGGCCGGCCCGAGCAACCCGCACGCCCGCGTGGCCACCAGCGACCTGGCGGCCAAGGGGATTTCCGGGCAATGGGACGACGTGCCGGGGCAAATGCCCGACGGTGCGGTGATCATTGCTGCCATCACCAGTTGCACCAATACCAGCAACCCGCGCAACGTGATCGCCGCCGGCCTGTTGGCGCGCAATGCCAATAAGCTCGGGCTGGCCCGTAAGCCGTGGGTCAAGTCATCCCTGGCACCGGGTTCGAAAACCGTGGCCATGTACCTCGACGAAGCCGGCTTGACCCGCGAGTTGGAGCAGTTGGGTTTTGGCGTCGTAGCCTTCGCCTGCACTACCTGCAACGGCATGTCCGGTGCACTCGATCCGGTGATCCAGCAAGAAATCATCGACCGTGACCTGTATGCCACCGCCGTACTGTCGGGCAACCGCAACTTCGACGGGCGCATCCACCCGTACGCCAAGCAAGCGTTCCTGGCGTCGCCGCCGTTGGTGGTGGCCTACGCGATTGCTGGCACCATCCGTTTCGATATCGAAAAAGACGTGCTGGGCCTGGATGCCGACGGCAAGGAAATTCGCTTGAAGGACATCTGGCCGAGCGACGAGGAAATCGACGCGGTGGTCAAGGCGTCGGTCAAGCCTGAGCAGTTCCGCCAGGTCTACATCCCGATGTTTGCCATCCATGAAGACACCGGCCCGAAAGTCACGCCGCTGTACGACTGGCGCCCGCAAAGCACCTACATCCGCCGCCCGCCGTACTGGGAAGGCGCCCTGGCCGGCGCACGTCCGCTCAAGGGCATGCGCCCGCTGGCGGTGCTGCCGGACAACATCACCACTGATCACCTGTCGCCGTCCAACGCGATCATGCTCGACAGCGCCGCCGGTGAATACCTGGCAAAAATGGGCCTGCCGGAAGTCGACTTCAACTCTTATGCCACGCACCGTGGCGACCACTTGACCGCCCAGCGCGCGACCTTTGCCAACCCCAAGCTGTTCAACGAAATGGTCCTGGAGAACGGCAAGGTCAAGCAGGGTTCCCTGGCGCGCATCGAGCCGGAAGGCAAGGTCACGCGCATGTGGGAAGCCATTGAGACCTACATGGAGCGCAAGCAGCCACTGATCATCATTGCCGGCGCCGACTACGGCCAGGGTTCGTCCCGCGACTGGGCGGCCAAGGGCGTGCGCCTGGCTGGTGTGGAGGCGATTGCCGCCGAAGGTTTCGAACGTATCCACCGCACCAACCTGGTGGGCATGGGCGTGTTGCCCCTGGAGTTCCTGGCGGGTACTGATCGCAAGACGTTGCAGATCGATGGCAGCGAAACCTATGACGTGATCGGCGAACGCACCCCGCGTGCGCAGTTGACCCTGGTGATCACCCGCAAGAATGGCGAACGTGTCGAGGTGCCGGTGACCTGCCGCCTGGACACTGCTGAAGAAGTGTCGATCTACGAGGCGGGCGGCGTGTTGCAGCGCTTTGCCCAGGATTTCCTGGAGTCGGCGGCCACCGCCTGACATAAACGAGGGCCGGGGGCTTCAAGCCCCCGGCGTCTTTTGAGGAACACCATGGCACACGTACCGCAAATCAAGATTCCCGCCACCTATATGCGTGGCGGCACCAGCAAGGGCGTTTTTTTCAATCTCCAGGACTTGCCCGAAGTGGCCCAGGTCCCGGGCGCTGCACGGGATGCCTTGCTGCTGCGGGTGATCGGCAGTCCCGATCCCTATGACAAGCAGATCGACGGTATGGGTGGTGCCACGTCGAGCACCAGCAAGACCGTGATCCTGGCTAAAAGCACGCGTGCCGATCACGACGTCGATTATCTGTTCGGCCAAGTCTCCATCGACAAGCCTTTTGTCGATTGGAGTGGTAACTGCGGCAACCTGTCAGCAGCGGTCGGCTCCTTTGCTGTCAGCAGCGGTCTGGTAGCGGCTGAGCGGATTCCCCATAACGGCGTGGCCGTGGTGCGGGTGTGGCAGGCCAATATCGGCAAGACCATCATCGCCCATGTGCCGATCACCGACGGTGCGGTGCAGGAAACCGGCGACTTCGAGCTGGATGGCGTGACCTTCCCGGCGGCCGAAGTGCAGTTGGAGTTCCTGGACCCGGCAGCGGAAGAAGAGGGCGGCGGTGGCTCGATGTTCCCCACCGGCAACCTGATCGACGACCTGGACGTGCCGGGTGTCGGTACGTTCAAGGCAACGCTGATCAATGCGGGTATCCCGACGATTTTTATCAATGCTGAAGATCTCGGCTACACCGGCACCGAGCTGCAAGGCGCGATCAACAGCGACCCCAAAGCCCTGGCGATGTTCGAGACCGTGCGTGCCTATGGCGCCTTGCGCATGGGTTTGATCAAACACCTGGATGAAGCGGCCCAGCGCCAGCACACGCCGAAAGTGGCGTTCGTGGCCAAGCCAGCGGATTACCTGGCCTCCAGCGGCAAGGCGATCAAGGCGGGGGATGTTGACCTGCTGGTGCGAGCGTTGTCCATGGGCAAGCTGCACCACGCGATGATGGGCACGGCCGCGGTGGCGATTGGCACGGCGGCGGCGATTTCCGGGACCCTGGTCAACCTCGCGGCGGGCGGCGTGGAGCGCAATGCGGTGCGGTTCGGGCATCCGTCCGGCACCCTGCGCGTGGGCGCCGAGGCCAGCCAGGTGAACGGCGAATGGGTGGTGAAGAAAGCCATCATGAGCCGCAGTGCACGGGTGTTGATGGAGGGCTATGTGCGCGTCCCGGGCGATTCTTTTTAGCTGTCGGACTTTTTGTAGGAGCGAGCTTGCTCGCGAAGAGCCTCAGCGCGCAGTTGGGGGGCAGGTTTCCCGTGTCATCGTTGGCGACCTTCGCGAGCAAGCTCGCTCCTACAGATAAAACAAAGAGCAGGCTTTTTAGACCTGTCAGAGAAAATAACCTGAGCCTGAAGAAGGAACACACCCAACCCATTTTGGAGTACTGCCATGAGCGCCAACGTCGACCAGAACAACCGCCCCGACTACGACCAGGTTTTGCAGGACATTGCCGACTACGTCCTCACCTACCGGATCGATTCCCGGGACGCCCTGGACACTGCCCGCAACTGCCTGATGGACACCCTCGGCTGTGGCTTGCTGGCCTTGCGTTTCCCTGAGTGCACCAAGCACCTGGGGCCTATCGTCGAAGGCACGGTGGTGCCGTTCGGTGCACGGGTGCCGGGTACGTCCTATCGCCTGGACCCGGTCAAGGCCGCGTGGGACATCGGTTGCATCGTGCGTTGGCTCGATTACAACGACACCTGGCTCGCCGCCGAATGGGGCCATCCTTCGGATAACCTCGGTGGCATCCTGGCCGTCGCCGATCACCTTTCGCAAAAGCGCGTGGCCAATGGTGAAACGCCGTTGACGGTGCGCGCGGTCCTGGAAGCGATGATCATGGCCCACGAAATCCAGGGCGTGATCGCCCTGGAAAACTCCTTCAACCGCGTCGGCCTTGACCATGTGCTGCTGGTCAAAGTCGCCTCCACTGCGGTGTGCGCCAAGTTGATGGGCGCCAATCGTGAGCAACTGCTGGCGGCGTTGTCCCAGGCGTTTGTCGATGGGCAGGCCCTGCGCACTTACCGCCACGCGCCGAACGCCGGTTCACGCAAGTCCTGGGCGGCGGGGGATGCGTCGAGCCGTGGCGTGCGCCTGGCGGACATCGCCATGCGCGGCGAAATGGGGATTCCCGGCGTATTGAGCGCGCCGCAGTGGGGTTTCTATGACGTGCTGTTCAGCCATACCAACAAGGACCTGGCCCTCAAGCCCGAGGACAAGCGCGCGTTCAGCCTGCCCCAACCCTATGGCACCTATGTGATGGAGAACGTGCTGTTCAAGATCAGCTTTCCTGCCGAGTTCCACGCACAGACTGCCTGTGAAGCAGCGGTCACTTTGCATTCGCAGGTCAAAAACCGCCTGCATGAAATCGACAGGATCGTCATCACTACCCACGAGTCGGCGATTCGTATCATTTCCAAGGTCGGCCAATTGGCCAATGCGGCAGACCGTGACCATTGCCTGCAATACATGACGGCCGTGCCGCTGGCGTTCGGCAATCTGGTGGCCGAGCAGTACGAAGATGAGTTCCATGCCGCGCATCCGATCATCGATGAGTTGCGCGAGAAAATGGTCATTGTCGAAGACCCCCGCTACAGCCGCGAATACCTGGAGGCCGACAAGCGCTCCATTGCCAACGCGGTGCAGGTTTTCTTCAATGACGGTTCCAGCACTGAGCAGGTGGTGGTGGAGTACCCGATTGGCCATCGTCGTCGTCGGGTTGACGGGATTCCGTTGCTCGAAGCCAAATTCAAGGCCAACCTGGCCACACGCTTTACCGCCCAGCGCAGTGCGCAGATATTCGCCTTGTGCAAGGACCAGGCACGGCTTGAAGCGACTTCCGTAAGCCGGTTTGTGGACCTGTGGGCGATGTGAGAAGGTCGGGTGGCCGGTTGTGAAGTGGACACACTTTGCTATTCGTACGTCCTACATCGTCGGAACCTTATTCAGATAATCACCAATCAGGTAGCCAGATGACCTGTTTTACCGGGTCGCCTGGCACGCAATGTCCGTGAATCAAATACCTGAATCTGAGAGGTCCACCATGACGAGCGTAAGTCCTCAGCAGTACGCGCCCAACTACGCCTATGAAATGCCACCCAAGCCAGAGCACACACCGCAAGAAAACAGCGCCAAAGCAGGTACTCCTGACCAACTCCAGTCAGATTCAGCACCCTCTCGTCAGCCGATGACTACACCGCAGCGGGGGCAGTTTTCGACGCATAAGGGGCTGGTCAACTCGCCGCCATCGGCGAAGACTACCGACCCCGCCCAGCTTGCACAGCTTTTCCAAGAGAACACTCAGCTTAAAAACAAGATCAAGCAAGTGATGGCAGAGCTCACACCGATAGTAAATGGGCTTGCGCAGCAAATAGCCCAGTTGAAACAGCAGGTTGAGGCTAAAAAAAGTCCTACTTCGGCGACATCCCAAACGCCTGCCAGGGCGTCGACTCCAAGCACCGCTGATACCTCTGGTTCTGGGCGCGTCCCTAAACGCACTGAGCCTGAAGTGTCCGCTGCAGATGAGAGGGCACCCTCATCTGGCGCGAATACATCTAGCAATATCAAAAAAATGTCCGAAGAAAACAAGGAGCTTCATGCAACGATTGAGAGTATGAGGAATGATTTCAATCAAGTGGTTGCGCGACTTCAACAGGAAATCGGCGAGATCAAACAAAAAATCGGAAACTCCGGTTCAGATGCACCTCCAGAAGTCTCGTCGAATCAAGCCCACGACGCCGAATCAGCATCCAATGATGAGCAAGCCCCGCTGGCCTCTACGCCTGAGGCGGCGGCTGGTTCCAGTGAACAGAGTCCCGCTACTCAGAGCAGCATTGACAGTCTGGCCCTTGAAACCAAAACGCTGAGCGCTGAGGTTGCAAAGATGATTGAGCATTTTAAAGCAGTGATTAAAGAGCTTGAGCGAGAAATTGTTGACCTTAACCAGAAAGTCAGCACTTCAGACGCTTAAGGTGGGGCACGGTGTAGCATTGCCGACAGTGCATGGAACGCTGTCGGCACACGATTCGCAAAACCTCATTTGTGTCTTTCGTGGAAAAAATCGCAGCCTGGCGAATGCGTTACTCAAACCGCAAGATCACCCTCCGGTTATGCTTGCTCTTCTTCTCGATTTTTTCGCAAAACACCCGGCCGATTTCCTCGGTGTTGACCACGTGGGTGCCGCCACACGGCTGGATATCGATGCCGGCAATTTCAATCACCCGCACTGCGCCCTGGATCACCGGTGGAGCGACGGCCTGAGTACGGGTGATTTGTAGCAGGGTGGAATATTCAGAGGCCGGCATCGACAGCGACTTGACCTCATGGGCCTGCTCGATCAAGGCGTTGAGGTCGCGGGTGATGCTTTCCTTGTCCAGGGTCATTTCCGGCAGGTCGAAATCCAGGCGGCCCTTGTCGGCGCTGATGCTGCAACCGGTCACCGGGGCGTCGATGATCGAGCACAGCAAATGCAGGCAGGTGTGCATCTTCATGTGCTGGTAGCGCCGCTCCCAGTCCAGGCCAGCATCCACCTGCACACCGGCCCGCAATGATTCGGGGCAATGTTCCACCTGGTGCCAGATGATCGAGCGCAGTACTGGGTCGCGCACGGTCCCTGTCACGTTGACGCGGCTGCCGTCGGGCAGGGTGAAGTAGCCGGTATCTCCCGGCTGCCCACCTCCGGTGGGGTAGAACAGGGTGTGTTCCAGGGCGACGCCCTGTTCGCTGACGGCGATCACGCGCGCGCTGAAGGCGTTCTGGTAAGGCGCGCTGTCGAACAGCGCCAGGGTTTCCATTGTGTGTACGGACATGTTCAACCTCCAACGATCAGTGGGCTGGTTTGCAGCAGGCGCCGCACCATTGCGCTCAACCCGGGTGGGGAAAGCAGGGTGACCTCGAACTTCGGCCCGCACACCTTCAGGTTCAGGGGCAGGCGCGGTGGATGGGTGGGAGCCTGCAGCGTGCGCAGGCGAAATTGCAGGTGGTGACGCTCCTTGACCGTAGGTTCCAGCACCAGGCTGGACAGCGGATGGAAGTCGGCATCCAGCACCGTGACCCGGTGGCTGGTGCTGACTTCGCCGACCACATGCAGACGTTCGTCGAGGGCAAATGCCCCGAGGTAATTGCTGGCGTCTGATTCGTCGTTTTTCTGCAACTGGATCTGATTGACTACCTTCACCTTGGTGCCGGCGGGCACGTCCTGGGTGATGACACAGGAGGGGCTGATAAACACGTTGTCGCCGATCAGCACATAACCCAGCACCCTGGCGCCCGAGCCGACTTCCACATTGTTGCCCAGGCGCGGGTGGCGCTTGCCGTCAGGGTTGTTGGCGATGCCTCGTGCGCCCAGGGTCACGCCACACAGGATGTAGCAGTCATTGCCGATCTCGCAGGTTTCGCCGATCACCGTGCCAAAGCCATGATCCAGTACAAAACGTCGGCCAATGCGGGCAGCCGGGTGGATTTCGGCCCCGGACAGGATCTTGCCCTGGTTGCTCAACGTCAGAGCGATGGCACAGAACTGGCTGTGGGGCTGGTCGGAAAGATTCCATACCCGGTGCGCCAACCGGTAATACAGCACGGCCTTGAACGAGGCGTAGGATTCCAGGATCAGTTCGCCCCGGCCCCTGGACGCCGGGTCGCGCCAGGCATAGGCGATCAGGTCCTCGGCCACTTCCTGCGCCGCCGGCTGGATCAATTGCGCCAGGTGCGGCTGCAACTGTGCTATCTGCGCCGGCGAGAGGGTCTTGATGAGGTGGGTCAGCAACTCATCGTGCAACTGTTGCATGTCGATAAAGCCTCCCATGGAAGGCACCCCCGTAATTGTCGTTATTCGAAACAGGGCAGATAACTGTCGGCGCTGTCGTACACCATGGTCAGGACGACGGTGTCGGTGGGCAGTTCCGGGGCGAGCCTGGCGATGGCTACCATATTGGCGGCTGACGACAGCCCCAGGCTGATGGCATCGGTACGCATGATGCGCTTCATCATTTCCAGGCAGTCGAGGCGCGAAACCTTGAGCATGCCGTCCAGTACATTCAGGTTGAGAATGCTCGGGATCAAGCCGATGGACAGGCCCTGGATATGGTGCGGCGCATGGCGGTCGCTGAGCAGGTCGCACTCCTCGGGTTCGACCCCCATCACGCGGATCTGCGGCCAGGTGGCCTTGAGGGTTTCACCGATACCGGTGATATGACCCCCGGTACCGATGCCGCTGACAAAATAGTCGACCTGGCGCTCGCCAAAGGCGCGGATGATTTCCGGGGCGGTGGTGTCGCGATGGGTCTGGGGGTTGGCGCCGTTACGCTGTTGGTTGAGCATGACGAAGCTGGGGTTTTCCAACTGCAGTTCCATGCACTTTTCGCCATGGGAGTTGTTGCCCAGGCGGCTGTCCGACAGCACCACCTTGGCTCCATACAGGCGCAGCAGTTTCTGCTTTTCGGGGCTGTAGTTGTCGGGAATCACCAGCACCACTTTGTAGCCCAGCACATTGCCGGCCATGACCAGGCCGATACCCGTGTTGCCACCGCTGGGTTCGATGATGGTTTGCCCCGAATCGCGAATCAGGATGCCCCGGCGTTCGGCGTCGAGGATCATCCCCAGGGCGATCCGCGCCTTGTGGCTGCCGCCCGGATTCAGGGATTCGAGCTTGGCAAAGACCTCGATGCCGAGGTCTTCGGAGAATTGTTCCAGGCGCACGATGGGCGTTTGGCCAATGGCGTCGAGTATGGAGTTATGCAGCATCAGATAAGTACCCCCAAGGCCCGTGATCAGTACAAAGGCATGTCGGGTTCGACGTCGCGCACCCAGTGTTTCATGCCGCCTTCCAGCACCCGGGTGTTGGCAAAGCCCGCTGCCAGCAAGGTACTGGCGGCTTGCTCGGCGCGGATGCCGGCGTAGCAGATCAGGTAATGGGTATTGTCACGGCTGAGGGTATCGAGCTGATCGTCGAGCTGGGCCAGGGGGATGTGCACCACGCCGGGGAGTTGGCACACCTCCAGCTCGCTGGCGTCGCGCACATCCAGCAGGATGTCGGCGCTGCTACGGCGTTCCAGCAACTGCTTGAGCACCTGGGGCTTGATGTAGTGTTCTTCGGCCAGGCTGGGGGCGTTGCGGATGGCATCGGCACACACGGCGGCTGTGGGTTGGTGCTCATCGCGCAGTTCGGAGCAGCACGGGCAATCGGCGCGACGCTTAAAACGGATTTCACTGAATTTCATGGCCAGGGCATCAAAGCGCATCAACCGACCTGACAACGGTTCGCCCAGACCGATCAGCAACTTGATTGCCTCGGTGGCCTGGATCATCCCGACCACCCCGGGTAGTACACCGATGACCCCGCCGGCGCTGCAATTGGGCGCCAGTTCCGCCGGTGGCGCGTGGGGGTACAGGCAGCGGTAGCAGGGCCCGCCTTGATAATTGAACACGCTGATCTGGCCATCGAAACGATAGATTGCGCCGTACACCAGCGGCTTGCCCAACTGTACGCAGGCATCGTTGACGAGGTAGCGGGTCTCGAAATTGTCGGTGCCGTCGATCACCAGGTCGTAGGCACCGACCAGCTCCAGGGCATTGTCGGCATTCAATGCGGTGTCGTAGGTGTTGATTTGGATATGGCGGTTGAGGTCTTGCAGGCGCTGCTTGGCGGATTCGACCTTGGGCAGGCCCAGGGTGCTGTTGCCGTGGACAACCTGGCGTTGCAGGTTGCTGCTTTCCACCACGTCGAAGTCCACCAGCCCCAGGGTGCCGATGCCGGCGGCGGCCAGGTACAGGCTGATGGGCGAGCCCAGGCCACCCGTACCGATGATCAGCACCTTGGCCTTCTTCAGGCTCAGTTGCCCTTCGCGGCCAACGCCGGGCAGGGTGATATGACGCACATAGCGCTGCACTTCCTCGTTGCTCAGCGAGTCGATATCCATGCCACCGGAGGTGGCCAGCAGCACTTCGATTTTTACCTTTTCGGGTAGCGGCTCGTCGGGGCCGATCAGTTCTTCCCCCGCCGTGAACAGGAAGTGCTCCTTGAGCTGACCGTTGTTTTCGTGGAACAGGTGCGCCCGCAGTTGCGGGTAGCGGGTGCAGGTGTCTTCAATGACTTCGCGCAATGTCGATCCGGCACCCTCAAGGGTCGATTCTGGCAACTTGGCCACGCGCACCAGGATGTCGGGGAAAGAGACAGCGTTCATGTACAACTCCGTTTGCAGGTCGTTGAAGGGGTTGAGGGCGAAGTGCGTGCCATCCCAGGCAAACAGTTTCGACCCAAGGGCCTTGCCCTGGCGGACATCCACCACCAGGTAGCTGACGGGGTAGATGGGTTCCCCCATGTACAGGGCCTTGTCCTGATCCTCGTCGCTGAAGTACGCACCGACATCCGGGTGGGAGTGGTAGATCACCACCACCGGGTTGTCCGTGCGAAAGGCCTTGTTCATCAGCAGCGTGTCGGTCACCGAGAAGGTGTAGCCGTTGGCCGCGCTGCGTGGGTACATCTCTGGGTTCTTGCGGTGCAACTCGTTCTGGATATTGCTGCCCAGGTACACACTGCCGTCGGCGAAGACAAAGCCGCAGCACTCTTCGGGATAGGTGCTGGCGGCGTGGGCGTAGATCTGTTCCAGGGTGGTTTGGCGGAGGACGTCCATGTTTCTCTCGCGTGGTGGGGAAAGGGTCAATTGGGCTTGGCCAGGAGCTTTTCGATGGGCAACTTGGTGATTGCAAAGCCGGCCAGCAGGATCGCGGAGTACAGCATCAGGTCCCGGGACAGCTCCAGGCCTTCGTACCAGGCGCCGATGATCACGGCGAACACCGGGAAAATGATAAAAACGAACGACAGGATGATCGGGCTCAGGCGCTTGAGCAGCATGAAATACACGATAAAACCGCCGACCGATGCCACCAGGCCCAGGTACAGCAGGGCGCTCCAGGAGCGCAGGGTGATGGCCTCGAAGGTCGGGGCTTCGAACCATAGGCCGGCGACGAACAGCATCAGCCCGGCAATCCCGATGGGCAGGGTGTTGTAGGTGATCACGCTGATGGCGCTGCCTTTTTGCTTGGTAATGACATAGCACAAGGCATGCATGATCGCGGCGGTCAGAATCGCCAGCACGCCGAAGAACTCGGCATGGTCAAGGTGCAATCCCTGGCTCCTGATGATCATGTACAGGCTGCCGAAACCGATCCCAATCCCCACGACCTGGGAAAAGTAGATGCGCTCGCGCAGGAACAGCGCCGAGAAAATCAGGATAAACACCGGCATGCAACTGAACAGCAGGGCGGTGAGGCCGGACGAGACGTGCATTTCGCCATAGTTGAGCAGGTAGTAGGGAACACTGAAGTAGCAGAGGGTCACGAATACAAAGAACCAGCGGCTTTCCCGTGGAAACAGGATCGGCTCGCGACGCACCAGGGCAAAACACAGGAACAGTGGAAAGGCGATCAGGAAGCGCAGGCCCGCCGAGGTCAATGGCGGCACGCTTTCCACCGCGATCTTGATCCCCAGCCAGGTGGTGCCCCAGCTCAGGCAGACAATCAGGAACATTACACTGGTGATCAGGCCAGCCAGCCATTGTTTGTGTGATTTGGTTTTTTCGGCATTTTCGAGAACGGCGGACATTGGCATCGTTTATTGCTTCCCTGAGCCGGAATTGAACTCTATATTGAACTTGTAATTAGAGGTTTTACCCGGTGATTGAACCCGTAAAAGCACACTATTAGGGCGAAAGATGGCTGTCAAAACAAATATTGACATGGTGTCAATTATGCGAGAGGGACTGTCCAGCGGGCAGGGCGTGAAGTACAAGCGCCTGTCCGACGTCATGGAACGGGGCATCCTCGAAGGCTTGATCGAGCCGGGACGAAAGCTGCCGCCTCACCGGGTGCTTTCGGACAACCTGGGGGTGACCATCGGTACCATCAGTCGTGCCTACGGCGAACTGGAACGCCTGGGCCTGGTAGTGGCGCGGGTGGGTGATGGAACATTCGTGCGCAAGCGTGGGATGGAGCGCCAGCGTGACGAGGGCTTTCGCAATTTCAGCGAGGAGCCGCGCCAGTACTTCGATATGAGTCGCAACATGCATATTCCGGGTCAGGAAACGACCTTCCTGGCCCAGAGCTTCCAAACCCTGTCGACCAACGCCAAGTTTCTCCAGGACATCAGTGCCTATACTCCGGACGCCGGTTTGCCCCGCTACCGCGAGGCGGGGGCGCAATGGCTGGTGCAGCGCGATTTTCATCCGATTCCAGAGCAGGTCATCTGTGTCAATGGCGGCCAGCATGGGTTGCTGTGCGCCTTGATGGCCTTGGTGCGCGCGGGCGACACGGTGGTGACCGAGCAGCTGACCTACCCTGGCCTGATCACCGCCGCACGGATGCTCGGCATCCGGCTGATTGGCCTGGAAATGGATGAGGAGGGCGTGTTGCCCACGGCGCTGGACGAAGTCTGTCGCAATCACCGGGTGTCGGCCCTGTATTGCACGCCGACCATCCAGAATCCCACGACCGCCGTGTTGTCGGTGGCCCGCCGTGAGGCGCTGGTGAAGGTGTGTCGCGAGCACAACCTGTTGATCCTGGAAGACGAGGCACATGGGGTGCTGGTGGAGGACCGGCCGCCACCTTTGAGTCATTTTGCCCCGGAGCGCACGATTCTGATCAGCAGCCTGAGCAAGGCTGTGTCGGCGGGCCTGCGGGTGGGGTATGTACATGCGCCGCCGGCGCTGGTCAGCCGTATTTCTGCGGCCTTGCGCTCAACCTGCTGGATGGCCACGCCGGTGACCCTGGAGCTGGCCACGCAGTGGATTGAAAACGGCACGGCAGAGTATTTGTTGCATCAGCAGATCAACGAGATCAGCCGCCGCAAAACGTTGGTTGAGGACCTGTTGATGGGCCTGGAGTACCGAACGCACTCCAACAGCCCGCACTTCTGGATTGAAGTCCCGGAGCCCTGGCGTGCGTCGGAAATCGAGGCTGAACTCAAGCAGAACAATTACCTGATCGCCACGGCAGAAGCCTTTGCGGTAGGACAGACGGCGGTGCCGCAGTTCATTCGGGCAAGTATCTGCAATACGTCCGGGGACGATCAGCTGTTACGTGCGGGATTTGATGCGTTGGCCACGGCGCTGGGGCAGGGTGGCGACCGGTTTCATCTGTGAGACCGCGTTATCGTTTATCCCAGGCAAGCCAGCGCCCACATTTTGATGCGTGAACCCCATCAAGTGTGGGGGCTGGCTTGCCTGCGATAGCGATGGACCAGGCAATGAAAACTACTTGAAACGCCGCTCAACACCTTTTTCTACCAGGATCTTCGCCGAAATCTCTTCCACCGAAAAATGCGTGGAATTGATGTGCGCAATATTTTCCCGGCGGAATAGGTTCTCTACTTCCCGCACCTCGAATTCGCACTGGGCATAGCTCGAATAGCGGCTATTGGGCTTGCGCTCATTGCGGATGGCCGTCAGACGATCCGGATCGATGGTCAGGCCAAACAACTTGTGCTGGTGGGTACGCAGCACCGCCGGTAGCTGCAGGCGCTCCATATCGTCTTCGGTCAGTGGGTAGTTGGCCGCGCGGATGCCAAATTGCATGGCCATATACAGGCAGGTCGGGGTCTTGCCACAACGCGACACGCCGACCAGGATCAGGTCGGCCTTGTCGTAGTAGTGGGTGCGGGCGCCGTCGTCGTTATCCAGGGCGAAGTTCACCGCCTCGATCCGCTCCATATAGTTGGAGTTATGGCCAATGGAGTGGGACTTGCCCACGGAGTACGAGGAGTGTTCACTCAGCTCCTGTTCCAGGGGCGCCAGGAAGGTCGAGAAGATGTCGATCATGAAACCATTGGAAGTCGCGAGGATCTCACGAATGTCCTGGTTGACGATGGTGTCGAAAATGATCGGGCGCATCCCGTCTTTTTCGGCGGCCAGATTGATTTGTTGTACCATGGCCCGCGCTTTATCCACGTTATCGATATAAGGCCGGGTGAATTTGGCGAAGGTAATGCTTTCGAACTGCGCCAGCAGGCTTTGACCCAGGGTTTCGGCGGTAATGCCGGTGCCATCGGAGATAAAGAAAGCAGATCGTTTCATTTGAGCCTTGGGCCTTAAGCTGATGACGAATCTTGGATATGATAGGCGCGATTTTGCCGTCCCACAGTGGGCCGCATTCTCACTTATTTTCCAGGTCCAGGCCACAAACGCCGGTAAATGCTCCTATTGAGCCGCCGGCGCCCTGAGCTTTTCCAACACAGTTAGTGGAGAGATCACCTTGGTAGAGTACGTAGTTTCCCTCGATAAGCTCGGCGTCCATGATGTAGAGCATGTGGGGGGCAAGAACGCATCCCTCGGCGAGATGATCAGTAATCTTGCAGGCGCTGGTGTCTCGGTGCCCGGTGGTTTCGCCACCACGGCCCAGGCATACCGCGATTTCCTCGAACTGAGCGGTCTCAACGACCAGATCCACGCTGCCCTGGACGCGCTGGACGTCGATGATGTCAACGCCCTGGCCAAGACCGGCGCACAGATCCGTCAGTGGATCATGGAAGCCGAGTTCCCCGAGAAGCTCAACGCCGAAATCCGCACTGCCTTCGCCAGCCTGTCGGCCGGCAACCCGGACATGGCTGTCGCCGTGCGTTCCTCGGCCACCGCCGAAGACTTGCCCGACGCCTCCTTCGCCGGCCAGCAGGAAACCTTCCTGAACATTCGCGGCGTGGAAAACGTCATCCGCGCGGCCAAGGAGGTGTTTGCCTCGCTGTTCAACGATCGCGCCATTTCCTACCGTGTGCACCAGGGTTTCGACCACAAGCTGGTAGCCCTGTCTGCCGGTGTGCAGCGCATGGTGCGTTCGGAAACCGGTACCGCCGGCGTGATGTTCACCCTGGATACCGAGTCGGGCTTCCGTGACGTGGTGTTTATCACCGGCGCCTACGGCCTGGGCGAAACCGTCGTACAAGGCGCGGTCAACCCGGACGAGTTCTACGTCCACAAGCACACGCTTGAAGCCGGTCGCCCGGCGATCCTGCGCCGCAACCTGGGCAGCAAGGCCATCAAGATGATCTACGGCGACGAGGCCAAGGCCGGTCGCTCGGTGAAAACCGTTGATGTGGACAAGGCCGAACGTGCCCGGTTCTGCCTCAGCGATGCGGAAGTCAGTGAATTGGCCAAACAGGCGATGATCATCGAGAAGCACTACAAGTGCCCGATGGACATCGAATGGGCCAAGGATGGCGACGACGGCAAGCTGTACATCGTCCAGGCGCGTCCGGAAACCGTGAAGAGCCGTACGTCGGCCAATGTCATGGAACGCTACCTGTTGAAAGAAACCGGCACCGTGCTGGTGGAAGGCCGTGCCATCGGCCAGCGCATCGGCGCCGGCAAGGTGCGGATCATCAAGGACGTGTCCGAGATGGACAAGGTCCAGCCAGGTGACGTGCTGGTCTCCGACATGACCGACCCGGACTGGGAGCCGGTGATGAAACGCGCCAGCGCCATCGTCACCAATCGTGGCGGGCGTACCTGCCACGCGGCGATCATCGCCCGTGAGCTGGGGATCCCGGCAGTCGTCGGTTGCGGCAACGCCACCCAACTGCTCAAGGATGGCCAGGGCGTCACCGTATCCTGCGCCGAAGGCGATACCGGCTTCATCTTCGAAGGTGAGCTGGGCTTCGATATCAAGCAAAACTCTATCGATGCCATGCCTGACCTGCCGTTCAAGATCATGATGAACGTCGGCAACCCCGACCGCGCCTTCGACTTCGCGCAGTTGCCGAACGCTGGTGTGGGCCTGGCCCGCCTGGAGTTCATCATCAACCGCATGATCGGCGTGCACCCCAAGGCCCTGTTGAACTACGACGGCCTGCCGGTGGAAATCAAGGACAGCGTCGACAAGCGTATCGCCGGCTACAACGACCCTGTTGGCTTCTACGTCGAGAAGCTGGTGGAAGGCATCAGCACCCTGGCGGCGGCCTTCTGGCCGAAGAAAGTCATCGTGCGCCTGTCGGACTTCAAGTCCAACGAGTACGCGAACCTGATCGGCGGCAAGCTCTATGAGCCGGAAGAAGAAAACCCGATGCTGGGCTTCCGTGGCGCTTCGCGCTACATCAGCGAAGCGTTCCGTGACTGCTTCGAGCTCGAATGCCGTGCGCTCAAGCGTGTGCGCAACGAGATGGGCCTGACCAACGTCGAGATCATGGTGCCATTCGTGCGCACCCTGGGCGAAGCGAGCCAGGTGGTTGACCTGCTGGCCGAGAACGGTCTGACCCGTGGCGAAAATGGCCTGCGCGTGATCATGATGTGCGAGCTGCCGTCCAACGCGATCCTGGCCGAGGAGTTCCTGGAGTTCTTCGATGGTTTCTCCATCGGTTCCAACGACCTGACCCAACTGACCCTGGGCCTGGACCGCGATTCCGGGATCATCGCCCACCTGTTCGACGAGCGAAATCCTGCGGTCAAGAAGCTGCTGGCCAATGCCATCCAGGCCTGTAACAAGGCCGGCAAGTACATCGGTATCTGTGGCCAGGGCCCTTCCGATCACCCGGACCTGGCCAAATGGCTGATGGAGCAGGGTATCGAAAGTGTTTCGTTGAACCCTGATTCCGTACTGGAAACCTGGTTCTTCCTGGCTGAAGGCCAAGCCTCGGCGTAATCGCCATTTGCCGGCCAGCCATTGTGGCTGGCCGGCATTTCTCATTCTGTACAGGGCGGAACTCCCTCCGGACGCCGCCCTTTTTTGTGCAAGAACATTATGCAGAGCAGCAGTAACCTGTTTCCCGTCGCCCTGATCAGCGCTGAGCGTCGTGGCGACCTGAGTGAAGATGTCTATCGCCTCAAGCCTGGCAACAGTCCCGACAGCACCGTAGAGCTGGCGGTGACACGCCTGGGCCTGGCCGATGTCGCGCAAAGCCGTGGTGTCCCGGTGGTGCTGGTGCATGGCAGCTTCTCCAATCGACGTTTCTGGTATTCGCCCAAAGGCATTGGTCTGGGGGCGTATCTGGCGCGCCAGGGCTTTGATGTATGGATCCCGGAAATGCGTGGGCACGGGCTTTCCCGGCGCAACCAGGATTACGCCAAGAATCGTGTCGCCGACTATGCTCGATACGACTTGCCCGCCATCGCCGCCTTTGTGCGTGAGCAAAGCGGGCAGATCCCGCACTGGATCGGCCATTCGCTGGGTGGCACGACCTTGGCGGCAGCCTTGGGTGGCCAGTACCTGGGCGCGCCGGCGGTGGCATCGGTGGCACTGTTTGGCTGCCAGGTCAGTCGTACTTACTGGCCGTTGAAAATTCCGCCGGTGGAGTGGGGTGGGCGCTTGATCCTGAAGCGCTTTGCCCAGCTCTCCGGCTCGCGGCTCAAGCGTGGTCCGGAAGACGAGCCCATTGGGTTGGCCCTGGAAAGCATGCGCTGGCATGGTTTGTTCGGGCGTTTTGGCGATGCCGAGCGCGATTGGTGGAAAGGTCTGGCTGAGGTCGATGTGCCGCTGTTGGCGGTGAGTGCCGCGGGTGACCATCAAGATCCGGACTGGGCCTGCCGCAAGCTGTTTGAACAAGTGGGCAGCGAGCATCGTCAATACCTGTGCCTGGGGCGCCAGCAAGGGTTCAGCGGTGATTTCGGGCATGTCGAGATGCTGGTCAGTAAAGCCGCCCAGGCCGAGGTGTGGCCACTGGTGCTGCGTTGGCTGAAAGATCCATTGACACCCTTGGTGGGCGCGCAGGCGCAGGTGCCCGTGACAGTCTGAGATAAGGCTCTGAGACGGGCGTTTCGCTTGATGGGACTTGCGGCTAAGATATGACGCACCAGGCTGTTCTGGTCATATTCAGTCGCGCAGTGGTTATTGCGTTACAGGCTGGTGGGTCTGATCATTGCGGCCCACGAGGCGGCAGGTCTTAAAGAATGCCCGTTGCGATGCGTTTTCTTGATGTGGCTGTGGATGTTCGACACCTTCTTTCACCGACAGGAGTTTTTCGATGAACCATTACGTTACCCCCGACCTGTGTGACGCCTACCCGGACCTGGTGCAGGTGCTGGAGCCGATGTTCGCCAACTTTGGTGGTCGGGACTCCTTCGGTGGCCAGATCGTGACCGTCAAGTGCTTTGAGGACAACTCCCGCGTCAAGGAGCAGGCCGAGTTGGACGGCACCGGTAAAGTGCTGGTGGTCGACGGTGGTGGTTCGCTGCGCTGCGCCTTGCTGGGTGACATGATCGCCGATCGCGCCGCAAAAAATGGCTGGGAAGGGTTGGTGATCTACGGCTGTGTACGGGACGTTGATGTCCTCGCCCAGACTGACCTCGGCGTGCAGGCCCTGGCCAGCCATCCGAAAAAGAGTCATCGCCAGGGTGTGGGCGACCTGGGCGGGGCCGTGACCTTTGCCGGCGTGACATTCCGTCCAGGCGAATATGTCTATGCCGATAACAATGGCGTGATTGTTTCGCCCAGCCCGCTGAAAATGCCTGAATAACCGCAGTAATCGACGGGGTGAGGATGTTCGAGGAAGAAAACGCGCAGTGGGGGCTGGTGCATGCCCTGGTGCTGGACGGTAAAGGCGGTGCGCGTTCGATTGCCCGGACAGAGCTTGATGACCTGCAACTGCAGCCTCAGGAAAGCCTGTGGCTGCATTGGGACCGCAGTCATCCCCAGACCCAGACCTGGCTGCGCAAATCCAGTGGCCTGAGCGAGTTCGCTTGTGACCTGCTGCTGGAGGAGAACACGCGACCACGGCTGTTGCCGTTGCCGGACGACGAGTTGCTGCTGTTTCTGCGCGGAATCAACCTCAATCCGGGGGCCGAGCCGGAAGACATGGTGTCGGTGCGTATCTTTGCTTCGGCCGACCGGGTCATCTCCCTGCGGCTGCGGCCTTTGCGCGCCACGGACGAGTTGCTGGTGCAACTGGAGGATGGAAAAGGTCCAAGGACTGCTTCCGAACTGATCCTGTGCATGGCGCAATACCTGACCAACAAAGTGCAGGATCTGGTCAGTGACCTGTCTGAAATCGTCGATATCGAAGAAGAAAAACTGGATACCGACGAACGGTATACCCCAGAGCATGGCAGTGTCCTGCAGATCCGTCGGCGTGCCGCCGCGCTGAAGCGTTTCCTGGCACCGCAGCGCGATATTTTTGCGCAACTGACGCGCATAAAACTGCCCTGGTTCGTCGATGACGATGCCGACTATTGGAATGAATTGAACAACAGCCTGACCCGTTACCTGGAAGAGCTGGAACTGAGCCGGGAGCGCGTGGGGCTGGTGCTGGAGGCCGAGGATAGGCGTTTGAGCCTGCGCATGAGTCGCACCATGTATCGCTTCGGGATCATCACCGGGATCTTTTTGCCGATGAGTTTTCTGACCGGTTTGCTGGGGATCAACGTGGGGGGCATTCCGTTCTCCGAGAGCCCCTATGGCTTCGTGATTGCCTGCTTGTTGATGGTCTCGGTGGCCCTTGGGCAGTGGTGGTTGTTTCGACGTTTACGCTGGGTTTGACCTGAACGTGACCTGAACCGCGGGTGAGGTCATGTGACCCGATGAATTTTGCCCTCGTCTTTTAAATCACTTGCGAGAGGTCCCTATGCACGATCCGTTTGAACAGTCTTTGCGTGACATGCTTAACGCTTCGCCGTCCAACCGTGACGACGATGCTTGCCTGGGCCGCGTACTGAAAACCGCCAACCGCCAGGTAGGCGCGGGCGACCTGTTCGGTCTGCTCGGTCGCTGGCTGCCGGCACTGATGATGGCGCTGAACAACGGTTCGGCCCATGTATCACCTGTTTCTCGTCGTAAACCTATTGCTCGCACTGCTGATAAGGCTGATTGAATATGGAACTTGATCTCTGGACGCAGAGTCTGGTCACTGCAATGACTGCGTTGTGGACCAAGGTGGCGAATTTCATTCCCAACCTGTTTGGTGCGCTGGTGCTGGTGTTGCTGGGCTTTGTCGTGGCCAAGCTGCTCGACACCCTGCTTTCCAAACTGCTCGCCAAGCTGGGCCTCGACCGCTTGATGGCCGGCACCGGATTGACCAAGCTGCTGGGGCGCGTCGGGCTGCAAGTGCCGATCTCGACGTTGATCGGCAAGATCGTCTATTGGTTTGTTTTGCTGATTTTTCTGGTTTCTGCGGCGCAATCCCTTGGACTTGAGCGAGTTTCAGCTACGCTCGACATGCTGGCGCTGTATTTGCCGAAAGTATTCGGCGGCGCGCTGGTGTTGCTGGTAGGGGTTTTGCTGGCGCAGTTGGCCAATGGCCTGGTACGCGGTGCTGCCGAAGGTGTCGGCCTGGACTATGCCGCAGGCCTGGGGCGAATTGCCCAGGGGTTGGTGATCATCATCAGTATTTCGGTGGCGATCAGCCAGTTGGAGGTCAAGACTGACCTGCTCAACCATGTGATTGTGATCGTTTTGATTACCGTTGGTCTGGCCGTTGCGCTGGCCATGGGTTTGGGAAGCCGGGGAATTGCCGGGCAGATTCTTGCGGGAATCTATGTGCGTGAGTTGTATCAGGTGGGGCAACACGTGCGTGTTGGCGAGGTCGAAGGGCAGATTGAAGAGATCGGTACGGTGAAGACTACGGTGCTGACCGATGATGGCGAACTAGTGTCGCTGTCCAATCGGGTTCTGCTGGAACAGCAGGTCAATAGCCGCTAACCCGGTAAACCCTGCTAATGTACGCCGCCGCAATCCTGGCAACCCAGGGTGTGGCGGACATTGACCTGACTGTCGGCACGACTTGTTTTGAATAAAGCCCAAACGCTGTCCACGCGCTATGACCCCCGTGAGCTCTCTGATGAGGAGTTGGTCGCGCGCTCGCACACGGAGCTGTTTCACGTAACACGCGCGTACGAAGAATTGATGCGCAGGTATCAACGCACTCTGTTCAACGTTTGTTCAAGATATTTAGGGAACGATCGTGATGCGGATGATGTCTGTCAGGAAGTGATGCTCAAGGTGTTGTATGGCCTGAAGAACTTCGAGGGTAAATCGAAGTTCAAAACCTGGCTCTACAGCATCACGTACAACGAGTGCATCACGCAGTATCGTAAGGAACGGCGAAAGCGTCGCTTGATGGACGCGTTGAGCCTGGACCCCCTTGAGGAGGCGTCTGAAGAAAAGACGCCGGCACCCGAGGAGAAGGGCGGGCTTGATCGCTGGTTGGTGCATGTGAACCCAATTGACCGGGAAATTCTGGTGCTACGATTTGTCGCAGAACTGGAATTTCAGGAAATTGCTGACATTATGCATATGGGTTTGAGTGCTACAAAAATGCGTTACAAACGTGCTCTTGATAAATTACGTGAGAAATTTGCGGGCAGTACTGAAACTTAGTTCGGTGCAAATATCTCTTACGTGTAGGCAAGTTCTGTTAGACTTGTCGCCGAGTTGTCCCCCGGTATGTGGGACTGCTTTACAATCACCAGATGGGGATTTAACGGATGAAACTGAAAAACACCTTGGGCTTGGCCATTGGTTCTCTTATTGCCGCTACTTCTTTCGGCGTTCTGGCACAAGGCCAAGGCGCAGTTGAAGGCGAGCTGTTCTACAAGAAGCAGTACAACGATAGCGTCAAGCACATCGAAGACGGCTTCAATCCTGGCGCTCGCATCGGTTACTTCCTGACCGACGACCTGTCCTTGAACTTGTCCTACGACAAAACCAACCACACCCGTTCGAACGACGGTACTGGCAACCAGAAGATCAAAGGTGATACCGGCAGCCTGACTGCTCAGTACCACTTCGGTCAGGCTGGCGTCGACTCCCTGCGTCCATACGTAGAAGGTGGTTTCGGTCACCAGAGCCGTACCAACGTACTGGCTGACGGTCACAGCGGTCGCGATCAGACCACTCAAGCCATCATCGGTACTGGTGTTAAGTACTACTTCACCAACAACCTGTACGCTCGTGCCGGTGTTGAAGCTGACTACGGTCTGGACAACGGCAAGTGGGATTACTCCGCACTGGTCGGCCTGGGCGTAAACTTCGGCGGTAACGCTGGCGCAGCCGCTCCAGCTCCTACCCCAGCACCAGCTCCAGAGCCAGTTCCAGAGCCAGAAGCTCCGGTTGCTCAGGTTGTTCGTGTTGAGCTGGACGTTAAGTTCGACTTCGACAAGGCCGTTGTTAAGCCTAACAGCTACGGCGACGTGAAAAACCTGGCCGACTTCATGGCTCAGTACCCAGCTACCAACGTAGAAGTTGCTGGTCACACTGACTCCGTCGGTCCAGACGCTTACAACCAGAAGCTGTCCCAGCGTCGTGCTGACGCTGTTAAGCAAGTCCTGGTTAAAGACGGCGTTGACGCTGGCCGTATCACCTCCGTAGGTTACGGCGAATCCCGCCCAGTTGCTGACAACGCAACTGAAGCTGGTCGTGCTGTTAACCGTCGCGTAGAAGCATCGGTTGAGGCTCAAGCTCAGTAATTACTGAGTGGTAGAAAAAAGCCCGGCTCTTGAGCCGGGCTTTTTTTCGCCTGCGATTTACCTCAGGCGCTGGCCAACAATGCAGCTTCACCCGCTGTTGCCGCCACGGCACCGATTACCAGGATAGCCGGGCTCTTCAAGGCGAATGCCTTGGCATCATCCTGCATGCACGCCAGGGAACTGCGGCACTCACGCTGCTGGGGCAGCGAGGCATTCTCGATCATCGCCACTGGCATATCTGCAGCCATGCCACCGTCCAGCAACTGCCGGGCAATCTCTGAAAGCTTCGCCACGCCCATGTAGACCACCAGTGTCGTGCCACCCTCGGCCAAGGCCCGCCAATTGAGGCTGCTGTCGTCCTGGGTATGGGCCGTGACCAGCGTTACGCCGCGACTGATCCCGCGCAGTGTCAGCGGTATATCGCAATGGGTCGCACCTGCCAGCCCGGCGGTGATGCCATTGACCAACTCCACGCTCACGCCTCGCTCCCTGAGCCAGGTCGCTTCTTCGCCGCCACGGCCAAAAATGCACGGATCACCGCCTTTGAGGCGCACCACACATTTACCCTGTCGCGCATAACGCAGCATCAAACGATGAATGAAATCCTGGGGCGTGGAACGGCAGCCGCCGCGTTTGCCGACGGTAATCACCCGCGCGTTCGGGCAATGCTCAAGCACCGCCGGGTTGACCAGGTCATCTATCAACACCACATCGGCCTCGTGCAGGGCCCGTACCGCCTTGAGGGTCAACAGCTCCGGATCACCCGGCCCTGCGCCTACCAACCAGACTTTTGCGCTCATATTCATTGCCCTCACACACTGATTGCGATTGGCTGCGAGGTGCTCGCCAATAGCCGTTTGATTTCTGGCACGCATGAGCCACATTGCGTGCCGCAGCCCAGCTCCTGCTTCAGTCCATCCAGGCCCAGGCCGCGGCTGATGCCTGCACATATCGCGTGTTCACTGACGTTCTTGCAGTTGCAGAGGATTTTGTTGCTGCTCGTACCCGCACCGGGTGGCGCGCTTAACGGGGCCAGCAGCCAGCGGCGCAGTTGTTCATCGGCCCGGCCTTCCAGCCACAGGCTTTGCAGCCAATGGCGGGCCAGGGTTTCGCCGGCCAGACGGATCGCGGTAATCCGGCCTTTCTCGATTTTTACCCGTTTGCCGATGGAGCGCCGTGGGTCGTCATAGGCCATGACCGGGCCGTCGTTGAGGCCCAGCAATTGGTCGATGTTCTTGAGCAACTGCAGGTCCGGCGCCTCGGTATGGGCAGCACGCACCAACAGCGCCGGCCGTTCACGCCCGGTCAAGCTGAGGCTGACGTAGGCAAAGCGCTCGCACAAAGGGCGCAAGGCTTCGAAGTGTTGCTGGACGTCCCCTTCGATCAGCGCAAACAGCTGCCAAGGCAATTGCACCGCTTCCAGGCGCACACCGCTGTGCTTGAGTTCGGGTTGTTTCGACAAGGGGTCGAATGCCGGCTGAGTCAGCAGGTTGACGCCGCCCTTGAGGAAGCGATCACCCCAATGCATTGGCAGGAACGCCTGGCCGGGCCGCACGCTGTCATCACTGGTCACGGCCACAATCACATGGCCACGCCGACTTTTCAGGCAGACCAGATCGCCCTCTTTGAAGCGGTGCCGGCGCAGTTCGTCCGGGTGCAGGCCAAGCAATGCTTCGCTGACGTGGCCGAACAGTTGCGCCGCCGTACCGGTGCGGCTCATGCCGTGCCATTGGTCGCGCAGGCGGCCGGTGATCAGGGTCAGTGGAAAGCGTGCATCACGTTGTTCTTTGGCGGCGCGATAAGGCTCGGCGATAAAGTGCGCGCGGCCACTGTCGGTCGGGAAGATACCGTCGGTGTACAGCCGTGGCGTGCCGATTTGCGCCTCGGCGGGAAACGGCCATTGCTGCGGGCCGATCCGGTCGAGCAGGGCATGGCTGATGCCTGACAGGTCCAGGTCCCGACCGCGTGTCAGCAGTTTGAACTCATCAAAAATCTGCGCCGGTTGCGCAAAGGCAAACAGGCTCGGTAGGCCAGGTCGCAAACGTTGCTCCAGGCGCTGTGCGAAATCCACGGTAATCGCCCAGTCCGACCGCGCCTCACCCGGTGGGGCAATGGCCTGGCGTACGTGGGAAATGCGCCGCTCGGAATTGGTCACGGTGCCTTCTTTCTCGCCCCAACTGGCGGCTGGCAATAGCAGGTCGGCAAAGGCCGCCGTTTCTGTGGTGCGGAAGGCTTCCTGCAACACCACGAATGGGCACGCGGCCAGGGCCAGGCGCACGTTGTTCTGGTCTGGCAACGATTGCGCAGGGTTGGTGCAGGCGATCCATAACGCTTTGATCTTGCCGGCCTGTACCTGCTCGAACAGCTCGATGGCGGTCAAGCCGGTGCTCGATGGCAGTTGCTCAACCCCCCAGTAGGCGGCCACTTGTGCGCGGTGCTCGGGGTTGTTGGCGTCACGATGGCCCGGCAGCAGGTTTGACAGGCTACCGGTTTCCCGGCCGCCCATGGCGTTGGGCTGGCCGGTCAGGGAAAACGGCCCGCAACCTGGGCGGCCAATGGTGCCGGTGGCCAGGTGCAGGTTGATCAGGGCGCTGTTTTTCGCACTGCCGGCGGTGGACTGGTTAAGCCCCATGCACCACAGCGACAGAAAGCTCGCCGAGGTGCCAACCCACTGCGCACACTGGCGCAGTTGCTCGACGCTGATCCCGCACAATTGCGTGACCATCTGCGGCGTGTAGTCGTGGACCAGGCGTTTGAGTTCGACCAGGCCATCGGTATGAGCCTGGATAAAGTCGCGATCGATCCAGTCTTCCCACAGCAGAAGATGCAAAATCCCATGGAACAACGCGACGTCAGTGCCCGGCAGGATTGCCAGGTGCATATCGGCCAGGTCACAGGTATCGGTGCGCCGTGGATCAATGACCAGCACTTTCATATCCGGGCGGCGCGCCTTGGCCTCTTCCAGCCGACGAAACAGTACCGGATGGGCGTAGGCCATATTACTGCCGACGATCATCACGCAATCGCTGGTCTCCAGGTCCTCATAGCTGCACGGCGGCGCATCGGCCCCCAGGCTGCGCTTGTAGCCGACCACCGCCGAGGACATGCACAGCCGGGAATTGCTGTCGATATTATTGGTGCCCACCAGCGCCCGGGCGAGTTTGTTGAAGCTGTAGTAATCCTCGGTCAGCAACTGCCCGGAGATATAGAACGCCACACTGTCGGGGCCGTGCTCGGCGATGGTGTCGGCGAACACCTGGGCGGCGTGGTCCAGGGCACTGTCCCAATCGGTACGGCCACGGGCCAGGCCTTTGCCCAGGCGCAACTCGGGGTACAACGCCCGCGCTGCCAGGTCGCCAGTCAGGTGCAGGCTGGACCCCTTGCTGCACAGTTTGCCGAAGTTGGCCGGGTGCGTCGGATCGCCACTGACCCCGAAGATCTGTGTGCCATCATGCTCGATCAGCACGCCGCAGCCGACCCCGCAGTAGCAGCAGGTCGATGCGGTGGTCTGGCGCTCCATCAACCGGCGTCCCGCAGGGCCAGCATCACCCGGCCGTTTTCAACCCGGGCGTGGTGATGGTGGGCGCAACCGATATCCGGGGCCTGGGCTTCGCCGGATGCCAGGTCGATCTGCCAGTTGTGCAGCGGGCACGCCACGCGTTTGCCATAGATTAACCCTTGGGACAGTGGCCCGCCCTTGTGCGGGCAGCGGTCGTCGAGGGCGAAGACTTCGTCGTCGCTGGTACGAAAAATCGCGATTTCACCTTTCGGGCCACTGATGATGCGCGAGCCCAGGGCGTTGATTTCGTCGAGGGCGCAGATATCCAGCCAGTTCATAGCACTACCTCCAGCTGTTTGACGGCGATGGTGTCGAATTCCTTCTTCAGCAACGGCTGTTCCAGACGTTCTTTCCATGGGTCTTGTTCGAACGACAGGGAGAACTGCAGGCGCTCGTTCAGGGCCTGGCGCCGTGCCGGGTCTTCCAGTACGGCCTTCTTGATATGGTCCATGCCGACCCGCTGCATGTAGTGCACGGTGCGCTCCAGGTAGAAGGCTTCTTCGCGGTACAGCTGTAGGAAGGCGCCGTTGTATTCGCGCACCTCCTCGGCGGTCTTGAGCTTGACGAAGAACTCCGCGACCTCGGTCTTGATCCCGCCGTTGCCGCCGATATACATCTCCCAGCCCGAGTCGACGCCGATAATGCCCACGTCCTTGATCCCGGCTTCCGAGCAGTTGCGCGGGCAACCGGAGACTGCCAGCTTGACCTTGTGGGGCGACCACATATTGAACAGGTCATGCTCCAGCTCAATGCCCAACTGTGTGGAGTTCTGCGTGCCGAAGCGGCAGAACTCGCTGCCTACGCAGGTCTTCACGGTACGAATGGATTTGCCGTAGGCGTGCCCGGAAGGCATGTCGAGGTCTTTCCACACACCGGGCAGGTCCTGTTTCTTGATGCCCAGCAAGTCGATGCGCTGCCCGCCGGTGACCTTGACCATCGGCACGTTGTACTTGTCGGCCACATCGGCAATCCGCCGCAGTTCGGAAGGATTGGTCACACCGCCCCACATCCGCGGGACTACCGAGTAGGTGCCGTCTTTCTGAATGTTGGCGTGGGCCCGTTCGTTGATCAGGCGTGATTGCGGATCGTCCTTGGCTTCCCCTGGCCAGGTGGAGATCAGGTAGTAGTTCAATGCCGGGCGGCAAGTGGCGCAGCCGTTGGGGGTACGCCAGTTCAGGTAGCTCATGGTGTCGGCGATGGTCAGCAGGTGCTGGTCGCGGATCGCCTGGCGAATTTGCCCGTGGTTCAGGTCGCTGCACCCGCAGATGGCTTTTTCGCTCTTGGGTTTGACGTCAGCCGCACCGCCCACGGTGTTGATCAGGATCTGCTCCACCAGCCCGGCGCAGGAGCCGCAGGAACTGGCGGCCTTGGTGTGTTTTTTCACCTCATCGACGCTGAACAGGCCCTGTTCCTGGATCGCCTTGACGATGGTGCCCTTGCACACGCCGTTGCAGCCGCAGACTTCGGCGCTGTCGGCCATGCTCATGGCTTTGTCCTGGCCTTGGTGGCCGACGTCGCCCAAGGCGTTTTCGCCGAACATCAGGTGGTCGCGGATCTCGCCAATGCCATGGTTCTCACGGATCTGCCGGAAATACCAACCGCCATCGGCGGTGTCGCCGTACAGGCAGGCGCCGACCAAGATGTCGTCCTTGATCACCAGCTTCTTGTAGACGCCGCCGATGGGGTCGGAAAGGGTGATGGTTTCGGTGCCTTCGCCGCCCATGAAGTCGCCAGCGGAAAACAGGTCGATACCGGTGACTTTCAGCTTGGTGGAGGTCACCGAGCCTTTGTAGGTGGCGAACCCCAGCTGGGCCAGGTGGTTGGCGCAGACCTTGGCCTGCTCGAACAGCGGCGCCACCAGGCCGTAGGCAATCCCGCGGTGGCTGGCGCATTCGCCGATGGCATAGATACGCGGGTCGTAGGTTTGCATCGTGTCGTTGACCAGGATCCCACGGTTGCACGGGATACCGGACTTTTCCGCCAGTTCGGTGTTGGGGCGGATCCCGGCGGCCATCACCACCAGGTCGGCGGGAATCACGTCGCCGTTTTTGAACTGCACCGAACCCACACGGCCATTGCCGGCATCGTGCAAGGCCTGGGTCTGTTCGCACAGGCGAAACACCAGGCCGCGGCTTTCCAGTTCGGTTTGCAGCAACTGGCCACTGGTCTTGTCCAGTTGCCGCTCCAGCAGCCATTCGCCGATATGTACCACGGTGACGTGCATGCCGCGCAGCATCAGGCCGTTGGCCGCTTCCAGGCCGAGCAGGCCGCCACCGATGACCACGGCGTGCTTGTGGGTCTTGGCGGTGTCGATCATGGCTTGGGTGTCGGCGATATCGCGGTAGCCAATCACGCCCTGCAAGGTATTGCCAGGGATCGGCAGAATGAACGGGGTCGAGCCGGTGGCGATCAGCAGGCGATCGTACTCGGCCTCGGTGCCGTCTTCGGCGATGACTTTGCGTTTGACCCGGTCGATCTGCACCACCTTGCGGTTGAGCAGCAACTTGATGTTGTTTTGCAGGTACCAGTCGAGGTCGTTGAGCACGATCTCTTCGAAGGTCTGCTCACCAGCCAGCACCGGCGACAGCAGGATGCGGTTGTAGTTGGTGTGGGGCTCGGCGCCAAAGACTGTGATGTCGTACAGCTCAGTGCTCAGCTTCAGCAGTTCTTCAAGGGTGCGAACCCCGGCCATGCCGTTGCCGATCATCACCAGTTTGAGTTTCTTCATGTCGTTCTCCGCAATGGCTCGACCAATCACGCGCAAACAAAAAAAGGCGTCCCGCTAGTTGCCTAGCGAGGACGCCTTTGTCCTGGTCCCGTTCTCTCGGGAAAGCCCCACCTTCGTCGTTGAAGGGTGGGCTGTATGTGGGGTGTTGCAGGAGCTAATGCAGTGGTTGTGCCAAGTCGTGAAAAGCCGGATTTACTGAGGTTCTGGCGGATGTCGCAAGGCTTTTTCGCACCATTTAAAGGCGCGACGCCCACAACTGGCGCGCCGACCACCTACAGGGATAACAGATACAGCAACACCAGATTGATCAGCAGCGACACCAGCGCCAGGGTTTGCCAGACCTTGAGAGGCTCGCGCTCCAGCAGCGGCCGGGGGCGCAGGCTCAGCTCGCGGCGGTCGGCCTGTTCCAGTACCAGCAGCCATTCCTCGGCGGTTTCGTAACGTTGATTCGGTTGTGCCGCCACCGAGCGTTCCAGGCTTTGCTGCAACCAGTCGGGCAGGTCCGGTCGATACCGGCTGGCGCTGACCGGCGTGTTGAAACGGGGCCGTTGGAAGGCTTCGATTTCACCGTAGGGATAGTGCCCGGTCAGCAGGTAATACAGGCTCACGCCGACACTGTACAAATCCTGCTGCGGGGTCGGACGTTCACCACTAAAGGCTTCAGGCGCGATAAAGCTGGGGGTGCCGGGTAGCAGATGAGCGCGGTCTTCGGATAACCCAGGGCAATAGGCCAGGCCAAAGTCCAGCACCCGCAATTCACCGTCGTCCCCCAGCAGCAGGTTTTCCGGTTTGATGTCGCGGTGCAGGATCTGCCGGCGATGCAGCATGCCCACCGCGCGCAGCAAACGCTCGGCGATGGACTGCCATTGCGCCAGCGGTAACGGGCCCTGGTGCTGGAACAGGGCGGCCAGGGTTTGCCCGCTGTATTCGCGCATCACATAGTACAAATGCTGGCGCCCGCTGGCCGGATGGACTTCAGGAAACGCCCGTCCGGCCACCCGGCGCAGAAACCACTCCTCCGAAAGCAATGCCTGGGCGGCGTCGTTGTCATCATCGTGGCCAGGGGGCAGGGTTTTCAGCAGCCAGGGTTGCTGCTGGGTGTCGCGTACCCGGTACAGCAACGACTGGCGACTTTGCGCCAGCACACTTTCCACCTGCCAGCCTTCAAAGGATTGCCCAGCCTTCAGGGGCGGCGGCAATGGCCATTGCTGCAACTGCACCAGCGCATCGCCCAGGGTCGCCGCGCCGAGCTGGTCAATGCGCACCAGCAAGGCGCTGGCATTGTCCTGGCTACCTGCCAGGTGGGCGGCACTGACGAGCGTATTCACGGCAAGGTTAAGGTCAGCCTGTTCGCGCAGGATCGCACGGATGCTGTGATCGGCCAGGGTCGACCACACGCCATCGCTGAGCAGCAGGAAACATTCGCCCTGGCGCAGTTCACCGTCGAGAAAGTCCACCACCAGATGCTGATCCAGGCCCAGGGCGCGCTTGAGCACATGCTGCATGCCCGGTTGCTCCCAGACATGCTCTTGAGTGATGCGCTGCAACTCGCCATCGAACCAGCGATACACCCGGCAGTCGCCGACGTGGGCCAGGGTAAAGCGCTGGCCACGAAACACCACGGCGCTGAGGGTGGTCAACAACGGCTGGCCGCCGCCATTGGCCTGCAGCCAGCGGTTCTGGGCCAGCAACAGCCGGTCCAGGGCCTGGGCCACGCTCCAGGTCTGCGGCGTGGCGTAGTAGTCCAGGGCCAGGGCCTGCAAGGTCGAGCGCGCGGCCAGGCCACCGTCGGCACATTGGCTGACGCCGTCGGCGATAGCACACAGGTAGCCTTTGCTCGCGGCCAACTCCAGGGCCGGGGTGACCAGGCGCAGGGCGTCCTGGTTTTCTTCCCGTGGCCCGATGGCGCTGGCCTGGGCAAAGCTCAGTTGCAGGCTCATCAGACCCGCGCTGCGGTGACGGCAGCCGAACCCCAAGTGGTCCTCCAGCGCCGCTTCACGCCATACAGGCCGAACCACGCCAGCACGCCCAGGCTGGCGAACAGCCACAATGCCAACTGGTAGCTACCGGTGCTTTGTTTGATTGCGCCCATGCCCGCTGCCAGGGCGAAGCCGCCGATGCCGCCGGCCATGCCGATCAGCCCGGTCATCACACCAATCTCCCGGCGAAAACGCTGCGGTACCAGTTGGAATACCGCGCCGTTGCCGGCCCCCAGGCCGAGCATGGTGCATACGAACAGCGCCAGTGCGGCGTAGGAACTGGGCAGGTTGAAACCCACGGCAGCGATGCACACGGCCGCTACGCCGTACATGCCCAGCAGCGTGCGGATCCCGCCGAAACGGTCAGCCAGGGCACCGCCCAGAGGGCGCATCAGGCTACCGCCGAACACGCAGGCGGCGGTGTAGTAACCGGCGGTGACCGGGCTCAGGCCATATTGGTCGTTGAAGTAGCCGGGCAGGGCGCTGGCCAGGCCGATAAAACCGCCGAAGGTCACGCTGTAGAAGAACATGAACCACCAACTGTCGCGGTCACCCAGGGCCTTGAAATAGTCGGCCATGGATTTGGCTTTTGGCCGTTCGGGGGCATTGCGCGCCAGCCAGGCGAAGACGATCAGGGTCAGGATCAACGGGATCAGGGCAAAGCCGAACACATTGCTCCAGCCAAATGCGGCGGCGATCAACGGCGCCAGCAGCGCGGCAAATACGGTACCGGAGTTGCCGGCCCCGGCGATGCCCATGGCCTTGCCTTGGTGCTCGGCGGGGTACCATTGGGACGCCAGCGGCAGGGCAACGGCAAACGAGGCCCCGGCCATACCGAGGAACAGCCCCAGCAGCAGCGCCTGTTCATAGCTGTGGATCCCCAGCTTCCAGGCAAAGAACAGCGCCACAATCACGATCACCTGGCCAATCAGCCCGGCGGTCTTGGGCGACAGCTTGTCGGCCAGCATGCCCATCAAGAAGCGCAGGATCGCCCCCGCCAGGATCGGCGTGGCGACCATCAGCCCGCGTTGCTGGGTGGTCAGTTGCAGGTCGGCGGCGATCTGTACCGCCAGTGGGCCCAATAGGTACCAGACCATGAAACTCAGGTCGAAATACAAGAACGCGGCAAACAAGGTCGGGGTGTGCCCGGATTTCCAGAAGCTTGATTTCATCACGCACCTCACGATTGGGGATCTTGTAGAAGGCCTGGTGATGGAACGGCCAGCAAAAGCCGCCCCACCAAAACGAAAAAACGCCGCCACCGGGTTTGTGTATGCAAACCGGATGTGCGACGTCTTTGTCGTGGAGGGGCAACCGCCGTTGGCTACCTGTGATGTTTACATAGCAAGTCTTGCGCCAACCGTGACACCGCTATCTCAGCCCAACAACTCACTCATGGCAATAATCTGCTCGGCCACCTGGATCAGCTTCTGCTGGCGGCTCATGGCCTGGCGGCGCATCAGGGTGTAGGCCTGTTCCTCATTGCAGTCTTTCATCTTCATTAATAGGCCCTTGGCCAGTTCGATGCGCTTGCGTTCTGCCAGTTGCTGGTCGCGGGCTATGAGCTGCGCGCGCAAGGCCTGGTCGCTCTCGAAACGGGCCATGGCCACATCGAGGATCGGTTGCAGGCGCTGAGCCTGGATGCCTTCGACGATATAGGCGCTGACCCCGGACTTGATCGCCTGGCGCATCACGCCGGGGTCATGTTCGTCGGTAAACATCACGATGGGCCGGGGCTGGTCGCGGCTGACCAGCACCACTTGCTCCATCACATCGCGGCCGGGTGACTCGGTATCGATCAGAATCACGTCCGGGCGCACCGTTTCGACGCGCGCCGGCAGGTCGATGATCAGGCCGGACTCGTCGATCACTTCAAAGCCGGCCTCGGTCAGCGCGCTCTTGAGGCGCCCGACTTTGCGCGGGGTGTCGTTGATCAGCAGGATTCGCAACATGGGTCGGTCTCCCATCAGCGCAAGGCGTGGCGGACGACATCGTCGGCCAGGGCATGCAGGCGGAAGCTGCGGGCATAGGCGGCCGGGTCCGAGCCATCCCAGACCTTGCCGTCGATCAATTGGCTGCTGCGCATTTCCTCGCCCCAGGCGGCGACGCCCACGGCTGTCGCGGCCTGGCGATAGATATCCAGTTGTTGCACCTGGCGAGCAACGGCAAGGTAGTCGGGGTCTTCACGCAGCAGGCCCCAGCGGCGAAATTGGGTCATGAACCACATGCCGTCGGACAGATAAGGCAGATTGACCTCGCCACCCGCGTGGAAGCGCAGTGCGTGGGCGTCCTGCCAGTGATTGCCCAAGCCGTCGTTATACAGGCCCAGCAGGCGCGGCTCGATGCAGTCGAGTGGGGCGTCCAGGTAGTCCCCGGCACTGAGCAGTTGCGCAGTGGAGCGGCGGTTCTCGATGCTGTCGTCGATAAAACGGCTGGCCTCCAGAACCGCCATCACCAGCACGCGTGCGGTGTTGGGGTATTGCTCGACAAACGCCTGGGTGCAGCCCAGGACTTTTTCCGGGTGGTCCGGCCAGATCGCCTGGCTGGTGGCAAGGGTGAAGCCCTGGTTCTGCTGCACCGCGCTGGCACACCAGGGTTCGCCGACGCACAGGCCATCGATCCGCCCGGCTTGCAGGTGCGCGACCATTTGCGGCGGTGGGACCACCACACTTTCGACATCGCGCAGCGGATGAATGCCCTGGCTGGCCAGCCAGTAATACAACCACATGGCGTGGGTGCCGGTAGGAAACGTCTGGGCGAAGGTGAGTTTTGTTCGGCTTTGGTGCGCCTTGCGCTCCAGTGCCTCAGGACTGGTCACGCCCTGTTGTTGCAGGCCCTGGGACAGGTTGATGCCTTGGCCGTTCTGGTTCAGGCCCATCAGCACCGCCATGTCGGTCGCAGCGACCCCGCCGATGCCCAGGTGGACCGCATAGATCAGGCCGTACAGGCTGTGGGCGGCGTCCAGTTCGCCGCTGACCAGCTTGTCCCGCAGGCCGGCCCAGGATGACTGGCGCTTGAGGTTCAATGTCAGGCCGTACGGTTGGGCAAACCCCTGTGTCGCCGCGACCACCAGCGAAGCGCAGTCGCTCAGGGCCATGAAGCCCAGGTCGAGGCTGCTCTTTTCCGGGGCATCGCTGCCGTTGACCCAGGCCAGGGGATTGGTTGCCTGGCTGTTGCCGACCTGATCACTCATCAACACCTACCTTCTGTGTGAAAAAGGCGTCGTTCCGTAGGGTGGCTTGCAAGCCTCCTGCCGGTAACGACGCCTTTGTCTTTGCGCCCGTTCCGTCATTGGCACGGGCCGCCATAGCCAAGGCAAAGCAAGGCACATGCCACGGTGTGCAAGTGGGCACTGGAAGGTCAGAATTTCATCAAGATTGCACTACGGGGGCCTTTCACTATGGCGCTCCTTCATGCAAGACCATTCAGGAATCCCCCGCGTGCTCCTTGACCGATATGCCGCAGCGACCTGCCGGGCCTTTTTGCAGCGCTGGTTGCTTGGCGGGCTGTTGCTGCTCAATGCCCTGCCTGTGGCGGGCGAGTCCTACCTGGTGTGGAACGAGAGCCTGCAGGGCTTCTTCTCCCGGCTCGCGGTGCCCCTGGGCCAGCCCATCGTGGTCAGCAAGCTGGCGGCGGGTAAGCGTATTACCGGGCAGTTTGATTTTGCCGACCCGCAAGCGGTCCTGGAGACCGTGGTGTTGCAGCACGAACTGATCTGGTACAGCGACGGCCAGGTGCTGCATCTCTACGACGCCAGCGAGGCCAAGAGCTCCGGGGTAACCCTGCGGCACATGACTGTCGACCGGTTGCGCAAAGTCATGCGGCGCTCGGGACTCGACGAGGCGCGCTACCCCATTCGCAAGGCCGGTCCTCGATTGTTTTATGTGTCCGGGCCTGCCAATTATGTCGATCACGTATTGCGCCTGGCCCAGCTCATGGATCGCCAGCGTCCAGCGCGCCGGCAGGCGTTGCCCGGCGTCGGTGTTGTCCAGGTGCTTAATGCTGACGTCGCGGACCATCAGTACGACAGAGGGGCGCAAACGATCACCGTGCCCGGCATGGCGACGATGGTCGAGCGGCGGCTTGCCGAGCTTGGGCGCAAGGCCGGTGCGGGCGCTGCGGTCATAGCCTACCCGCAGCTCAACAGCCTGTTGATCAAGGGCAGTGAACAGCAGTTGAAACTTATCAAAACGCTGGTGACTGAGCTGGATAACCCTGCGCCTGCCGTGGTCGAGGGGCGCGTCGCTTCGGTCCCCCTGAGCACCGAGCAGTACGAGCGTGTACGACGCGCATTTGCACGGGTAGCCGAGCAGTAAAGCGAGGCGCAAGGGCTGGTGTCGTACAGGCTTCGAAAGGTCCTACGCGATACTCCTGGAAAACTTCGAAGCAGCGGGCTTTTTCCTAGCGTGAAATTGGCTGCGGGTTTTTATAGTCGCGACATCTCCCAGGCGGTGCGATATGTCCGCAGACAGGTATAGAGGTTTGAATGGTTGTTGCAATTGAGGGCTTGATGATGGCGTCCCTCGTCTTTGGGCAGTGGACGTTGCAAGGGGATGGCAGGCTGACCACCCAAGGGCGCGATGTTCAATTGCCACCCAAAGAGTGTCATGTCTTGCGCCTCTTGCTGGCCACGCCCGGCATACTGGTCACCAAGGACTGGTTGCTGGAGCAGGTGTGGCCCGATATCGATATCGCCGAAGAATCCCTGACCCGGTGCATCTACTCGTTGCGCAAGCAATTGCAGAGTGACCGGGGCTTGATTGCGACGGTGTATGGCCGCGGTTATCGCTTCAATGGCAGGGTACGGATGGTTGAGCTGCCTGGCCAGGCAGCGCGAACTGCGGGGACACCACCGCGTTTTTGCCCGGCCTGTGGATGGGGCGCCGAAGTGGATGTCGACCTGGCATGAAGCGGGCCTGTTGGCTGGGGCTGCTGTTCATCGTGGGCGTGGCAAGTGAGGCCAGGGCTTATTGCTGGGCAGAGGCTGCTCGCCAATACGATATCGAGCCGCAACTGTTGCAGGCGATTGCTGCCGTAGAGTCCGGCTACCGCGCCGAGGCCATGAACTACAGCAATACCAATGGCTCCCGTGATATTGGCCTGATGCAAATCAACAGCATTCATTTGCCGCGCCTGCTCAAGCAGGGGATTACCGAGCAGCGGTTGCTGGATGAGCCGTGCCTGTCGGTGGAAGTGGGGGCGTCGATCCTGGCCGACTTCATCAAGCAGTTCGGCTACAACTGGACCGCCGTAGGTGCCTATAACGTCGGGCCCGGGGCAGGGGCCGAGCGTGATGCACTGCGCCTGCGTTATGCGCAGAAGATCTGGAGCCGTTATGAAGAGTTGATGGCCCATGGCAGTGGATGATCGACCGGCGTTGTGTCACGCCTCGCACGGACTCGCCACCCCGGCTATAATCGCCGCCACCTTTCGCCGCCATCCGAGTCAAGCCCGCCCATGTATACCCTGGCCCGCCAGCTGTTGTTCAAACTCTCCCCGGAAACTTCCCACGATCTGTCCCTGGACCTGATCGGCGCGGGCGGCCGCCTGGGGCTCAATGGCCTGGTGTGCAAGGCGCCGGCGAAAATGCCGGTCTCGGTGATGGGGCTCGATTTCCCCAACCCGGTTGGCCTGGCGGCTGGCCTGGACAAGAACGGCGCGGCCATCGACGGCTTTGCGCAGTTGGGGTTCGGTTTTGTCGAGATCGGCACGGTCACGCCGCGTCCGCAGCCGGGCAATCCCAAGCCGCGCATTTTCCGCCTGCCGGAAGCCGAGGCGATCATCAATCGCATGGGCTTCAACAACCTGGGCGTTGACCATCTGCTGTCACGGGTGCAGGCCGCCAAGTACAAGGGCATCCTGGGGATCAACATCGGCAAGAACTTCGATACCCCGGTTGAACGTGCGGTGGATGACTACCTGACTTGCCTGGACAAGGTTTACGCCCATGCCAGCTATGTAACGGTCAACGTCAGTTCCCCCAACACCCCGGGACTGCGCAGCCTGCAGTTTGGCGATTCCCTCAAGCAACTGCTCGAAGCCCTGCGCCAGCGCCAGGAAGACCTGGCGGTACGGCATGGCAAGCGTGTGCCGTTGGCGATCAAGATCGCCCCGGACATGAGCGACGAAGAAACCGTGCTGGTGGCCCAGGCCCTGGTGGATTCGGGGATGGATGCGGTGATTGCCACCAACACCACGCTCAGCCGTGTAGGCGTTGAAGGCCTGGCCTACGGTGATGAGGCCGGTGGGCTGTCCGGTGCGCCGGTACGCGACCAGAGTACCCATATCGTCAAGGTGCTGGCGGCCGAGTTGGCCGGGCGTCTGCCGATCATCGCCGTGGGCGGGATCACCGAAGGCCGGCACGCAGCAGAGAAAATCGCTGCGGGTGCAAGCCTGGTGCAGTTGTATTCCGGTTTTATCTACAAGGGGCCGGCGCTGATTCGCCAGTCGGTGGACGCCATTGCGGCCTTGCCCAAATCCTGAACCCATAAAAAAGGGCTCCTCGAAGGAGCCCCTGGGCCGAAGCCCGCCGCCCGGATGGGGCGTGCGTGGTTAAGTCGTTACATTCTTCAAGGTGGTTGTCGGAATTAAGTGCCCTGATTAGCCGACGGCGTGAAGTTCGTTGAGTCTGTGGATCCCCGCAGTGCCGGTCATACCGTCCCAGTTGTCGCCGCGTCCTTCGCGCCACCCGTTAATCCAGGCCTGGCGTACCGACGGTAGAGTAAATGGGCAAAGCTCACGGGATTTGCCATGAACGCCATACTGATATCCGCGTAAAAATGCTCTTTCCAACGGATCACGCTTAAGTCTTCTCATAGGGTGTTTCCCTCACTTGTTGACTGTCTTGATATCCTTCGACCTCATCCGAGGCCGGGCAGAGTTTTTCTGCCGTTGGTGTGGCTCGCTGCCGGCGTGGCGAGCCGATGTGTCAGCGTCGTTGCGGCGCTGACCTGTGTTGAGTTCTAACCAATAGGTCACATGGATTCAATGATCGTTTTGTCATAAGCACGTAACGATAACGATGCTATAGCCATAAGCTGGGATGGCTTTTCGCCCCATTTATTGGGCAAAGCCAGCTATGATGTGCCCTGTAAAGAGGATGGGTTTAATCCTTTAGTGAGAATACCCGCCGCTTGCAGTCGGTTATTATTCGACGAAGGGTCGGAATATTTCCTTTTGTTGCGCGAATTATCTCTCTGCCCTGGCAATCAAGGCCTACAGGTCTGGACACCGGGGTGGAACGGCACACATTCGTGCCACGCGAGCGCTCTTCAAGAAAAGCGCTTGATTGAAAACCGAACGCGCGATGCGTCGCCCGTTCATTTATTGCTGAAAAGCCTGGAATGCCCATGTCGGACCGTTACGAACTCTTCCTCACCTGCCCCAAGGGCCTCGAAGGCCTGCTGATCGAGGAAGCCGTCGGGCTTGGCCTTGAAGACGCCCGCGAGCACACCTCGGCCGTGCGCGGCATGGCCGACATGGAAACCGCCTACCGCCTGTGCCTCTGGTCGCGCCTGGCCAACCGCGTGTTATTGGTACTCAAGCGCTTCCCGATGAAGGATGCCGAAGACCTGTACCACGGCGTGCTGGATATCGAATGGCAAGACCATATGGTCCCGGATGGCACCCTCGCGGTGGAATTCAGCGGCCATGGCTCGGGCATCGACAACACCCACTTCGGCGCGCTGAAGGTCAAGGATGCGATTGTCGACAAGCTGCGCACCCCGACCGGCGAACGCCCGTCCATCGACAAGATCAACCCCGACCTGCGCATTCACCTGCGCCTGGACCGTGGCGAAGCGATCCTCTCCCTCGACCTGTCCGGCCACAGCCTGCACCAGCGCGGCTACCGCCTGCAGCAAGGTGCAGCGCCGTTGAAGGAAAACCTCGCGGCGGCGATTCTGATTCGTGCCGGCTGGCCGCGCATTGCTGCAGAAAACGGCGCACTGACGGACCCGATGTGCGGCGTCGGTACCTTCCTGGTGGAGGGTGCGATGATTGCCGCCGACATGGCGCCCAACCTCAATCGCGAGCAGTGGGGCTTCACCGCCTGGCTCGGTCACGTGCCAGCCCTGTGGAAAAAACTGCATACCGAGGCCAGCGAGCGTGCGGCCATCGGCATGAACAAGCCACCACTGTGGATCCGTGGCTACGAAGCTGACCCGCGCTTGATCCAGCCCGCGCGCAACAACATCGAGCGCGCCGGCCTGAGCCACTGGATCAAGATCTACCAGGGCGAAGTCGGCACCTTCGAACCGCGCCCGGACCAGAACCAGAAAGGCCTGGTCATCTGCAACCCGCCGTACGGCGAGCGCCTGGGTGATGAAGCCAGCCTGCTGTACCTCTACCAGAACCTCGGCGAGCGTCTGCGCCAGGCGTGCATGGGCTGGGAGGCGGCGGTGTTCACCGGCGCCCCGGACCTGGGCAAGCGCATGGGCATCCGCAGCCACAAGCAGTATTCGTTCTGGAACGGCGCCTTGCCGTGCAAGCTGCTGCTGATCAAGGTCAACCCGGACCAGTTCGTCACTGGCGAGCGTCGTACCCCGGAACAGCGTCAGGCCGAACGTGAGCAAGCCGCTTACGATCAGGCCCCGACCGAGCCGCAAGAGCGTCAGTACAACAAGAACGGTAACCCGATCAAACCTGTACCGGCACCGGCTCCGGTGGTCGAACAGGCGCGCTTGAGCGAAGGCGGGCAGATGTTTGCCAACCGCCTGCAAAAGAATCTCAAGCTGCTGGGCAAGTGGGCCAAGCGCGAAGGTGTCGATTGCTACCGTGTGTACGATGCCGATATGCCGGAATACTCCATGGCTATCGACCTGTACCACGACTGGGTGCATGTGCAGGAATACGTGGCGCCCAAGTCCATCGACCCGGAAAAAGCCTCGGCGCGCATGTTTGATGCCCTGGCCGCGATTCCCCAGGCGTTGAACATCGACAAGAGCCGTGTGGTGGTCAAGCGCCGCGAGCGCCAGAGTGGCACCAAGCAGTACGAGCGCCAGAGCGCCCAGGGCAAGTTCACTGAGGTCAGCGAAGGCGGGGTGAAGCTGCTGGTCAACCTGACCGACTACCTGGATACCGGCCTGTTCCTCGATCACCGCCCGATGCGCATGCGCATCCAGAAAGAAGCCGCCGGCAAGCGCTTCCTCAACCTGTATTGCTACACCGCCACCGCCAGTGTGCACGCGGCCAAGGGCGGTGCGCGCAGCACCACCAGCGTCGACTTGTCGAAAACCTACCTGGACTGGGCGCGCCGCAACCTGTCGCTCAATGGCTTCTCTGACAAGAACCGCCTGGAGCAGGGTGACGTGATGGTCTGGCTGGAAGCCAGCCGTGATGAGTTCGACCTGATCTTCATTGACCCGCCGACCTTCTCCAACTCCAAGCGCATGGAAGGCGTGTTCGACGTTCAACGCGATCACGTGCAACTGCTCGACTTGGCCATGGCGCGTCTGGCGCCAGGCGGGGTGTTGTATTTCTCCAACAACTTCCGCAAGTTCCAGTTGGAAGACAACCTGGGCGAGCGCTATGCCGTCGAGGAAATCAGCGATAAAACCATTGATCCGGATTTTGCCCGTAACGCGAAAATCCATCGTGCCTGGAAAATCACCGCACGCTGATCGACCTTGATGCTGCAGGCCTGGATTTTTCCGGGCTTGCGGCTTTTTTGCACTGGTCAAAACTGGACCCGATGGCTATAACTAATCACCTAGCCAAAGTGGCGCTCCTGCACGCTGGTGTTTCGAGTTTTGCCTATGCCGTTGCAAGCCGTCCGCCCGAAAATACTGGGATTTATCAGCGAACAGGCGTCGGCTTGGCTGGTGGCATTGGTGGTCTTGCTGGTGGGGGTGGCACTCACCGCCGTGCTGGCGCTGACCACGGCCGATGTTTATCAGCAGCAGGTTCGCCAGCGGTTCCAGTTGCTGGTCAATGAGCGCTACACTCGTCTGGAAGAGCGTTTTGAAGACCAGGAACAGCGCCTTGGCAGCCTGCGACGCTTTTTCGTCAACTCCCATAATGTTTCCCGCGAAGATTACGATGGGTTCGCCCAACCGCTGCTGTTGCGTGCGCGTGCCTACGCCTGGGCGCCACGTATCTTTCACGATCAGCGCCAGGCTTTCGAGCAACAGGTGTCACTCCAGCGTGGCATGGCGTTTTCCATTCGCGAGCTGAACGAAGCCGGGACCCTTGTGCCTGCGGGCGAGCGCGACGAATACGTGCCGGTGTTGTACAGCCAGACCCAGAGCCTGCTCGGCTCACCCTTGGGGTTTGACCTGCTCTCCCAGCCACTGCGCCGCTCGACGATAGAGCGCGCATACCGTTCCGGGGCCATTGCGGTGTCCCAGCCCATGTCGCTGGTGGGGGTGGAACCGGCGTATGCCACGGGGGTGTTGCTGGTCGCTCCGGTCACGCGACCGCCCACCGCGCAAATGCCCTACAGCGAACCCTATGGTTTTGTCATGGCGGTGATCAGCATGCGCCAATTGGTGGCCGACGGTTTGCCCAAGCCCTCGCGGGACAACCTGGTGATGCAGATTGTCGATACCTCAGATACGCAACAGCGGGTGCTGTATGAGTCGGACAATGCGGTGGGCGATAGCAGCCTGAAGGCGATCCGCCGGCTGACCCTGGGCGATCATGTCTACGCCCTGAGCCTGCGCCCCAGCCAGGTGTTTGAGCAGGCCAATCGTTCCTCGGTCACCAGCATCCTGGCCATGGGCAGTTTGCTCAGTCTGCTGCTCAGTGCCTTGCTCTACGTACTGGTCAGCCAGCGTCAGCGGGCGGTGCGGCTGGTGCAGCAGCGCACGGGGCAATTGCATCAGCGCGAGTATGAATTGCGCGGGGCCCACGCCCAGTTGCGCAGTGTGCTCAACGCCGCGACCCAGGTGGCGATCATTGCCACGGACCTTCGCGGCGTGATCAATACCTTCAATGCAGGTGCCGAGCAGATGTTGGGTTACCAGGCCGAGCAGGTGCTCGGCCACATGACCCTCGAAAGCCTGCACCTGGCACCCGAGCTGGAGGCCCGGGCCGCGCAGTTGAGCCAGGTCCTCGGTAAACGCATCATGCCAGGCCAGGCGATGCTGGTGGAGGGCTCCGACAGCCTGCATGAAGCTCGGGAATGGACGTTGGTGCGCCACAATGGCAGCCAGTTGACCGTGAATATGCTGGCAACGGCATTGCTTGACGATCATGGCCTGTGGATCGGGCACCTGGCGATCTGCCTGGATGTCACCGAGCAGAAGCGCGCCTATGAGGCCCTGGCGGCGCGGGATCGCCTGTTGAAAAAACTCAGTGCCCATGTGCCGGGCGGGATCTTCCAGTTCACCCTGGAGCCCAACGATAACTGGCGGTTTATCTACGCCAGCGACGGCATTCGCGATATCTATGAAATCGATCCGGGGCTGCTGCAGCAGGATGCCAAGCAAGTCTTCGAACGCATTCATCCCCTGGACGCTGAACGCATCCGTGCGTCCATCCGCTTGTCAGCGCTGCAATTGAGCCAATGGCGTGAAGAATATCGGGTGCAACTACCAGGCCGGGGCCTGCGCTGGATCCGTGGCGAGGCGACGCCGGAAGAATTACCCGGCGGCGGTACGTTATGGCATGGATATGTGTCGGATATCTCCGATCTCAAACGGGTGGAGGAAGAGCTGCGCGCGCTGTCCATCACCGACTCGTTGACGGGTATCCATAATCGTCGCTACTTCCAGGACCGATTGAAGGCCGAGATGAGTCGGGTCCGGCGTACCTCGGGCACATTGGCGGTGATCATGCTGGATATCGATCACTTCAAGCGCATCAATGACCAGCATGGGCACGCAGTAGGGGATGGGGTATTGCAGGAGCTGTGCCGGCGAATCGCCCAGCGCTTGCGCCGTAGCGATGTGTTCTGCCGCCTGGGCGGCGAAGAATTCATGGTGCTGTGCCCGAACACCGATGGCGCGCAGGCCTACAGCCTGGCGGTTGAATTGTGGGAAGTGTTGCGCAGTACGCCGATCGAGAATGTCGGGACAGTGACGGCCAGCTTCGGCGTGGCCAGTTGGCGTATTGATGAGGGGGTGGATGGCTTGTTGCTGCGCGCGGACTCGGCGGTGTATGCGGCCAAGCAGGCGGGGCGGGACCGGGTTGAGGCAGAACGCTTGCCTGTGTGAGCGCCGCATACCTAATGTGGGAGCGGGCAAGCCCGCTCCCACATTTAGTCCGTAGCGGTTTTTAAAGGTGGGTAAGCCAACCGTTCTATAGACCCGGAGCCGCGGCCGCCAGCTTCGGCTGGCGATACAGATCCAGCAGCACCTGGTCCAGCACCGACGATGCACCCCACGGCTTCGGATCGTTGAGAATCGCCACTACCGCCCAGGTATTGCCATTGTTGTCACGGCTGAAGCCGGCAATCGCACGCACCGTGTTCAGGGTGCCAGTCTTGACGTGGGCTTCGCCGCGCAGGGCCGTGGTTTTCAGGCGCTTGCGCATGGTGCCGTCACTGCCGGCAATCGGCATCGAGCTGATGAACTCTGCGGCATACGGGCTTCTCCAGGCGGCTTGCAGCATGGTCGCCATTTCCCGGGCGCTCACGCGCTCGGCACGGGACAGGCCGGAGCCGTTTTCCATCACCAGGTGCGGTGCGGTAATGCCCTTTTTCGCCAGCCACTGACGAACCACGCGCTGGGCGGCCCTGGCGTCGTCGCCGTCGGCATCGGTGCGGTATTGCGCGCCGAGGCTGAGGAACAGTTGCTGGGCCATGGTGTTGTTACTGTATTTGTTGATGTCGCGGATGATCTCCGCCAGGTCCGGGGAGAACGCCCGGGCCAGGACCTTGGCGGTTTTCGGCACTGGGGCCAGCACGTCGCGGCCCTGGATAGTGCCACCCAGCTCTTTCCAGATCGCCCGCACGGCACCGGCGGTGTAGGTGGCATGGTCGAGCAGCGACAGATACGTCTGCGAGCTGCAGCCGTCGCCCAACTGGCCGCTGACCGTCACGGTGACGCTGCCATCGGCGGCAGTGACCGGGTTGTAGCGCACGTCACCGGTGCATTGCTTGGCGTTGGTGGCTTTGACCTGATTGTCGATCTGGATGCTGGCAATCGGCGGTTCGACCGAGACCAACACCCTTCCTGAATCATTGCGGGTCACGAAGCGCAGGGCCTTGAGGTTGACCAGCAGGGCGTCCGGCTTGACCAGAAATGGCTTGTTCGCGTCGTTGCCGTCGTCGTTGAACTCTGGCAGTTGCGGCTGGATAAAGAAGCCGCGGTCAAGCACCAGGTCGCCGGTGACTTGCTGTACGCCATTGGCACGCAGGTCACGCATCAGCAGCCAGAGTTTCTCCATGTTCAGCTTGGGGTCACCGCCGCCCTTGAGGTACAGGTTGCCCCGCAGGACACCGCCGCTGAGAGTGCCATCGGTGTAGAACTCGGTTTTCCACTGATGGTTGGGCCCGAGCATTTCCAGGGCGGCGTAGGTGGTGACCAGCTTCATGGTCGAAGCCGGGTTGACCGAAACGTCGGCGTTGAACACCGTGGCGGTGCCGGGCCCATTGAGCGGAATCATTACCAGGGACAGCGCATTGTTTTGCAGTTTGGCTTTCTGCAGGGCTTCCTGGACTTTAGGTGGCAGGGTGGTATTGATCGGGGCAGCGGTGACGGAGAGCGCCAGGGGCAAAAGGAAACTGGCGAGTAACAATGGACGCAAGGATTTGATCATAAGAAGTAAGACCCTACTGCTGAGGAGGGTGAATATGGCGGGGGTTATGTAAGAAAATCCCCCAGTGGTCATGAAAGTGTCGGCATTATGCCCCAAGGTGGGGCTACTTGTGCCTCAACGATAGCTGCAAATGATGGTTTTTTTCGCGGGTTCATGCCACCCGTCTTGGATAGCCGGGCAATTACCGCCTTAAACTGGTAGAGTGCCGGCCGTTAATACTTAAGAGGATTGTTCCAATGGCGACTAACCGTTCCCGGCGTCTGCGCAAAAAACTGTGCGTTGATGAATTTCAAGAGCTGGGTTTCGAACTGAACCTGGATTTCAAAGAAGGTTTGGACGACGAAGCGGTTGACGCTTTCCTCGACGCCTTCCTGACCGAAGCGATGGATGGCAATGGCCTGGACTACGTGGGCGGCGACGACTTCGGTCTGGTTTGCAAAGCCACCCGTGGTTCGGTTACCGCTGAGCAGCGTGCAGCTGTTGAAGCGTGGCTCAAGGCTCGCCCAGAGCTGACCCGCGTTGAAGTCAGCGAACTGCTGGACGCCTGGCACCCAGAAAAGCCGATCAACCCGGCTGTCTGATGTCATGAAAAAGCGACCCGCCCGGGTCGCTTTTTCGTTTCAGGGTAATTATCAGGCCTTGCGCCAGTTCAGAATCACCAGCGTCAACACCCCCGCGACAATCCCCCAGAATGCCGAACCGATGGAAAACAGCGTCAACCCCGACGCCGTGACCATAAAGGTGACCAGCGCGGCTTCCCGTTCCTTGGGCTCATTCATGGCAATGCTCAGGCCATTGATGATCGAGCCAAACAACGCCAATGCGGCGATCGACAGCACCAGCTCCTTGGGCAGCGCTGCGAACAAGGCCGCCAACGTGGCGCCAAACACTCCGGCAAACCCGTAGAAAATCCCGCACCAGACCGCCGCGGTATAGCGCTTGTTGCGGTCCTCATGGGCATGCGACCCGGTGCAGATAGCGGCGCTGATCGCGGCCAGGTTGATACCGTGGGAGCCGAACGGGGCCAGCACCAGCGAGGCCAGGCCCGTGGTGGTGATCAGCGGCGAGGCCGGCACGTTGTAGCCGTCGGCGCGCAATACCGCGACCCCTGGCATGTTCTGCGAGGTCATCGCCACCACAAACAGCGGGATGCCGATGCTGATGGTCGCGGCCAGGGAAAAGTGTGGGGTGGTCCATACCGGCGTCGCCACTTCCAGGCTGAACCCGCTGAAATCCAGCAGCCCCATCAGCCCGGACAAGGCGGTGCCGATCAGCAGGGCGGCCAGCACCGCATAACGGGGCGACAGGCGCTTGATGATCAGATAGGTGAAGAACATGCCCAGCACCAGGGCAGTGCGGTGCTGCGCGGCGACGAAAATCTCGCTGCCGATCTTGAACAGAATCCCGGCCAGCAGCGCGGCGGCAAGCGAGGCGGGGATCTTCTTCACCAGCTTTTCAAAGCTGCCGGTGAGGCCGCAGATCGTCACCAGCACCGCGCAGGTGATGTAGGCGCCGATGGCTTCGCCATAGCTGACCCCGCCCAGGCTGGTGATCAACAGTGCTGCGCCTGGGGTCGACCAGGCGATGGTGATCGGCGTGCGGTAACGCAGGGACAGGCCGATGCTGCACACCGCCATGCCGATGGAGATCGCCCAGATCCACGAGGAAATCTGTGCGCTGGTGAGGCCGGCAGCCTGGCCGGCCTGGAACATCAGCACCAGGGAGCTGGTGTAGCCGGTCATCATGGCGATGAAGCCGGCAACGATGGCCGAAGGCGAAGTATCGGCCAAAGGGCGCAGGGGCGCCTGGGTCGCGTCGGTCATGGAAAAGTCTTCCTTGTACCCGGCACCCTGTAGGAGCCGGCTTGCCGGCGAAGACCGTCAACGATGACACGGGCATTCTGGAGGAACGCGGCGCTCTCGGGTTCTTCGCGAGCAAGCTCGCTCCTACAGGGGGGGTGATTGATGATTGTGGGAAATCGTGGAATCAAGCCTAAACTCAAACGTAACTGACTGTTGCAATACAGCCGGCTACGCAAACAGCCGTACAGTGTGTTGGCGCAACGGGTTGTGTACAATGTGCGCTGTTTTTACGCGATACTTGCCAGCGACCCTCTGTGCCGTATTACAGTCAACGTCAATTCGCCGCCGTTCTCCCGACCCGAGTGCCCATGAACGAACAGTTGCAGCCCCTCAAGAAACAGCCGCGAGCCGGTAAGGCCGGTCGCAGTGGAACCCAGGACGATATCGTCTACGCGCATATCTTCGAGGCCATCCTCGAACAACGCCTGGCGCCCGGCACCAAATTGAGTGAAGAGGCACTGGGCGAAATCTTTGGCGTCAGCCGCACTATCATTCGCCGTGCACTCTCGCGGCTGGCCCATGAAGGTGTGGTGTTGCTGCGCCCCAATCGTGGCGCCGTGGTAGCCAGCCCGAGTGTCGAGGAGGCCCGCCAAGTGTTCATGGCGCGGCGCCTGGTAGAGCGGGCCATCACCGAATTGGCGGTGCAACATGCCACGGCCGAAGAATTGGCCGCGCTGCGTCAGATGGTCAATGATGAGCGCGACAGCTTCTCACGCGGTGATCGTGGGGCCGGCATCCGGCTTTCTGGCGAGTTCCACCTCAAGCTGGCCGAGGCGGCGAAGAATGCACCGCTGATCAGCTTCCAGCGCAGCCTGGTGTCCCAGACCTCGCTGATCATCGCCCAGTATGAAAGCGGCAACCGCTCACACTGTTCCTACGATGAGCACACCCAGTTGATCGACGCGATCGAAGCTCGGGATGCGGTGCTGGCGGTGGACCTGATGATGCATCACATGGATCACATCGACAGCAAGCTCAACCTCGATGAGGAAAGTGCGTCGGATGATTTGCATGCGGTGTTCTCGCATTTGCTGCAGACCAAGAAGCCGAGTCGCTCGTCGATCAAGCTGTAAACCCGATCAAACTGTAGGAGCTGGCAAGCCAGCTCCTACAGGGTTTTGTGGTGTTCTCTGGATCAGCGCTGGTGTACCAGATTGCCCGCTGCATAGGTTTGCATCACTGCCCGATCATCCCCCAGCGTCATCAACACAAACAACGTCTCGGCAATGTTATTGGCCTGCTTCAAGCGATAGCTGAGCAGCGGCGTGGCGTTGTAGTCCAGTACCAAAAAGTCCGCATCGGTGCCCGGCTGCAGGGTGCCGATCTTGTCTTCCAGGCGCAGCGCTTTTGCACCGCCCAGGGTCGCCAGGTACAGCGATTTGAACGGGCTCAGGCGTGCGCCCTGCAATTGCATGACCTTGTAGGCTTCGTTCAGCGTCTGTAGCAGCGAGAAGCTGGTGCCGCCCCCCACGTCCGTGCCCAGGCCTACATTGAGCTGGTGCTTCTCGGCCATCGGCAGGTTGAACAAACCGCTGCCGAGGAAGAAGTTCGATGTCGGGCAGAACGCCACCGCCGAACCGGCTTCGGCCAGCCGCGCGCACTCGTCGTCGCACAGGTGTACGCCATGGGCGAATACCGAACGCTCCCCCAGCAGCTTGTAGTGGTCGTACACGTCCAGGTAGCCACTGCGCTCCGGGAACAGTTCCTTGACCCATTGCACTTCCTGCAGGTTTTCACTGATGTGGGTCTGCATGTACAGGTCTGGATATTCCCCCAGCAACTGCCCGGCGAGGGTCAACTGTTCAGGTGTGCTGGTAGGCGCGAAGCGCGGCGTCACTGCATAGTGCAAACGGCCCTTGCCGTGCCAGCGCTCGATCAGCGCCTTGCTTTCCTGGTAGCCGGATTCGGCGGTGTCGGTCAGGTAGCCCGGCGCATTGCGGTCCATCATCACCTTGCCGGCGATCATGCGCAGGTCGAGCTTCTCGGCCGCTTCAAAGAATGAATTTACCGATTGCGGATGCACGCTGCCGAACACCAGGGCGGTGGTGGTGCCGTTGCGCAGCAGTTCCTTGATAAAGATATCCGCGACTTCTTCGGCGTGGGCCTTGTCGGCGAACTGGCTTTCGCAAGGGAAGGTATAGGTGTTCAGCCAATCCAGCAGTTGTTCGCCGTAGGCACCAACCATGCCGGTTTGCGGCAGGTGGATATGGGTGTCGATCAGGCCGGGGGTGATCAGCGCATCCTGGTAATGGGTGATTTCGATATCGGCGTCCAGCGTCGGCAGCAGGTCGCTGGCATGCCCCAGGGCACTGATCTGGCCGTTGTCGATCACCAGCAGGCCATCTTCGAAATACTCATACGAGGCTTCGATCCCTACGATGGCGGGGTCGGCGAGGCTGTGCAGGATGGCAGCACGGTAGGCTTTGCGAGTCAAAGGCATGGTCGTCTCAATTGATAGCTTGGCTGCGGCGCGAAGCCGGCAGCAGTTTGGCAATGGGTTCGGCACTCGCGGTGTGCTGGCCGAAGTTGGCGTTATAGGTGGCGATGATCTCGCCGGCGATGGAGATGGCGATTTCCACCGGCAATTTGCCCTTCACCTCGGTGAGGCCCATGGGGCAGCGCATGCGTTGCAACTGTGCGGCCTCGAAGCCGCGCTCGCGCAGGCGGTGTTCAAACTTGACGCGCTTGGTCTGCGAGCCGATCAGGCCGAAGTAGGCAAAATCATTGCGCTTGAGCAGGGCGGCGGTCAGTTCCAGGTCGAGCTGATGATTGTGGGTCATGACGATGCAATAACTGCCGGCGGGCAGGTCGGCAATTTCATCCACCGGCTCTTCGCTGACGATTTTACGCACGCCCGGGGGGATATGCTCCGGGAATTCCTGTTCCCGCGAGTCAATCCAGCGCACCCGGCACGGCAGGCTCGCCAGCAGCGGCACCAGCGCGCGACCGACATGGCCGGCGCCGAATACGGCAATCTGTGCCTGCACCTGGCCCATGGGCTCGAACAGCAGCACGGTCACGCCGCCACAGCATTGGCCGAGGCTGGCCCCCAGGCTGAAGCGCTCCAGGTGGGTGTTGTGCTGGCCACGCACGAGCATGTCGCGGGCGATCTGCATCGCCTTGTATTCCAGGTGGCCGCCGCCGATGGTGTCGAAGGTGTGACTGGCGCTGACCACCATCTTGGAGCCTGAGTTGCGCGGCGTGGAGCCGAGCTCTTCGATGATGGTCACCAGCACGCAGGGTTCGCCCTGGGTTTGCAGGTTGGCGAGGGCGCTGATCCAGTTGTTCATGTCTACCTCAACATTTCTGTTGTCAGTTCGGCCGTCTTCGCGAGCAAGCCCGCTCCCACAGGGGAATGCATTCCAAATGTGGGAGCGGGCTTGCTCGCGAAGGCAGCACCTCGGTCTAGAGCGAAGCCATCTCGGCCTGTGCCTCAACCGCCTTCGCCGCCTGCAACTGGCGCATCTGCTCGCACCCCCACAACACCCGCTCCGGCGTGGCCGGCGCATCGATCTTCGGTTGATGGCGATAGTCACCCAGGCTCGCCACCGCATCCTTGATCGCGCACCACGAGGCAATCCCGAGCATGAACGGCGGCTCGCCCACGGCCTTGGAGTGGAACACCGTGTCCTCCGGGTTCTTGCGGTTTTCCACCAGCTTCACCCGCAAATCCAGCGGCATGTCCGCCACCGCCGGGATCTTGTAGCTGGCCGGGCCGTTGGTCATCAGCTTGCCCTTGTTGTTCCACACCAGCTCTTCCATGGTCAGCCAGCCCATGCCCTGGATAAAACCGCCCTCGACCTGGCCGATATCGATGGCCGGGTTCAGCGAGGCGCCCACATCATGGAGGATGTCGGTGCGCAGCATCTTGTATTCACCGGTCAGGGTATCGACGATCACTTCGCAGCAGGCCGCGCCGAAGGCGAAGTAGTAGAACGGCCGCCCTCGTGCCTGGCTGCGGTCATAGAAGATTTTCGGGGTTTTGTAGAACCCGGTGCTCGACAGCGAGACCTGGGCGAAATACGCCTGCTGGATCAGTTCCTCAAAGGTCAGGATCTGCTCACGCACCCGCACATGGCCGTTGTGGAACTCAACATCCGCCTCGCTGACGTCGTACTTGCGCGCGGCAAATTCCACCAGGCGCTGCTTGATGGTCTCGGCGGCATTCTGCGCGGCCTTGCCGTTGAGGTCGGCGCCGCTGGATGCGGCGGTCGGCGAGGTGTTGGGCACCTTGTCGGTGTTGGTCGCGGTGATCTGCACCCGGTCGATTTCCACCTGGAAGATCTCGGCCACCACTTGCGCGACCTTGATGTTCAAACCCTGGCCCATTTCGGTGCCGCCGTGGTTCAAGTGGATGCTGCCGTCGGTGTAGATATGGATCAAGGCGCCGGCCTGGTTGAGGAAGCTGGCGGTAAACGAAATGCCGAACTTGACCGGGGTCAGCGCCAGGCCTTTTTTCAGGATCGGGCTGTTGGCGTTATAGCGGCGAATGGCTTCGCGGCGCTCGGCGTATTGGCTGCTGGCTTCCAGTTCGGCAGTCATTTCTTCGAGCATGTTGTGCTCGACGGTCTGGTAGTAATGGGTGACGTTGCGTTCGGTCTTGCCGTAGTAGTTGGCCTTGCGCACGGCCAGTGGGTCCAGCGCCAGATGGCGGGCGATGGCGTCCATCACTTCCTCGATGGCCACCATGCCTTGCGGGCCACCGAAGCCACGGTACGCGGTGTTGGACGCGGTGTTGGTCTTGCAGCGATGGCCATTGACCGTGGCATCGCCCAGGTAATACGAGTTGTCGGAGTGGAACATCGCACGGTCGACAATCGAGTTGGACAGGTCCGGCGAACAGCCGCAGTTACCTGCCAGGTCCAGATTGATCCCATGCAGACGCCCGCTGTCGTCGAAGCCCACGTCGTATTCGATATAGAAGGGGTGGCGCTTGCCGGTCATCAGCATGTCTTCGACGCGCGGCAGGCGCATCTTGGTCGGCTGGCCGGTCAGGCGCGCCACCACCGCACACAGGCATGCAGGGCTGGCGGCCTGGGTTTCCTTGCCGCCAAACCCACCGCCCATGCGGCGCATATCAACGACGATCTTGTTCATCGACACGTCCAGCACTTCGGCCACCAGCTTCTGCACTTCGGTGGGGTTCTGGGTGGAGCAGTAGACGATCATGCCGCCGTCTTCGGTGGGCATCACCGAAGAGATCTGGGTTTCCAGGTAGAAGTGTTCCTGGCCGCCGATATGCAGGGTGCCCTGGATACGGTTTTTCGCGCTCGCCAGGGCGCCTGCCGAATCACCGCGCTGGTGGGTGTGGCTGTCCAGTACGAAATGTTTTTTGCGAAAGGCCTCGACCACATCCAGCACCGGTTCCAGGTCTTCGTATTCGATCACCGCCGCCATGGCGGCCTTGCGCGCGGTTTCCAGGTCGCGGGCGGCCACGGCCAGCACCACCTGGCCGACGAACTGCACGGTGTCGATGGCCAGCAACGGGTCGCCGGGCATCAGCGGGCCGATGTCTTTCAGGCCCGGCACGTCTTCGTGGGTGATGACGATGCGCACACCCTCGAAGGCGTAGCAGGGCGCGGTGTCGATACTGAGGATTTTGGCGTGGGCGCGGTCGGACATGCGCGCATACAGGTGTAGCTGATTGGGGAATTCCAGGCGGTCATCGATGTATTGCGCTTCGCCCGACACGTGTTTGGCGGCGCTGTCGTGCTTGACGCTGCGCCCGACTCCGCTCGTAAGGTCCTGGGCAAACAGTTCGGCCATTTCGGCTTGGGTTTTTACCACGGCGTGATGGTTAGACATAAGCGGTCACCCGAGTCTCGATGTGTGGCGTTTGCAGTTCGATGAAGTATTTGCGTAGCAGGTTCTGTGCGCTGAGCAGGCGGTATTCCTTGCTCGCCCGGAAGTCCGACAGCGGGGTGAAGTCCTCGGCCAGGGCGGCGCAGGCGTTCTCCACGGTGGCGGCGTTCCAGGTGGCGCCGATCAGTACCGTTTCACAGTGTTTCGCACGTTTGGGCGTGGCCGCCATACCGCCGAAGGCGACACGGGCATCGCTGATCACCCCGTTGTCGATCTTCAGGTTGAAGGCTGCGCACACCGCAGAAATGTCATCGTCCAGGCGTTTGGAAACCTTGTAGGCGCGAAACAGCGCGTGGCCCTTGGGCACGATGATTTTCTCGATGAACTCGCTGTCCTGGCGGGCGGTGACGCGGTAGTCGATGAAATAGTCTTCCAGGGCCAGGGTACGGCGCACGTTGCCCTTGCACAGCACGATCTGCGCGCCGAGGGCGATCAGCAGCGGCGGCGAGTCACCGATCGGCGAGGCGTTGCCGATGTTGCCGCCGAGGGTGCCCTGGTTGCGGATTTGCAAGGAGGCGAAGCGGTGCAGCAGGTCGCCGAAGTCCGGGTATTCGTGGTGCAGTGCGCCGTAGCAGTCGGAGAGGGCGGTAGCGGCGCCGATTTCCAGGCGATCGTCAAAGGTCTCGATGCGTTTCATGGCCTCAATGTTACCGACGTAGATCATCACCGGCAGCACCCGGTGGAACTGGGTGACTTCCAGCGCCAGGTCGGTGCCGCCGGCCAGCAGCCGGGCTTGAGGGTAGGCGTCGTAGAGGTCGGCCAGGTCGGCGACGGTCAGGGGCACCAGGCAGCGTTTGTCGCCGCTGTTCAGCTCGCCGGTCTGGGTCGGTGCGATGGCCTTGAGGCGGGCGATGGTCTGCGCTTCGCGGCTGTCGAACTGGTCCTGGGGTTTGTTGCAGCAGGCTTGTTCGGCGGCGGCCAGGATCGGGCGGTAGCCGGTACAGCGGCACAGGTTGCCGGCCAGGGCTTCGTGGGCCTTGGCACTGTCCGGGGCGTCGCTGTTCTTTTGCAGGGCGAACAGCGACATCACAAAACCAGGCGTGCAGAAACCACACTGCGAGCCATGGCACTCGACCATGGCCTGTTGCACGCTGTGCAGTTGACCCTGGTGCTTGAGGTCTTCGACAGTGATCAGTTGCTTGCCGTGCAGGGACGAGACAAAGGTCAGGCACGAATTGAGGCTGCGATAGCGAATCTGCTCGGCGCCCTGTTCGTCACTATGCAGTTCGCCGACCACCACGGTGCAGGCGCCACAGTCACCGCTGGCGCAGCCTTCCTTGGTACCGGATTTGCCCAGGTGCTCACGCAGGTAGTTGAGCACAGTCAGGTTCGGGTCCAGGGCATGCTCGCTACGGAGTTCCTGGTTAAGTAAAAACTGGATCACGGAAGGCCTCGCAGACTCATTATTGTTGTTAACCGCTTTGCGCCGAATCTAGTCATGTCTGACTTTTCGGTCAATGATTTTCTGACCTAGGGGTCAAGAAAATGCGATTGCAACACCTTTGATTATGGTTCATATCCCTGTAACCACCGTTTTCAGCGGCGCCTGGGCTTTATCGTCTGCTTATTTCATGCCAAATTCGGCGTTGTGGGCCCAGCGATTGCGCTACACTGCCGCCCTTGTACCGATAGAAGATTTTGAAGGGAAAACATGACGTTCAAGGCGCCGGACAGTCTCGCCGAGCAAATCGCTCACCACCTCGCCGAACGCATTATCCGCGGCGACCTTAAGCCTGGGGAGCGGATCCAGGAGCAGAAAGTCACGCTGGCACTCAATGTCAGCCGTGGCTCCGTGCGCGAAGCCTTGCTGATCCTTGAGCGGCGGCATTTGATTGCCATCCTGCCGCGCCGTGGCGCCCACGTCACCGAACTCACCGCGCACAAGGTGCAGAGCCTGTGCACGCTGATGAGCGAGCTGTACATCCTGCTGGGCAATGCGGTTGCCGACGGTTGGCAGACCCAGGCCGACATGGCGCCGTTCATGCAGATCCAGCAACGCCTGGTGAGCAACTTCGAGCGCCAGGACATCCGTGCCTTTGTCGAAGAGTGCTTCAACGTGATGCGCGCCGCGTACCCGTTCGCCAATAACCCGTACTTGCAGGAAACGGTCGAGAACCTGCAACCGGCGATGAACCGTGCCTATTACCTGGCCCTGGATCAGCGCAAGGCCTCCATGAGCGAGTACCTGGCGCTGTTCGAGCAACTGCTCGCCGCCGTCCTTGCCCGTGACCTGCCGCAGATCCGAAAGGTGCTCTCGGCTTACTGCCAGCGCAGTGCCACGTTGGTCATCGCAGCCCTGGCGGACGCCTAAGCGTGCGTCTCAAGTGCATCAAACTGGCGGGGTTCAAATCCTTCGTCGACCCGACCACGGTGAACTTCCCCAGTAATATGGCGGCAGTGGTCGGGCCTAATGGTTGCGGCAAGTCGAACATCATCGACGCCGTCCGTTGGGTGATGGGCGAGAGCTCGGCAAAGAACCTGCGTGGCGAGTCGATGACCGACGTCATCTTCAACGGCTCCACCAGCCGCAAGCCGGTAAGCCAGGCCAGCATCGAACTGGTGTTCGACAACTCCGACGGCACGCTGATTGGCGAGTATGCGGCGTATGCGGAAATTTCCATCCGCCGCAAAGTGACGCGCGACAGCCAGAACAGTTACTTCCTCAACGGCACCAAGTGCCGCCGCCGGGACATTACCGACATCTTCCTCGGCACCGGCCTGGGCCCGCGCAGCTACTCGATCATCGAGCAGGGCATGATCTCCAAGCTGATCGAAGCCAAGCCTGAGGACTTGCGCAACTTTATCGAGGAAGCGGCCGGCATCTCCAAGTACAAGGAGCGCCGTCGCGAGACTGAAAACCGCATCCGCCGCACCCACGAGAACCTGGCTCGCCTGACCGACCTGCGTGAAGAGCTGGAGCGCCAGTTGGAGCGCTTGCACCGCCAGGCCCAGGCCGCCGAAAAATACCAGGAATACAAAGGCGAAGAACGCCAGCTCAAGGCGCAACTTTCGGCGCTGCGCTGGCAGGCCTTGAATGACCAGGTGGGCCAGCGCGAAGCGATCATCGGCACCCAGGAAATCAGCTTCGAGGCCCTGGTGGCCGAGCAGCGCAATGCCGATGCGAGCATCGAGCGCCTGCGCGACGGTCACCATGACCTGTCCGAGCGCTTCAACCTGGTGCAGGGACGCTTCTATTCGGTGGGCGGCGACATTGCGCGGGTCGAGCAGAGCATCCAGCACGGCCAGCAGCGTTTGCGCCAGTTGCAGGATGACTTGAAGGAAGCGGAACGGGCGCGCCTGGAAACCGAATCCCACCTGGGGCATGACCGCACCTTGCTGCTGACCCTTGGGGAGGAGTTGGACATGCTCACCCCCGAGCAGGCAATCACCAGCGCTGCTGCTGAAGAAGCCGCCGCCGCCCTGGAAGAATCCGAAACCACCATGCACGGCTGGCAGGAGCAGTGGGACGCTTTCAACCTGCGCTCCGCCGAACCGCGTCGCCAGGCTGAGGTGCAGCAATCGCGCATCCAGCAACTGGAAACCAGCATGGAGCGCCTGGCCGAGCGCCAGCGCCGGGTCCTGGAGGAGCGCGCGTTGCTTGCCGCTGCCCCGGAAGATGCGGCGATCATGGCGTTGAGCGAGCAGTTGGCTGAAAGCGAAATGACCCTGGAAGAGCTGGAGGCCAGCGAAGAACAACAAGTGGAGCGCCTGGAGCAATTACGCCAGGAGCTGCACCAGGCAACCCAGGCGCAGCAGCAGGCCCAAGGTGATTTGCAGCGGCTCAACGGTCGTTTGGCATCCCTTGAAGCCTTGCAGCAGGCGGCCCTGGACCCGGGCACCGGCACCGCCGAATGGCTGCGCGACCAGCACCTGGCCGAACGCCCGCGCCTGGCCGAGGGCTTGAAGGTTGAAGCGGGCTGGGAGCTGGCGGTGGAGACCGTGCTCGGTGCCGATCTGCAGGCGGTACTGGTGGACGATTTCGCCGGGTTTGATCTGGCCGGCTTTGCCCAGGGCGATTTGCGCCTGCTCAGTCCGTCGGCTGATGGCACCCGCGTACCGGGCAGCCTGCTGGATAAAGTCGAGGCGCAGATTGACCTGTCGCCGTGGCTGGGCCAGGTAAAACCGGTGGATTCCCTGGAGGAGGCCCTGGCATTGCGTGGCCAATTGGCCTCTGGCGAAAGCCTGATCAGCCGCGACGGCTATTGGGTTGGCCGGCACTTTTTACGGGTGCGCCGCGCCAGTGAGGCTGAAAGTGGCGTATTGGCCCGAGGCCAGGAAATCGTCAACCTGGGGGCCGAGCGTGAAGAGCGCGAGGCCACTCTGGAGTCCCTGGAAACCCAACTGCAAACCCTGCGCGCTACCCAACGCCAGCAAGAGACCGGCCGCGAACACTTGCGCCGCCTGCTGCAGGACGAAGCGCGCCAGCAGGGCGAATTGAAAGCCCAGCTCTCGGCGAGCAAGGCCAAGGCCGAACAATTGACCCTGCGCCGTACCCGTCTCGATGAAGAAGTGGCCGAGATGGGCGAACAGCGTGCCCTCGAACACGAACAAGTCGGCGAAGCGCGCCTGCAATTGCAGGGCGCCCTCGACAGCATGGCGCTGGACACCGAGCAGCGTGAACTGCTGCTGGCCCAGCGTGACAGCCTGCGCGAACGACTCGACCGGGTGCGCCAGGAAGCGCGCCAGCACAAGGATCACGCCCATCAGTTGGCCGTGCGCCTCGGCTCGTTGCGGGCCCAGCACGATTCCACGCGCCAGGCCCTTGAGCGCCTTGAAATGCAATCCGAGCGCCTGACGGAAAAACGCGAGCAGTTGAGCCTCAACCTGGAGGAGGGCGAGGCGCCGCTGGAAGAGTTGCGGCTCAAGCTTGAAGAATTGCTCGACAAGCGCATGAGCGTTGACGAAGAACTCAAGACCGCGCAAATCGCCCTGGAAGATGCTGACCGCGAACTGCGTGATGCAGAAAAGCGCCGGACCCAGGCCGAGCAGCAATCGCAATTGATCCGCGGCCAGCTCGAACAGCAGCGCATGGAATGGCAGGCACTGACGGTGCGCCGCAAAACCCTGCAAGAGCAGTTGCTGGAAGATGGCTACGACCTGCACGGCGTACTCAATACGCTGACCGCCCAGGCCAATGAAAAAGAGGCTGAAGAAGAACTTGAGCGCATTGCTGCACGTATTCAACGTCTGGGGGCGATCAACCTCGCGGCCATCGATGAATATCAGCAGCAGTCCGAGCGTAAACGTTATCTGGATGCCCAGAACGCCGATCTGGTGGAAGCCCTGGACACGTTGGAAAACGTCATTCGCAAGATCGACAAGGAAACCCGCAATCGTTTCAAAGATACCTTTGATCAGATTAATGGCGGTTTACAGGCGTTATTCCCGAAAGTTTTCGGTGGTGGCAGCGCTTACTTGGAACTGACGGGCGAAGATCTACTCGATACAGGGGTAACGATCATGGCGCGGCCTCCGGGCAAGAAGAACAGCACCATCCATTTGTTGTCCGGTGGCGAGAAGGCCCTGACTGCACTGGCGCTGGTATTTGCGATCTTCAAGTTGAACCCGGCGCCGTTCTGCATGCTCGACGAAGTTGACGCGCCGCTGGATGACGCTAACGTTGGACGGTATGCCCGCCTGGTTAAAGAGATGTCCCAGACGGTGCAGTTCATCTATATCACCCACAACAAGATCGCCATGGAAATGGCGGATCAATTGATGGGGGTGACCATGCATGAGCCGGGTTGTTCGCGACTGGTGGCGGTGGATGTTGAAGAGGCAATGGCAATGGTGGAAAGTTAGCGGCAAGTTGCTGGCTTCCAGCGCCAAGGGCGTCAGTTTGGGGCTTATGGTTTGTAGCCTGATTCCTGCGCCAGCCGACACATTTTGCGCCAACTGTGTAAAGTTATCTTTGGTCGTGCTAGTTTAATGTCAATTTTTCGTATGCGTGGGCAAAACGTCAGTCAGAACATAGAGTTGGCGCCACGTTTTAAAGCGGTTTGCACGGTGCTAAACCCCTTATTTTTCAGCATTTTTTATAGAGGCAAGGGATTACATGGAAATCGGTCTGCGCGAGTGGCTGATCGTCATCGGCATTATTGTAATTGCCGGTATTCTTTTTGATGGCTGGCGCCGTATGCGCGGCGGCAAGGGCAAGCTGAAATTTCGCCTGGACCGCAACCTGTCCAATTTGCCCGACGATGACGGTGCCGCCGAGCTGCTGGGGCCGCCCCGTGTCCTGGATACCCATAAAGAACCGCAGCTGGACGAGCACGACTTGCCGTCGATGAGCGCACCGGTGCGTGAAGCCCGCGAGCCGTCGTCCAAGCGCGGCAAGCGTGGCAGTGCCGCTGTCGCCGAGCCGCATCAGGGTGACCTGAACCTCGACGTGGATGATGGCCCGAGCTTCAGCAGCCGTGATGGTGACTTCCCGGATGAAGCCCCGGCCAAGGGCGCATCGCGTGAGTCCGCCAAGGATCAGCCGGCGGCCGAAGAAGTGCTGGTGATCAGTGTGATCTGCCGCGACGCGGCTGGCTTCAAGGGCCCGGCCCTGTTGCAGAACATCCTGGAAAGCGGCCTGCGTTTTGGCGAGATGGATATTTTCCACCGCCACGAGAGCATGGCCGGTAACGGTGAAGTACTGTTCTCCATGGCCAATGCGGTCAAGCCGGGCACGTTCGACCTGGACGATATCGACCTGTTCAGCACCCCGGCGGTGAGTTTCTTCCTCGGTCTGCCAGGCCCGCGTCATCCGAAACAGGCGTTCGACGTCATGGTGGCCGCAGCCCGCAAGCTGTCCCAGGAACTCAACGGCGAGCTCAAGGACGACCAGCGCAGCGTGCTGACCGCCCAGACCATCGAACATTACCGTCAGCGTATCGTCGAGTTCGAGCGTCGCGCCCTGACACAGAAGCGCTAAGGTTCAATCCTAAGCGTTGCCTGTAGAATCCGTGCACTACATATTGAGCAGCTTCGGCTGCTCTTTTGCTTTATGAGAGAACACCCATGACCGCCGCCCACACCCGCATCCTCGAACTGCGCGCTGAACTGGATCAGCACAACTACCGCTATCACGTACTCGACGAGCCGAGCATCCCGGACGCCGAGTACGATCGGTTGTTCCACGAACTCAAGGCCCTTGAGGCCGAGCACCCGGACCTGGTTACCCGTGATTCGCCCACGCAGCGGGTCGGCAGCGCGGCGTTGTCGGCCTTTACCCAGGTGCGCCACGAGATCCCGATGCTCAGCCTGGGCAACGCCTTTGATGAAGCCACCATGCTGGAATTCGATCGCCGGGTCACCGAGGGCCTCGACCTGCCAGTGGGCGATCTGTTTGGTGGTGGCGCGGCGGTGGAATACAGCTGTGAGCCCAAGCTCGATGGCCTGGCGGTCAGCCTGCTGTATCAGGACGGCGAGCTGGTACGTGGCGCGACCCGCGGCGATGGCACCACGGGCGAAGACATCAGCGTCAATGTGCGCACCGTGCGTAATATTCCGTTGAAGCTGCAAGGCAGTGGCTGGCCGGCGACCCTGGAAGTGCGCGGCGAAGTGTTTATGTCCAAGGCTGGTTTTGAGCGTTTGAATGCCACGCAGTTGGAAGTCGGCGGCAAGACGTTCGCCAACCCACGCAACGCAGCCGCCGGGAGCCTGCGCCAACTCGACTCGAAGATCACCGCCAGCCGCCCGCTGGAGTTCTGCTGCTACGGCGTGACCACGGATATCAGCGACACCCATATCGGTAACCTGCAGCAGTTGCAGAAGTGGGGCATGCCCATCAGTCACGAGCTGAAGCTGGCCAAGGGCATTGAGGATTGCCTGGAGTACTACCGCGATATCGGTGAGCGGCGTAACAGCCTGCCGTATGAAATCGACGGTGTGGTGTTCAAGGTCAACAGCATCGCCTACCAGCGTGAACTGGGCTTTCGAGCCCGCGAGCCGCGTTGGGCCATCGCCCATAAATTCCCGGCGATGGAGGAACTGACCGAGTTGCTGGACGTTGAATTCCAGGTCGGTCGCACCGGCGCCGTGACGCCAGTGGCGCGCTTGAAGCCGGTCAAGGTCGCGGGCGTCACCGTGTCCAATGCGACGTTGCACAACATGGACGAAGTGGCGCGCCTGGGCTTGATGATTGGCGACACGGTGATCATCCGCCGTGCCGGTGATGTGATCCCACAGGTCGTGTCGGTGGTTGTCGAGCGTCGCCCGGAAAATGCCCGCGCCGTGCAGATCCCGCAGAGCTGCCCGGTGTGTGGCTCCCACGTGGAGCGCACGCAACTGGTCAAGCGCAGCAAGGGCAAGGAAACCGTCAGCGAAGGCGCGGTGTATCGCTGCGTCGGGCGCCTGGCCTGTGGTGCGCAGCTCAAGCAGGCGATTATCCATTTCGTTTCGCGCCGGGCCATGGACATCGACGGCCTGGGTGACAAGACCATCGAGCAGTTGGTCGATGAAAAGCTCATTGGCTCGCCGGCCGACCTCTACAAACTCAAGTACGAGCAGATCATCGACCTGGAAGGTTTTGCCGATGTTTCCAGCAAGAAACTGATCGCTGCCATCGAGAGCAGCAAGACCCCGACCCTGGCGCGTTTCATCTACGCCCTGGGCATTCCGGATGTGGGCGAGGAAACCGCCAAGGTGCTGGCGCGCTCCCTGGCGTCCCTTGAGCGTGTCCAGCAGGCGCTGCCAGAAGTGTTGACGTACTTGCCGGATGTTGGCCTGGAAGTGGCTCACGAGATCCACAGCTTCTTTGAAGACAGCCACAACCGGCAGGTGATTGGCGCGCTGCTGTCGCCGGATGAATGTGCGCTGGTCTTGCAGGACCAGGGCGAACTCAGTGCCGAGTTTGCCGCCAGTACCACCCTGGGCGGCTTGCTCGACAAGTTGCACGTACCTTCCGTGGGGCCGGGGGCTGCGCAGAAGCTGGCAGACAAGTTCGGCTCTCTGGAGGGCGTGATAAAGGCTGACTGGCTGGACATGCGCCAGGCTTTGCCGGAGAAGCAGGCCAAGTCCGTGCGTGAGTTCTTTGATAATGAAGAGAATGCCCGTCGTGCGCTGGCCATTGAGCAGCAGCTCAAGGACTTCGGCATGCACTGGCAGAGCGAGAAGAAGGTGGTCGAGGGCCTGCCTGAGGCGGGCCGCACGTGGGTCTTGACCGGGTCGCTGGAGTTGATGAGCCGCGACGTGGCCAAGGAAAAGCTCGAAAGCCTGGGCGCCAAGGTGGCGGGCTCGGTATCGGCGAAAACCTATTGTGTGGTCGCAGGGCCGGGCGCCGGGTCGAAACTGGCCAAGGCCAGCGAGCTGGGGGTGAAGGTCTTGGACGAGGAGGCGTTCGTCGCCTTCCTGGCCAAGCACCACATCACTGTCTGATACCGACCCGCTCCTGCAGGGCATTCACTTTGAACGATCTTGCGTGGGAAATGATCTAGTCTTGGGCACGCCCTAGGGAAAGATCGCCATGTTCCGCTACTTCGAGCAACTCAGTTCGCGCATTGCTGCGCCGCACATGGCCGGGATTTCGCGCAACAGCAAGGTCTGGCAATGCCGTTGCGGGCAGTCGCTGTTCTTTCGCAACAGCCAGTGCCTGGCCTGCTCGGCGCTGTTGGGCTATCAGCCTGAGCACAGCCGCCTATCGTCCCTACAGCCGGGCCCCGTGGTCGATACCTGGTTGCAGGACGATAACCTGCAGGCGGGCGCCTTCCGCCGTTGCGCCAACCTCGACACCGCGGCCGCCTGCAACTGGCTGATTCCGGCCCAGAGCACCGCGCAGTTGTGTGTGGCGTGTAGCCTCAATCGCACCATTCCCGACCTGTCGATCCCGCAAAACCCAGAGCGCTGGCGCAAGGTCGAAACCGCCAAGCGCCGGCTGGTGGCGCAATTGATCAGCCTGGGGTTGCAGGTCATCCCCAAGACGGTTGATGAGGACAGCGGCCTGGCGTTTGACTTCGTGGGCATCGACCTGGAAGGCAAGGCCCCCACCACCGGCCATGCCAATGGCCTGATCACCCTGGATATCAAGGAGGCTGACGACGAGCACCGTGAGAAAATTCGCGTGCAGATGCGCGAACCGTACCGCACCTTGCTTGGCCATTTTCGGCATGAGGTCGGCCACTATTACTGGGATCGCCTGATCGCCGGCAGCCACTGGCTAGAGCCCTTTCGCAACCTGTTCGGCGATGAACGCGCCAGCTACGCCGACGCACTTGACCAGCACTACCAGAACGGCCCGCGACCGGACTGGCAGCAAAGCTGCGTCAGCGCCTACGCCACCATGCACCCCTGGGAGGACTGGGCGGAAACCTGGGCTCACTACCTGCACATGATGGACGCCGTCGACACCGCCTTGGGCTTTGGCATGAGCGCAAGGGAGATGGACCTGGACTACCAGTCGTTTCCCCTTGCGACCCTTTACGACCCGGAACACCCAGGCGGCGCGGCGTTCCTGTCATTCGTCAACGCCTGGATCGAACTGGCCGGCATGCTCAACGAACTGTCCCGCAGCATGGGGCAGCCGGATTTCTATCCGTTCGTGCTGCCGCCGGCGGTGATCGCCAAGCTGCATTTCATTCACCTGGTGATTCAAGAAGAGGGCGGTCGGGCCGACGAAGTCGTTCATCTGTAGGAGCGAGCTTGCTCGCGAAGATCGTTAACGATAACGCGGGCATTCTGGATGAATGTGGAGCATCCGGATTCTTCGCGAGCAAGCTCGCTCCTACAGGGCCTCTGCGAAACCAGTGGGCAAGTACTTGAACCTCATAAGATTTTTAATCCTGCGCCAACGGTTGTAACTTCCGATGAGATCGGTACAATGGCCCCGCTTGCCGAGAGGCCAGCGTCGTTATGGTGACCCCATCGGTCCCCCCGCAACGATTACCCGTGAACCTGGTCAGAGCCGGAAGGCAGCAGCCACAGCGGGAACATTGTGTGCCGGGGTGTGGCTGGTGGGGTTGCCTCCATAACGCTCTCCTTCGCAACAACCCTCCTGCTTTATCCCTGACTCATCAGAACTTTTCACTTGCCCATGCCTGATTGCGCACGGGGCCAAGTTGTCTGTACGCCGCGATTTCCCGCGGCGTTTTCGTGTCTGGCAATCAGTCCTTGTTGCGATTGAAGAACTTGCGCGCGCCTGCCAGCAACGCCACCACACCAATCACCAGAAATTTCTTCGCTGCCAGCAGGAAGATGCCGATCTTGGCAAACAGTCCGGCCTTGCCGGCAATCCCGCCGGCGACCAGCGCGGCCAGGCCGTACGAGGCCAGTTTGTCGGTGCCTGGGTTGTAGTCGGTGTAGAGGTTGTCGTCGGTGAAGTTGGTGAAGGCCAGGACCTTGGGCAGTTCCTGTTTGATGGTGGGCAGGTCGGCCATGGCGGCGACGGCGTTGAGTTCCAGCACACCCTCGCGGCCGAGCACGCGGATGCTGTAGTTGAGCGTGTTCTGCTCGGCGTCGTCGGCTTTCAGTTCGCGGGCCCAGTACATCTTGTGGGACTGCTGGTCGTAGTGCGGCGGTTCGGCCCAGCCCAGCAGGTGCAGGCCGGCGTAGCCCTGTTTCTGGCGTTCCTTGTTGTCCTCGGCGTCGTCCTCCTGCATTTGCTTGAGCAGTTCGGCGTAGTCGATTTTTGCTGCGTCTTCGTCGGCAATATGCCCGTCGTCCTTGTAGCTGACGATCACGCCCCAGCCGCGTTCCGACAGCGGGCTGACGGCCTTGGGCACGATCATGCCCAGGGTGTTGAAGCCCGGCGGGTTGCCCCAGCCGTCGGTGAGCAGGCGCTCGGTGTTCTTGGGGTCAAGGTAATAGAACTCGTCGTTGAGTTTGAGCGTGGCAATGCCGCCGGGCAGGGTGACGGTGCCGGTTTGTTGCTTGAGGGAGGCGAGGAAGTGCTCGGCGGTTTCGGCGGGCGCGCTGGTTTCGACCGGTGCCGGGGCTGTGGTGGCATAGGCTGGCGCGGCAGGCAGGCTTAGTGCGGCAGCCGCCAGCAGCAGGCGGAAGTAGTTCATGGTAGTCCCTTACATTTTGAAATGATTCTGCGAAAGGATATCGAATCCGCCTGGGGCGCGCGAGCATGCTGGCAAAAGGCGTGGCCCAGCGCCTGCCAAAAGAGGGGCTGTCCGGTCGGATCATGTCTGGAGGCTGAGGGCAGGCTGCATCAGCGGCCTGCTCTTGTTATGTCGTACGAGCTCTAAGGCTTGGACAAGGCCTGGTCTACCGCCGCTATCAGCTTTCCCAGATCCTTCGGGGTGGCTTTATGAATGACACCGAACAGATAAGCGCGCTGTTCGTCTTCATCGCCCAGATCGGCAAAAAAGACTTTCAGCTTCACTCCCAGAGCCTCCGCAAACAAGAACAGAGCGTCAACGCTGGGTGTATAGGTGCCGGTTTCGAAGCGGCTGATGGTTTTAGGGTCAAAACCGGTTTTCTCACCTAGTTCAGCCTGAGTAAGCCCCGCTACCTTTCGGTAGCGTCTGATGGCTGGACCCAAACTTGAAATTTGCATCGCTCAATTCCCATTTAGAATCAAGAACTTAACGATAAATATTGGCATTAGACAACGGCACGCACCATCACCTTTTCTTGCAAAATGTGATGTAATTCGTAGAATCGGCGTTTAGGACAAGTATTTGGCGGTGTCGTTTCACAGGGCAGCTTTATGAAACAGGAAATCATTGCTTTCTCCTCACTTTCATAAAGGTGGCTGCAAAACAGTTGCTTGGCCGCAGCGCCAGGCTTGCTCTTGCGTGCCCGTGCAGCCCCCGCCTTTCACACCAGACGCTCGAATTAAAGCCTAGTTGATCTTCGTCGAACCGAAGGTCAAGTGCTGGGTAAAACCTGGTTTGGCTGCCAAATGGCGCCAGCCAGCCGATTGACGGTTTACCCGTCTGGAAATACCTCTCTACCTACGGGACCTATCCGGTCCCGGCCGGGTAGATCGAATGCTGTCCATGGAGTTTCAAAGTGCGCGTCAACTTGCCGGTCACCACTGTTGAACAGACTTTCGGGGAGCAGCAACGGCTGATTTCCGCGACTGACATCAACAGTCATATTACCTACTGCAACGCCGAGTTTGCTGCGATGAGCGGCTTTACCCAGGCCGAGCTGATCGGCAGTACCCACAACCTGGTGCGTCATCCGGACATGCCGCCAGCGGTTTTTGAACTGATGTGGCGCTACCTCAAGGCCGGCCACAGCTGGATGGGCGTGGTCAAGAATCGCTGCAAGAATGGCAACTTCTATTGGGTCAGCGCCTATGTGACGCCGATCCTCGAAGGGGGCCGCTTGGTGGGCTACGAATCGGTACGGGTCAAACCGACGCGCGAGCAGGTCCGGCGAGCCGAAGCGCTCTACGCACGCTTGCGTGCCGGGCGTTCGGCGGTTGCGCCGCTGCAACGCCTTGGTGCGATCAGTCAGGCGCTGGCAGTGCCCGCCCTGG
>NZ_CVTS01000037.1:0-17500 GCF_900004755.1 Pseudomonas sp. 25 R 14 | reverse complement strand
AAGATACCAGGCCGCTGCGACTGTTTATTAAAAACACAGCACTCTGCAAACACGAAAGTGGACGTATAGGGTGTGACGCCTGCCCGGTGCCGGAAGGTTAATTGATGGGGTTAGCTAACGCGAAGCTCTTGATCGAAGCCCCGGTAAACGGCGGCCGTAACTATAACGGTCCTAAGGTAGCGAAATTCCTTGTCGGGTAAGTTCCGACCTGCACGAATGGCGTAACGATGGCGGCGCTGTCTCCACCCGAGACTCAGTGAAATTGAAATCGCTGTGAAGATGCAGTGTATCCGCGGCTAGACGGAAAGACCCCGTGAACCTTTACTATAGCTTTGCACTGGACTTTGAATTTGCTTGTGTAGGATAGGTGGGAGGCTTTGAAGCGTGGACGCCAGTTCGCGTGGAGCCAACCTTGAAATACCACCCTGGCAACTTTGAGGTTCTAACTCAGGTCCGTTATCCGGATCGAGGACAGTGTATGGTGGGTAGTTTGACTGGGGCGGTCTCCTCCTAAAGAGTAACGGAGGAGTACGAAGGTGCGCTCAGACCGGTCGGAAATCGGTCGTAGAGTATAAAGGCAAAAGCGCGCTTGACTGCGAGACAGACACGTCGAGCAGGTACGAAAGTAGGTCTTAGTGATCCGGTGGTTCTGTATGGAAGGGCCATCGCTCAACGGATAAAAGGTACTCCGGGGATAACAGGCTGATACCGCCCAAGAGTTCATATCGACGGCGGTGTTTGGCACCTCGATGTCGGCTCATCACATCCTGGGGCTGAAGCCGGTCCCAAGGGTATGGCTGTTCGCCATTTAAAGTGGTACGCGAGCTGGGTTTAGAACGTCGTGAGACAGTTCGGTCCCTATCTGCCGTGGACGTTTGAGATTTGAGAGGGGCTGCTCCTAGTACGAGAGGACCGGAGTGGACGAACCTCTGGTGTTCCGGTTGTCACGCCAGTGGCATTGCCGGGTAGCTATGTTCGGAATAGATAACCGCTGAAAGCATCTAAGCGGGAAACTAGCCTCAAGATGAGATCTCACTGGAACCTTGAGTTCCCTGAAGGGCCGTCGAAGACTACGACGTTGATAGGTTGGGTGTGTAAGCGCTGTGAGGCGTTGAGCTAACCAATACTAATTGCCCGTGAGGCTTGACCATATAACACCCAAGCAATTTGACTACTCGAAAGAGCATCAGATTGCGGTGTGTGAAGACGAAATGAACCGAAAGTTCGATTCTCACAAAACACCGAATTCTATTACATACCCAATTTGCTGAAGCGAGGCCAACTGGCCACGACTCAGTACCCGAATTTCTTGACGACCATAGAGCATTGGAACCACCTGATCCCATCCCGAACTCAGTAGTGAAACGATGCATCGCCGATGGTAGTGTGGGGTTTCCCCATGTGAGAGTAGGTCATCGTCAAGATTAAATTCCGAAACCCCAATTGCGAAAGCAGTTGGGGTTTTGTTTTGGGCGCTCGGAAAGGGCTCCGGCAAATGTTTGTCTCGTATTGCCGCATCCGGCGCAAGGCGACGGCAACTGTATGGGAATTAACGTTACATCTGTGCGGGGTAATCACGCCCGGAGTCCGCGCAAGTTTGTCTCCTATTGCGCGCACCATTCTGATGCCCAGAAAGACCAATGCGCTCCAGCTCAGTGCTGACGCGAGCCTTGCACACTATGGAACGCCCCTGATCCTGGGCCACTATAAAGATGGCACGCTTCTTTCATAGCTAAACCTACGAGCAAGCCTGGCCCTGGTCATTAAGTCTTGCCGACAGACATCGCACGCCTTGAGCGCCAGGTAATGAAGCCTGATTGACCAGTCCGCTGGTCGATCAGGTTTTTTTTTGGGGAAAATAGATGCGTCGTACCATTGAGGTTGGGCTGTTGCTCTCCACCGAGGGCACTTACAAAAGTGTTGGCCGCAATGCGTTGGCCGGGGCAACTCACGCGCTTACGCAGATCAATGGCAACCCCAGCTATGACTTTGTCCTGCGTGCCACCCACCTCAATCCACGAGGTGTTCTGCACCGGTACAGCGAAGGGGCTGTGGAATTGATGCAGTCTGGGGTTCGGCACATCTTCGGCACGACTACCTCCGCCAGTCGCAAGGAGATCATTCCGGATCTGGAGCAAAACGCCGGCCTGTTGTGGTACGCCTGCCCGTATGAGGGGTTCGAGAGCAGTGAGCATGTGCTCTATCTCGGCGGTTGCCCGAACCAGACGTTGATCCCTTTGTTGCGCTACGCCCTGCAGACGTTTGGCAAGCGCGCCGTGCTGCTGGGTTCGAACTACAGCTGGGGTTGGGAAAGTAATCGGGTTGCCCGTGAAGTGCTCGAAGTGGCCGGCGCCGAGGTGTTGCTGGAACGCTACATCCACCTGGATGCAACGCCCTTCAGTGAGTTGATCCAGACGCTCCTGGCAGAGCGGCCGGCGTTCATTCTCAACAACTTGATCGGGAAGTCCTCCTACGCCTTTTTGCAGCAGTTGGATGCAGCGTGCAATAGCGTCGGTTGGAGCCTGCCGGTGTTGAGCTGCAACCTGACCGAGGCTGAATTGAGTGACGTCGGCGACCTGCGCAGCCTGCGTGTGTTGTCGTGCGGCCCGTTCTTTGAAGAAGTCGCCCCCGCGTTCAGCCAGCAGCAGCACATGTTGCATGGGGTGTGCCCGATTTCGCACTTCTATACCGGGATGTACGTGGCCCTGCACCTGTTTGCCCGTGCGCTGGAACAGTGTGGCAGCGATGACCCCGATAGGATTTGCCGCTACGTGTATGACCACCCGCAGGACAGCGTATTCGGCAGCCTGGCCATCGCCGAGCGCAACAACCACAGCAGCCAGCCGTGCCATATTGCTGAACTGCGCGCAGGACGTTTTGTGGTCTTGCACAGTGAGGCACGGCCACTGCCGGCCGACCCTTATCTGACCGCCACCGACCTGAGTGAATTTCAACGTCTGCGCGCAGTTGCACCAGCACCCCGCCTGAGGATCGTCAAATGAGCCTGTTCAAACGCCCGGACTTTGAAGCAGGTCGGTTGCTGTTGATCGACTGCGAGCCCCGCAGCCTGGCTAATCTGCACAAGAGCCTGCAGCGGCTGGGGATTACTGCACAGGAGTTGTTTGAGGACGCGGATGATTCGCTCGACGGTTGTTTTGCCGCCATCGTCGAGTTGGAGCCCTTCGCCAGCCCCACCACCCTGCAACGCCTGAATGCTGCCGGCGTACCCATTGTTGCGCTGACCTCCCACGAAACCCTGGCGCATATCCAGCGTGCCATTGAGTTGGGGGCCACGGCGTTGCTGAACAAGCCGATCACCCAAGGCTCGGTCTACACCACGTTGATGATGGCGATCGGTCTGCGTGAGCGACTCGACAGCGACGCACAGACCATTGGCGCGCTGCAACAACGACTCCTGGCCCGGCCGCTGCTGGCCCAGGCACTGGCGCGGCTGATGGTCGAGCAGCAGATCGATGAGCGTGAGGCCTATGAGCGTCTGCGCAGCCTGTCCATGCACCTGAACCGTAGCCTGGATGACTTGTGCGCGGATCTGGCGGCGGACCACCTGCAGCCGAGCAGGGGCCAGCTATGAGGCTGTTGCGTGCCTTGGTTCGCCGCCCGGCGGTGGCGTTGTCGCTGTTGTACATTGTGATTGTCGTGTTACTGGCGTTGTTTGCACCGTGGATGAGCCCGTACGACCCGTCCGAGCAATTTGTCGAGGGCCTGTCGCTGGAAGGTGCGCCCCTGCCACCTGATACGCCGTACCTACTGGGCACTGATCTACTCGGCCGTGATCTGCTGTCGCGGTTGATCTATGGCGCGCGGACGTCATTGTTCATCGGTTTGCTCGCCAATGGCCTGGCGGTGTTGATCGGCACGTTGGTGGGGTTGAGCGCGGGCTTCCTGCGCGGCTGGGTCGGCAGCACGCTGATGCGCTTCACCGACCTGATGATGGCGTTCCCGGCCTTGCTGCTGGCGATTGCGCTGTCGGCGATTTTCCAGCCCAGCGTGTGGATCGTCGCCCTGGTGATTGCCATGGTCAACTGGGTGCAGATCGCCCGGGTGATCTACTCCGAAACCATCGCCCTGAGCGCCCGTGACTTCGTGGCCGTAGAGCGAACCCTGGGCGCCAGTTCGCTGCGCATTCTGTTCTCTCACCTGCTGCCACATTTGCTGCCGACCATCCTGGTCTGGGCCACCCTGGGCATCTCGACCACGGTGTTGCTGGAAGCCACCTTGTCGTACCTGGGCGTAGGGGTCCAGCCGCCAACGCCGAGCTGGGGCAACATCATTTTCGAGAGCCAGACCTACTTCACCTCGGCACCGTGGCTGGTGTTTTTCCCCGGCATTGCGATTGTCCTGCTGTCGCTGGCATTCAACCTGGTGGGCGATGCCCTGCGCGATGAACTCGATCCTACCCTGCAAGGGAGAAGCTGAATGTTGGCCTTCATCAGTCGTCGCATCGGCTACTCGCTGTTGATCCTGCTTGGCGTGACCTTCATCACGTACCTGCTGCTGTTTATGCTGCCTGCTGACCCGGCACGCCAGATTGCCGGGCGCAGTGCCACGCCCGAAGTGGTGGCCGGGATCCGCATGCAGCTAGGGCTCGACTTGCCGTTCTATCAACAGTACGCCAATTACCTGGGCAACCTGGTGCAGGGCGACCTCGGGCGCTCCTACATCCAGCGCAGCCCGGTGACGGAGCTGATCGGCGCGCGCTTGCGTCCGTCCCTGGAATTGATGGCTGCCGGCATCGGTTTCGAGCTGCTGATTGGCATCAGCCTCGGCGTGATCGCCGCATTGCGTCGCGACAGTTGGGCCGACAAAGCCTTGATGGCTCTCTCGTTTATCGGCGTGTCGGCCCCCCAGTTCATCGCGGCGATGCTGTTCCTGTACTTCTTCGCCGTGCAGTTGGACTGGTTCCCCATGGGCGGTTATGGCGGCTTCAAACACCTGCTGTTGCCGGCCCTGACCCTGGGCATTCTCGGCAGCGGCTGGTACTCGCGCATGGTGCGCTCCTCAATGATCGAGGTGCTGCACCAGGACTTCATTCGCACCGCCCGGGCCAAGGGCTTGAGCCGCGTACGTGTGGTTTTGCGCCATGTATTGCCCAACGCCATCGTGCCGGTGATTCCGATGATCGGCATCGACATCGGGATCTTCATGGGCGGGCTGGTGGTGGTCGAGTCAGTCTTCGGCTGGCCTGGGATCGGCCAGTTGACATGGCAGGCGATCCAGCAAGTCGACATCCCGGTGATTGTCGGGGTGACCACGGTTTCAGCGGTGGCAATCGTTTTGGGCAACCTGGTCGCCGACCTGGTGATCCCTTGGGTCGACCCGCGTATCGACATCAAAAAACACTAAGAACATCACCATAGGTAAGGGGCTGGAGCATGAATCGCAAAGCATTATCCTTGGCCATCGCGGCTGCATTGTTTGCCGGCAATCTGTTGGCCGATGACTTTGATCCAAACGCCAAAGACGGTGGCGCCGCCGTCATTACCTATCAAAACGATGTGGCCACCCTCGACCCGGCCATCGGTTATGACTGGCAGAATTGGTCGATGATCAAAAGCCTGTTCGACGGGCTGATGGACTACAAGCCTGGCACTACAGAGCTGACCAAGAACCTGGCGTCGGACTACAGCATCTCCGAGGATGGCACCGTCTATACCTTCACCTTGAAGAAAGGCGTGAAGTTCCAGAACGGTCGCGAACTCAAGGCCAGCGACGTGAAGTATTCCCTGGAGCGTACCGTCAACCCGAAAACCCAGAGCCCTGGCGCGGGCTTCTTCAGTTCGATCGTGGGCTATGAAGACATGACGACCAACAAGGCCGAGCATTTGTCGGGCATTGAGGTCGTCGACGATTACACCGTCAAGATCACGCTCAAGTCGGCGAATGCGACATTCCTGCAGGTGATGGCGATCAATTTCTCCTTTGTCGTACCCAAGGAGGAGGTCGAGAAGTGGGGCGCGGACTTCGGCAAGCATCCGGTGGGCACCGGCGCCTACAGCCTGGCGGAGTGGAAGCTGGGGCAACAGATTCTGTTCAAGAAGAACCCGAGCTATTTCAAGGCAGGCCTGCCGCACCTCGACACGATTACCTTTGAAGTCGGTCAGGATCCGATGGTCGCACTCCTGCGCTTGCAGAAGGGCGAGGTCGATATCGCGGGCGACGGTGTGCCGCCGGCCAAGTTCCTGGAGTTCAAGAACGATCCCAAGTTCAAGAACCTGGTGGTCATCGGTGATCAATTGCAGACCGGCTACCTGACCCTGAAAACCACACTGCCGCCCTTCGACAACCTCAAGGTGCGCCAGGCGGTGAACATGGCGATCAGCAAGGATCGCATTGTGCGCATCATCAACGGCCGCGCGGTCCCGGCCAACCAGCCGCTGCCGCCAGCGATGCCGGGCTACGACAAGGACTACAAAGGCTACGCCTACGATGTCGAAGGCGCGAAGAAGCTCTTGGCCGAAGCCGGCTTCGACAAGGGTTTCGACACCGAGATGTACGTGATGAACACCGATCCGCAGCCGCGTATCGCCCAGGCTATCCAGCAAGACCTGGCGAAGGTCGGGGTGCGTGTGAAGATCAAGTCCCTGGCGCAAGCCAACGTGATTGCGGCAGGCGGTTCCAAGGACCAGGCGCCGATGGTGTGGTCTGGTGGCATGGCCTGGATTGCCGACTTCCCGGACCCCTCGAATTTCTACGGGCCGATCCTGGGCTGTGACAGTGCGGTGGACGGTGGCTGGAACTGGGCGCTGTATTGCAACAAGAGCCTGGATGCGCTGGCCGCCAAGGCCGACAGCATGGCCAAGCCGGAGCAACAGGCCGAGCGTACGGCCCTGTGGAAGAAGATCTTCATCGATGTGATGGCCGATGCGCCGTGGGTCCCGATCTTCAACGAACAGCGCTTCACCGTGCGCTCCTCGCGCATGGGCGGCAGCGACGCGCTGTACGTCGATCCGGTGCACATCCCGGTCAACTACAACTACATCTACCTGAAATAAAGCGCAGCCGGCCTGCGCGCTGGCCTGTCAGCCACCACGCCTTCCGGGCGTGGTCTTTACGTGGAGCTTTCTCCCTATGTGCCAGAACTGCCTGGTCAAGACCATTCACAGCGTCAACAGCCATTTCGGCTGGGACAACAGCATCGAACCGACCGCCCGGGTGGCGCCAGGTGCCATGCTGGAGTTCTGCTGCCGGGATTCGTCCAACGGCTTCTTCACGCCGCAATCGACGGTGAGCGATGTCACCCAGGTGCCGTTTGACACCATCAACCCGGTCACCGGACCGATTTTTGTCGAGGGTGCAGAGCCAGGCGACGTGCTGAAAATCACCCTCGACAGCTTCAAACCGAGTGGCTTTGGCTGGACGGCCAACATCCCGGGGTTTGGTCTGCTCGCTGACCAGTTCACGGACCCCGCCCTGGTGCTGTGGCACTACGACAAACTGGCCCTGAGCCCAGCGGCCTTCAGCACGTTCGCCAAGGTGCCGCTCAAGCCCTTCGCCGGCACCATCGGCCTGGCGCCAGCGTTGGCGGGCTTGCACTCGGTGGTGCCGCCGCGCCGGGTCGGCGGCAATTTGGACATCCGCGACCTGTCGGCCGGTACCACGTTGTACCTGCCGGTGGAGGTCAGCGGCGCCTTGTTGTCGATTGGCGATACTCACGCCGCGCAAGGCGATGGCGAGGTGTGTGGTACCGCAATCGAGAGCGCGATGGACGTGGTGGTGAAGCTGGACCTGATCAAGAACACCCCGCTGGCAACGCCGCGCTTCAGCACCCCAGGCCCCGTGACCCGTCACCTGGACGGTGCGGGCTACGAAGCCTTCACCGGCATCGGCCCGGACTTGATGCAAGCCGCGCGTCAGGCCGTCAGCAACACCATCGACTGGCTGTGCCGTGAGCACCATATGCCGGCGGAGCAGGCGTACATGCTGTGCTCGGTGTGTGGCGATTTACGCATCAGCGAGATCGTTGACCTGCCCAACTGGGTCGTGTCGTTCTACTTCCCGAAAATCGTATTTGCCTGATGGCTGTTCATCGCCAACGGCTAGGCGTTTATTGCTTCACGCGTGAGGAGCTTTGATGAGTAACGGGACCTCCCAGCCGATTCTGTCGGTGCAGCAGCTGTCCATTGATGTCGGCATGGGGGCCAGCTCCCGGCGCGTGGTCGATCACCTGAGCTTCGACCTGTTTGCCGGCCAGACACTGTGTATTGCCGGGGAGTCTGGCAGTGGTAAATCGCTGTCGTCACTGGCGATCATGGGGCTGTTGCCCAAGGCCGTCCGGGTGGCCGAAGGCGCGATCAGCTTTGAAGGGCGCGACTTGATCGGCGCGCCCGAGCGCGAGTTGCAACGCTTGCGCGGCAAGCAGATAGGCATGATTTTCCAGGAGCCGATGACATCGCTGAATCCGCTGATGACCGTTGGCCAACAACTGCAGGAGACGCTGCGTCGGCACGAACCACTGGGGCGCCAGGCGCTGCGCCAGCGCGCCCGGGAGATGCTTGAATCAGTGCGCATGCCGCAGGTGGAAAAGCGCTTGCAGCAGTACCCTCATGAGTTATCCGGCGGCATGCGCCAGCGCGTGATGATCGCGATGGCCATGCTCTGCCGCCCCAAGGTACTGATCGCCGATGAACCGACCACTGCACTGGACGTGACCATCCAGGCGCAGATCCTGGAGCTGATGCGCGAGCTGCAACAGGTCTACGGCACCAGCTTGCTGATGATCACGCACGACATGGGGGTGGTCGCTGAAATGGCCGACCAGGTGGTGGTGATGAACCATGGCCGCACCGAAGAACAAGCGCCCGTGCGCCAGTTGTTCACCCAACCTCAGGCCGACTACACCCGTAAATTGCTCGCAGCGGTGCCGGTGCTGGGCACGGCGGGCCAGCCGGGTGACGTCAGCCAGCAACCGGTGGTCTTGCAGGTGCGCGACTTGTCGGTGCGTTTTCCTGTGCGCATGGGCTGGTTCGAGGAGGACAAACAGGTACACGCGGTAGAAGGCGTCAACTTTGAACTGCGCCAGGGCGAAACCCTGGGGCTGGTCGGGGAGAGCGGATGCGGTAAATCCACCACCGGCAAGGCGTTGATGAATATGCTGGCCTATCAAGGCAGCGTGCAGTTGTTCGGCAAGGAACTGAACGGCTTGCACGGCGCCGAGCTTCAGGCTGTGCGGCGTGATATCCAGATGGTCTTCCAGGACCCTTACGCGGCCCTGAACCCACGCAAAAACATCCTGGAGCTGGTAGGTGAGCCGCTGTTGATCCATGACCAGTTGCCACTGGCGCAACGACAGGAACGTGTCGCCGAGCTGTTGCGCCAGGTCGACATGCCGGTTGACGCCATGTATCGCTACCCACACCAGTTCTCGGGCGGGCAGCGCCAGCGTATCTGCATTGCCCGGGCATTGGCGCTCAACCCCAAAGTCATCATCGCCGATGAATCCGTCTCGGCCCTCGATGTGTCAGTGCAGGCCCAGGTGCTTGAGCTGCTGGAACACCTGCGCGAACAGCATCGACTCAGCTACCTGTTCATCTCCCACGACATGGCCGTGGTCGAGCGCATCTGCCATCGTGTCGCCGTGATGTATGGCGGGCAGATTGTCGAGATCGGCCGCCGTGATCACGTACTGCACAATCCCCAGCATCCCTACACCAAACGCCTGTTAAGCGCGGTGCCAATGCCCGATGTCGATCAGAAGCGCGACTTCAAGGCGTTGCTGCAAGAGTTCGAGCAACCCAGCCCGATCAAGGGCAAGGGCTTTGAAGCGCCGGTGCAGAAGTTTCACGAGGTGGGCGGGGGGCATTGGGTGGCGGTGGGGTAGTCGATCGCGATTGCGCTATAGCCGGGCCGATGGCCAGACACAAAAAAACCGGCTCAAGTGGCCGGTTTCTCTGTTGCTGAGAGTCTGGTAGAGACTTTCAGATACTGCTATATGGTGCCCCGAGGGAGACTCGAACTCCCACTCCTTTCGAAAACGGATTTTGAATCCGCCGCGTCTACCAATTCCGCCATCAGGGCTCAATGGCGGCGAAGTATAGAGAGGTGATTACCGTTGGTCAATCACGTTTCATGGTCTATTTTCACTATTTCCGCTAGACTTCCCGGCCCTGCTAGACGAACCCCATCATGCGCGTTGCTGACTTTACTTTTGAACTCCCGGATTCGCTGATTGCTCGCCACCCTTTGGCCGAGCGTCGCGCCAGTCGACTGTTGACCCTGGACGGGGTCAGCGGTGCCCTTGCACACCGTCAATTCACTGATTTGCTTGAGCATTTGCGCCCAGGCGACTTGATGGTCTTCAACAATACCCGGGTGATTCCGGCGCGGCTGTTTGGCCAGAAAGCTTCCGGCGGCAAGCTGGAAATTCTGGTGGAGCGGGTGCTGGACAGCCATCGTGTGCTGGCCCATGTGCGCTCCAGCAAATCACCCAAACCAGGGTCGAACATTCTGATTGATGGCGGTGGCGAAGCCGAGATGGTCGCGCGCCATGACGCGTTGTTCGAGCTCAAGTTTGCCGAGGAAGTGTTGCCGCTGTTGGAGCGTGTCGGTCATATGCCGTTGCCTCCTTATATAGACCGCCCCGACGAAGACTCGGACCGCGAGCGCTATCAGACGGTGTACTCCCAGCGCCTTGGTGCCGTCGCTGCGCCGACGGCCGGGTTGCATTTCGACCAGCCGCTGCTGGATGCGATTGCGGCCAAGGGCGTCGAGACGGCCTATGTGACCCTGCACGTGGGGGCCGGGACGTTTCAGCCGGTACGTGTGGATAACATCGAAGACCACCATATGCACAGCGAATGGCTGGAAGTCAGCCAGGACGTCGTGGATGCGGTCAACGCGTGCAAGGCACGCGGTGGGCGAGTGGTCGCAGTGGGCACCACCAGCGTGCGTTCCCTGGAGAGTGCGGCGCGCGATGGCGTGCTCAAGCCGTTCAGTGGCGACACCGATATCTTTATCTACCCAGGCCGGCCGTTCCATGTGGTCGATTGCCTGGTCACCAACTTCCATTTGCCCGAATCCACGCTGTTGATGCTGGTCTCGGCATTTGCCGGTTACCCCGAAACCATGGCCGCCTACCAGGCCGCCATCGATAACGGGTACCGTTTTTTCAGCTACGGTGATGCGATGTTTATCACCCGTAATCCGGCGCCGCGCGGCCCAGAGGAACAACTATGAGTCGTATGTCGTTTGAATTATTGGCCACCGACGGCAAGGCCCGTCGCGGTCGCCTGACCTTCCCCCGTGGCACTGTGGAGACCCCGGCGTTCATGCCGGTCGGCACCTACGGCACCGTCAAGGGCATGCTGCCGCGTGACATCGTTGCCACCGGCGCCGAGATCATCCTCGGCAACACCTTCCACCTGTGGCTGCGCCCGGGCACGGAAGTGATCAAGAAGCACGGTGACTTGCACGATTTCATGAAGTGGCAAGGCCCGATCCTCACCGACTCCGGTGGTTTCCAGGTGTTCAGCCTGGGCGCCATGCGCAAGATCAAGGAGGAGGGCGTGACCTTCGCCTCGCCGGTGGACGGTTCCAAGGTGTTCATGGGCCCGGAGGAGTCGATGCAGGTCCAGCGCGACCTGGGCTCTGACATCGTGATGATTTTTGACGAGTGCACGCCGTACCCGGCCGATGAAGATGTGGCGCGGATTTCCATGGAGTTGTCGCTGCGCTGGGCCCAGCGTTCGAAGAATGCCCATGGCGACAACACTGCCGCGCTGTTCGGCATCGTCCAGGGTGGCATGCACGAAAGCCTGCGCAAGCGCTCGCTGGAAGGCCTGGACAAGATCGGTTTCGATGGCCTGGCCATTGGCGGCCTGTCGGTGGGCGAGCCCAAGCACGAGATGATCAAGGTGCTGGACTACCTGCCAGGCCTGATGCCTTCTGACAAACCTCGTTACCTTATGGGCGTTGGCAAACCGGAAGATCTCGTAGAGGGTGTGCGCCGCGGTGTGGACATGTTCGATTGCGTGATGCCAACCCGTAATGCCCGCAATGGGCATCTGTTCATTGATACAGGCGTGCTGAAGATCCGTAACGCGTTCCATCGCCATGATGATTCGCCGCTGGATCCCACCTGTGATTGCTACACCTGCCAGAACTTCTCCCGTGCTTATCTGCACCATCTGGACAAATGCGGGGAAATGCTGGGTAGCATGTTGAATACCATCCACAATTTGCGTCACTACCAAGTCCTGATGGCTGGTTTGCGCGAGGCTATTCAACAGGGTACATTGGCCGCCTTTGTCGATGCCTTCTATGCCAAGCGCGGGCTTCCCGTGCCGCCCTTGGACTGAGTTTCCCGACCCTAAGATTCACTATTTGCAACTGGAGTGCTAAATGAGCTTTTTTATCTCTAACGCTATGGCTGACGCCGCTGCACCGGCCGCTGCCGGTCCTATGGGCGGTGGTTTCGAGTGGATTTTCCTGGTCGGCTTCCTGGTCATCTTCTACCTGATGATCTGGCGCCCACAGGCCAAGCGCGCCAAAGAGCAGAAAAACCTGCTGGGCAGCTTGCAGAAAGGCGACGAAGTGGTCACCACCGGCGGCATCGCTGGCAAGATCACCAAGGTTGCCGACGCTTTCGTGGTCCTGGAAGTTTCCGACACCGTTGAAATCAAGTTCCAGAAAGGCGCCATCGCCGCCACGCTGCCAAAAGGCACGCTCAAAGCGATCTGAGTAACAACTTTTACCAATCGACGGGGCGCGCAAGGCGCCCCGCGTCATAAGCGGGCGGCGTGATGCTGAACAAATACCCTCTGTGGAAATACGTACTGATCCTGGCGGTGCTGGCGATCGGTTTTATTTATTCCGCTCCCAATCTCTATCCTGATGACCCTGCGATCCAGATCACTGGCGCCAGCACTTCGCTGCAGGTCAATCAGGCTGATCTGGAACGCGCGAGCAAAGCGCTCACTGACGCGGGTATCCAGGTCAAGGCGGCAACATTGGCAGCTGATGCGAAGGGCGGCTTGTTGCGCCTGACCAAGCAGGAAGACCAATTGCCGGCCAAAGATGTCGTGCGCAAGGTGATGGGGGATGACTATGTCGTCGCGCTCAACCTGGCACAGACCACGCCAAAATGGCTGAGCAGCATCGGTGCACACCCGATGAAGCTGGGCCTGGACTTGTCCGGTGGTGTGCACTTCCTGTTGGAAGTGGACATGGACAAAGCCCTCGACGCGCGCATGAAAGTCTACGAAGGCGATGTGAAGAGCCTGCTGCGCAAAGAGAAGTTGCGTTATCGCAGCCTGCCGCAGCTCAACGGTGCGATCCAGCTGGGCTTTGCTGACGAGGCCGCCCGTGAACAGGCGCGTGCCCTGATTCGCAAGAGCTTTAACGATTTCGACATTGTGCCTGCCGACCTCAATGGTCAGCCGGTGCTGCGTCTGGCGATGACCCCGGCCAAGCTGGCGGAAATCCGTGAATACTCCATCAAGCAGAACTTGACCACGGTACGTAACCGCGTCAACGAGCTGGGTGTGGCCGAGCCTCTGGTTCAGCGCCAGGGTGCCAACCGCATCGTGGTCGAGCTGCCAGGCGTGCAGGACACCGCTGAAGCCAAGCGGATCCTCGGCAAGACCGCCAACCTTGAGTTCCGCCTGGCCGCCGAGCCGGGTGCTTCCAAGGCCACTTCCGAGACTTTCGAGTTCCGTGAGGGCAATCGTCCTTCTGCGCAGATCGAGCGTAGCCTGATCATCACGGGCGACCAGGTGACAGACGCCAAGGCCGGTTTCGGTGAGCACGGTACGCCTGAAGTGAACATCCGCCTGGATGGTCATGGCGGCGAACTGATGAACCGCGCCACCCGCAGCAACGTCGGTCGCAGCATGGCGGTGATCTTCATCGAGCAACGCCCGGTGACCACCTACGTCAAGCAAATGGTCAACGGCGTCGAGAAAGACGTGGCGGTCCAGACCTTCAAGGAAGAGAAGAAGATCATCAGCCTGGCGACCATTCAGTCGCCGCTGGGTGCTCAATTCCGTATCACCGGCCTGAACGGCCAGGGTGAGTCTTCCGAGCTGGCCCTGTTGCTGCGTGCCGGTGGCCTGGCGGCACCGATGTACTTTGCTGAAGAACGCACCATCGGTCCAAGCCTGGGTGCCGACAACATCACTAAGGGCGTCGATGCGGCGCTGTGGGGCATGTTGTTTGTTTCCCTGTTCATCATCGCCATCTATCGCTTCTTTGGCGTGATCGCCACCGTTGCGCTGGCGGGGAACATGGTCATGTTGCTGGCCTTGATGTCGCTGCTGGGGGCTACACTGACCCTGCCGGGTATCGCCGGTATCGTACTCACCATGGGTATGGCGGTGGACGCCAACGTGCTGATCTTCTCGCGGATTCGTGAAGAGATCGCGGCGGGCATGAGCGTACAACGGGCAATCAACGAAGGTTTCGGCCGGGCATTTACCGCTATTCTCGACTCCAACCTGACCACTTTGCTGGTCGGCGGGATTCTCTTTGCCATGGGCACCGGCCCGGTCAAAGGTTTTGCGGTGACCATGTCCCTGGGTATCTTTACCTCGATGTTCACGGCCATTCTGGTGACCCGCGCTATGGTCAACCTGATCTATGGCGGGCGTGACTTCAAGAAGTTGTGGATTTAAGGGGCTGCCATGTTACGTACAATCAACTTCATGGGCGTTCGCAACGTTGCGTTCGGCGTCACTGTGCTCCTTACTGTCCTGGCGTTGTTCAGCTGGTTTCATAAGGGTCTGAACTACGGTCTGGACTTCACCGGCGGTACGCTCATCGAGCTGACCTACGAGAAGCCGGCCGACGTTGCCAAGGTGCGTACCCAACTGAACGAGGCCGGTTATCAGGAGGCCATCGTGCAGAGCTTTGGCGCGACTACCGACTTGCTGGTGCGTATGCCTGGCGAAGACCCGCAACTGGGTCACCAGGTGGCCGAGGCCTTGCTCAAGGTCGGTGGCGACAACCCGGCGTCGGTCAAGCGTGTCGAGTTCGTCGGCCCGCAGGTCGGTGAAGAACTGCGCGACCAGGGCGGCCTCGGCATGCTGATGGCGCTGGCCGGCATCATGATCTACCTGGCATTCCGCTTTCAGTGGAAGTTCGGTGTCGGTGCGATTGTCTCGCTGATCCACGACGTGATCGTGACCGTGGGCATCCTGGCGTACTTCCAGATTACCTTCGACCTGACAGTATTGGCGGCGGTGCTGGCGATCATTGGTTACTCACTCAACGACACCATCGTGGTATTCGACCGGGTTCGCGAGAACTTCCGGGTGCTGCGTAAGGCGACGTTGATCGAAAACATCAACATCTCCACCACCCAGACCCTGTTGCGCACCATGGCGACGTCGATCTCCACCTTGCTGGCGATTGCCGCACTGATGATCTTCGGTGGCGACAACCTGTGGGGCTTCTCCCTGGCGCTGTTTATCGGCGTCCTGGCGGGTACCTACTCGTCGATCTACATCGCCAACGTGGTGCTGATCTGGCTGAACCTCAGCAGCGAGGACCTGATCCCTCCTGTCGCAACCGACAAGGAGATCGACGACCGCCCTTGATGGGTGTTTGTTGATCCGCTGTTACAAAGAAGGCGTGAGTATTGAACTCACGCCTTTTTTTTTGCTCCAAGGCTGGGTATAGCGCGGACTTTTCAGTCCGCTTGTGATGGTCAGGAGGTTCACGTGAACAAGTCGTTACTGGTTGGTGCGGTATTGGGTGCTGTCGGTGTGACTGCCGGGGGTGCTGTTGCCACCTACAGCCTGGTAAAAAGCGGCCCTGAGTATGCGCAAGTGCTGGCGGTGCAGCCGGTCAAGACCCAGATCAAAACCCCTCGTGAGGTCTGCAAGGACGTCACCGTGACCCGGCAGCGTCCGGTGCAGGATCAGCATCAAATCGCCGGTACTGTGGTTGGCGCCCTGGCAGGCGGCCTGTTGGGTAATCAGATTGGTGGCGGTTCTGGCAAGAAGATTGCCACCGTAGCCGGTGCGGTTGGTGGCGGTTATGCAGGTAACAAGGTTCAGGAAGGCATGCAGAACCGTGATACCTACACCACCACCCAGACGCGTTGTAACACCGTCAATGACATCAGCGACAAGGTTGTCGGCTATGACGTGCGTTACAACCTGGATGGCAAGGAGGGGTCGGTGCGTATGGAGCGTGATCCAGGTAGCCAGATCCCTGTCGACAAGGAAGGGCGTTTGATCCTGGGCCAGAATCAGCAGTAATCCCAGGTCTGGCGCAATACAAAATGTGGGAGCGGGCTTGCTCGCGATAGCGGTGGGTCAGTCAAGTCTATCTAAACTGACACTCCGCTATCGCGAGCAAACCCGCTTGTATGTTTAAACTTGAAGGGGTGGGCGGTGACTAAAAGCCCGATTCCGACTCTAGCCAGTACGGACCGTGGGAGACTTCTCGTCCCGCCCTTTCTACCCCAAGCGCCGATAAGGAATTCATCGGGAAAACCGACGATAGAGGCAAGCCAGCGCTGGGGTAGACCCCGACAAGCCCTTAAACACTAGCTCCGAGGATTTGTTATGACAATCCTTACTTCACCAACGGTTCTGGGTATCGATGTGGCCAAGGCCGACGTCGTCGCCTACCGCGAAGACCTCAAAGCCATTCAAACCATTACCAACGACCGCGATGCTCTTGGCCGCTGGCTCAAAACGCTACCTGCCAACAGCTCAATTGCCCTGGAAGCCACCAGCACTTACCACTTGGACACAGCTGAACTCGCCCATGAAATGGGACATCGGGTTTACGTTGTAGACGCTTATCGGTTGAGCCATTACCGCGAAAGCATTGGCCAACGGGCGAAAACAGACCCTTGCGATGCGCGTTTGCTGGCGCGCTACCTGAGCAGCGAGCAGGAACGGCTGCGGCTCTGGAGCCCACCTCCGCAGGCTTATAAGCTATTGAAAAGCTTACTGCACCGACGTGCAGAGCTTATCAACTTGCGCGTGAGCCTAACGCTGAGTTGGTCGGGCGAACCGCTTTTGAAGGACGAATTGGCCCAGCAGTTAAAGTCCTTCAAACAAGCTGAGCTGGTCATTCAGAAGTTGCTGCACAAAGTCAGCAAAGAGGCAGGCATCACCGAAAACATCAAGCGCTGCAAAGCCATTGAAGGGGTTGGTGATCTTACGGCTACGGGTCTAGCGACAGCCTTCATGCGTGGCCATTTCGCCAGTGGCGATGCATTCATCGCTTTCTTGGGGATGGATCTGAGACCAAAAGACTCCGGAAAGAAGGCCGGTCCTCGGCACCTGAGTAAAAAGGGCGATTCGGAGTTACGGCGCCTTGCTCACAACGCAGCAATGGCCGCTAGCCGATCGCCGACCTGGAAACCCTATTACGAGTCCTACCTGGCCCGAGGATTGGCAAAGACCCAAGCCCTGGTGATCCTCGCCCGCAAGCTCTGCCGGGTGGCATTCGCGCTGATGAAAAACCAGAGCGAATATCAGCCGAATTTAAGGTTGCAGGGTTTCCCTGCAACATAGAATCTCCCACA
>NZ_CVTS01000032.1:0-23688 GCF_900004755.1 Pseudomonas sp. 25 R 14 | reverse complement strand
GGAGAGTGATGGATGAACGCTACGCCCCCCCAACCATTCTCTCTGGCTCTGCGCTCCTATTCTGGTCAGGTCGAGCTTCACGAACACGACTTTCATCAAATAGTCCTGCCCCAGTCCGGTTGTATGGAGATTGAGGTCGATGGACGTGGCGGCAAGGTCGATGCGAGCCAGGGCGTGGTGATCGCCTCCGGGGTCCGGCATACATTCCTGGCCAATACCCATAACAGTTTCCTGGTGCTGGACGTATTGACTCAGCGTGCCGATGGACACAAAAGCACCGTACAGTTACTTGACTCTCTCGATGACAAACGCTTTTTTGCGGTCAGGCCCGATATCCGTCATTTGCTCGATTACGCAAGCAGTAATGGACCACGGTTGATCAGTTCGCCCACGATGGCTGAGTCATGGAGCCGGTTGCTGCTGGGTTCTTTATTGCAGCCAGAGGTTGCACCGAACGATCCCGGGCAGTTTATCCTCGCCAGGGCATTGGCCTACATCGAACAGCACCTGAGTACGCCCATGACAGTGCATGACATTGCCCGTAACGCTGGCACCAGCGAGCGGCGCTTGTATGCCCTGTTCGGGCGGCACCTGAAAATCACCCCGTTTACCCATATAGCGACCTTGCGCCTCAATCTGGCCATCGACCTGTTGCACCAGACCGCTCTGTCGATCACTGATATTGCGCATCGCGCCGGTTACGCCGACCAGAGTGCACTGAGCCATGCCCTGAAGAGAGCCCGCAACCTGACCCCTGCCTCGGTGCGCAAGCAAGCGCGCGACCACTAAAAGCAGCAGACTTGAACAATTTTTTAGCGGGCTCGATCAATACGTCCTCGTACAACCTATCTATTGTCCCCGTATCAGGATTATCCGCAGACGGGCTTGTATGAACACGACTAACGCATCCATCACCATCACCAAAGGCGCCGTAGGTGCCACTCTGATTGGCGTGATTGCGGTGTTCCTGTGGGCGTGCCTGGCGCTACTGACCACCTTGACCGCCGGAATCCCGGCCTTTCAGTTGCTGGCATCGAGTTTCGCCGTCGCGTTCGTGGCCAGTCTCTGCACGCTCGGCTTGCGTGGCGCTGGGGGGTTCAGCAGTTGGCGACAGCCCTGGTATGTATGGGCAACGGGGTTCGCCGGCATCTTTATCTACCACTCGTTGTATTTCTTTGCCCTGAAGACCGCACCGGCGGCTGAGGCCAGCCTGATTGCCTACCTGTGGCCGCTATTGATCGTCCTGCTCTCAGGGTTCTCTACTGGCGAGTCGCTGCGCAAGCGCCAACTGTTGGGAGCCTTGCTCGGCCTGGCGGGGACAGCCTTCATCATGCAACAGCGTGCACAGGGTGAAAGCGTCGGCATGCCGCTTATCGGTTACGCCGCAGCCTTTGCCTGCGCGTGGGTCTGGTCGATCTATTCGGTGGTCAACCGGCGTTTCAGTAATGTCCCAAGCAGTATCATCGGTGGCATTTGCGGCCTGATCGCAGTGGCTGGGCTGCTCTGCCACCTGGCTTTTGAAACCACGGTGCGGCCGGACGCCGGCCAATGGGCAGCAATCATCGCCCTGGGGCTGGGCCCAGTGGGTCTGGCCTTCTTCGCCTGGGATCACGCGACCAAACACGGAAACCTAGCGATGCTTGGCGCCTTGTCTTACCTGGCGCCGCTGTTCTCCACCCTGCTGCTTATTGCCGTGGGGCAAAGCGATGCCAAGCCGATCCTGATAATTCCCGCAGTACTGATCATCACGGGGGCTGTCATTGCCACTTCCCGGTCACGCAAGACCTCACGGTGATATCGACCAACTAAGGAGACAGGCAAATGGATTTGATCGCTTCGCAGGGAACCATGAGGATCGAAAGCAACGGGCCCAGTTTTTCGGTCGCCCCCACGCGGCCCTTGCTCAACCATCTAGGACAGCCATCGCTACTCAGTAGCCGTACTGGCATCCGCCGTCGCGCCAATGGTGAGCCGCCTCGCGTGTTGCTGTTCGTGCCACCCTACACACGTCTGATTGAACCCACACCTCACGACAGCGCGTTCGCCCGCATTGGCATTGATACGTTTGAAGTGATGAAACGCGCCGGTACCCCTATTGGCCTGTTGCGCATCGCCACGGTGGCCCGTCGCGCCGGTTATGAGGTGCAAATTGTCGATGCACCTTTTGCCGGCTGGTCCCAGGAGTCCAGTCTGGTCAAGGTCGATCAGGGGCATCTGATCCGCTACGGCCTGACCGATGCGCAGATGCGCGAGATCATCGAAACCGCACAGCCCGATATTGTCGGCATTCAATGCAATTACACGGTGCAATGGGGCAATGCACGGGCGCTGGCAGAACTGGTGAAAACCATCGATCCCAATCTGGTGCTGGTAACCGGTGGCGCCCACTCCAGTGGTGACTGGAAAAACGCACTGCTGGATTCGGCCTTCGACTTTACGCTCATCAATGAAGCCGACCGTGCCTTTACGTTATTGCTTGATGCCTTGACCCACGAGGGTACGAACATTAATGCCGTGCCTGGGGTGGCCTACCGCGATAGTCATGTGCAACTGGTTCGCCCCACCCATAAATCCAGCTACCTGAGCATCGTCCCCAAGCGCCAGGATCTCGATGAGCGACTTGGCCTCATGCCATTGCCGGACTTCAGCTTTCTGGACATGAGCCATTACTTGCAGCCTTATCACTCATCAGGTGCCCGGGTACGCAAGCACGGCGCCTGGGCGCAGATCTTCTCCACGATTGGCTGCAACGTGAACTGTAATTTTTGCTACATCCCGAAAATCAACGGCCCGTGGCGTGCACTCGGCCTGGACTGGTTTGATCTGCACCTGGCTGACCTGGTCAAACAGGGCGTGACCGAAGTCCTGATCGAGGACGATCACCTGATGCACGACCCGCTGTATGCCATGGAGGTCGGCCGGCTGCTGAAAAAACATGATTTGCCCTGGGTCGAGGAAGGTGGGTTGAGTCTTTTCAACCTGATACTGCTGCACCTGGGCGAACCCTTTATCGCGCAGATGGATGAGAAAGAGCGCAAAAATCCACAATTTCGCAATGTGATCGACGCTGTCAAAGGAGGGCTTACGGCAAGGGAGTTCATTCGCTCGATTGCCGAAAATGGCTGCTACAACATCTATCTCGCGGTGGAGAGCGCCAACGAAGACAGCTTGGTTAACTCCAACAAGTCTCGACTGAACGCGATTCAACACTCGACGTTCGAACTCATAGAGATTTTTACCGAGTACGGGATCCAGGTTACCGGAGGTTTCATGCTGGGCTTCGTCAACCCACCCGGCGGGCCGGGGCAAAAGGCTTTTGTAGAGAGCCTGGAACTGATCGAGCGGACCATAGACTACGCGGTCAATCTGATGGGGGCCGGTATGGCCTATGCCAATCCGTTTATTGTCACCCCGATTCCTGGGACACCGATGTGGGAATACCAGCAGCAGTTTGTGGTACGCCATTACGATAACGGCTGGTCTCATGAAAAGGCCACCATGGCGACCGATCAATGGAGCGCCGAGGACATCGAAAAGGCCCGCATGGAGTTGCTGGTTCGGGCCAATGGCGCCGACCGTGTCCGGGAGATGGTACGTCGTGGTACCTGGCCCGTGGATGTGCAATGAAGTGCCATGGCCGTCGACGGTCAGATGCAGTCGGCAGTCGTGATTGGGAGGGCTGTGTATGTTTGTTCTTGGGGGGGCTGTCACGCCACCCAAGACAATGCAGGTGGAGGTAAGCCTTCGATACATGGGCAAGAACGCAAGGTAGACGAGAGCAAGTCATACGTGAAGGTCCAGGCAGTCGTGAACCGCTTGGATCGATCCGCATACAAAAATAAAATAGTGATCGCATATGAAATGCCTGATTTGTGTTGGTGCTGCAGAACGCGTTATGTGCGACGGCCCATGGGAAGAGCGAGATTGTCCAGGTTGTGGGCATTATCGAATCTCAGACGAACTGATCCTCGCGTTGATGGATTCGGGACAGATTTTCGACATGTACAAGGCCAGAGCGTTGCTAGAGAGGCGACGCACTGAGGGCATCGTACCTTGCATTCAGATTCATGAAGCGCTGTTGGTTACTTTTGAGGGGGCTGACCGGCAACAGTGGCTCTTTCACGGACATGATTGATGTCCCAACGGCGCGCACGGGTGAAACAGCGCGTGCCGCTGGGAGTATGTATTTCTTATTGTTTGTTCTTGTCTCGTGCGAGCGGGATCGACATCTGGTGCCTGAAGAGGTTTTTAGGATCTACCTGATTTTTTAACAGAATCAAGTCTTCTACCAGTCCTGAGTTTCCATAGTAAAGCTCAAGCCAGCTGTCATTCGCTGCGCCATTCACCGTGAGCATGTCCACATCCGGGTAGTTGATATAGCAGCCTTCATAGCGTCCATTGACACTGGGTCTTTTGTTAGGCTGACTGGCGTAGACATCTTCGTAAATTTTTTTGATCCACGCGAGCTGCACGCTGTCTTGTGCGGGATCGGTCCAGTACGTTTGGAACTGAGACTTCAATAAGGATTTTCGCTGGGGTACGGCAGTGTCTCCTTGACCAAGGCTATTGATTTCCCCCCCATAAGAATCGATTTGGACAAGCGATTGACTGAAGGTCCCGTCGGTAGACGGGACGCTGAGGTTGTCGTAAAACGCATCACACTCAGCATCAGTGAAATTATCCACTTGGTAGGCAGATTTGTATTTGCCTCTTTGGTTGTTGCCTGAGGTATTAATCATCTGGGTAATGTAAAACCAATCCATAAGCAGCCCCGGCGAGGCCTTGGTAATCGCGCTGCCGGCCATGCTATGAGGCCTTGGCGCGATGTTGGGTAATACAAATCCATCGTAGAGCTTGCCATGGCCCGGAGCTGCACTGTTTATCGCACAGAGAAAATCATTAAAGGGCGCGTCTCGCTCATAATCACCCACCATACCGTCACGTCCTGTGTATTGGATGGCCAGGATGACTTTCGGATTGGAGTCAACGTGGTTCAGTTTCAGCAGAGTGAAGAGACCGCCGTTGGCTTTTGATAAAATAGTGGAGGTCGCGTCTGCGTCGTTGTTGGCGAACCAGGCGTGATAGCCGCGCAAGAATTTTCTGAAACTGACCTTGTCGAAATCCGACCACTCCCAAGAGAGCGTGGTCCAGTAAGCTTTTTGTGGGGCTTCGGGCAGGTCGTTGAAGTAGTAGCGAATGATGATGCCGAAATTGCCGCCCCCTGCACCGCAACACGCCTTGAAAAGCTCGCGGTGGGTTTTCTGTTTTGAGTTCGGGCTGACGTGGACAGGGACTAACTTTGCTCCACTGTTGGTGGGGTCGGGGATCAAAATATCCACCCCAGTCACCCAATCGACGGTCAAACCCTGAAGGCGCGACAGTAAACCGTAGCCACCACCGCTAATGTGACCTCCGACCCCGACGGAGTAACATGAACCGCCGGGTATTGTCTTGCCGCTCTGTTTGTACATGGCCACATAGCCGTCCCAGTTCTGATTACCGGTGAAGGCCGCATATTTATAGTGTGTAGGTTCGTTGCTATCATGCTCGTATAAAGGTTGGATATCAGAATTATGCGAAAACCCTTTGAGCTCTCCCACGTCAATAATGGCTAGGTTTTCGTTGTTTAACTGATTCGATACGAAACCTTCATAGCAGTGCGCGCCGCTTCTTACAGTGATCCGGAAGTCCTGCGCGAGTGCGTCATTCGCAGCATCCAGTACTTCCTCTGGCGTTTTACAGACGTAGATTCGCTTGGCGCCCGTACCAGGGCTTGGAGGCCAGCGGAGATTGAAGCCTTTCTGTAGGGTCGAAAATATCTTGCTGTCTTCGGTTATCGTAATGAAATCTGAAGTGCCTTTTGTTGTTTTCATCGTCACACGCCTCCATGCAGAAAAATTGTGCGCAAATGTGTTTGCGCCAATGCCCTGTGACGCGTTCGTCAACACGACATTAAAATATCTGCCTGACCTTAGTCGATATTTTCACGCTGTCCATTTTTTGTGTATGAGCAGTAGGGCTGTATTGGTCCTAAGTTTATATTTCGAATGGGTATAAATAACTACAGAATTGGGTAGTGGCGGGATAGGGTGATATGGACTACAGGATTTTATGCTGTTTTTTATCGCACTATTTGTTTTTTAAGGTGGACAACTCAAGGTGTTGCGCTAGCCTTAGAGTTCTCCAAAGAAGGAGATCAAAGATCAAAGGAGTGAATGTTATGAACAAGCCAGAATCCAAGCTTGAATTGAAGCACGGTCGTGTAGTGACTCCGCCTAGCCGTAGCGTTATTGCCACACAGGAAGGGCTTATTCTTGACTGGCAAGCTAACGAAATGGAGGGAGGAAAAAATTTTCCGTCATTAACAGCCGGTCCCTTCCCTAGGCCATATGAGACGGATAGCGCGAGTTTGGTTCCACCGGCGGATGGTTACATCCTCAGCGGGGGCAGGACCGATGAGCGCGACTGCGTTAACTTTACCAATGAAGAGATGAGCGAAAAGTTGGGTCGCGCATTTACCTGGCCTCTATTGAATGTCGATCCCGGTCAGATATTTCATGTCGAATGGGTATACGCCATGGCTCACGTGACTCGGGGCTACAGCTGGTTTATCACCAAGGACGGCTGGGAGCCGAAGAAGCGTATTAGCCGCGCTCAGCTTGAACCAACGTCTTTCTATGAGGATTTTTATACTCAAGTTCCCTTTTATGAGCACGCCGCCGAGTTGAAGGCGAAAGTTGAACATGAAGTGAAACTGCCGACGGGCAAAAAAGGCCATCACCTCATTGTCTTACTCTGGGTTGTTGCAGATACCGGTAATGCCTTTTATCAGGCGTTTGATGTGAACTTTAAATAATCCTGAGCCCTGCACGGCTCTTTGTACGGTTCTGAAGGAATAGAACAATGTCTAAGATTGATTTTTCATTATTGAAGTCCAACGTCAGTGACTCAGCTTCTCTGATGCCGAGTATTGCCAACAAGAAAATCCTGATGGGTTTCTGGCATAACTGGGCCGCCGGTCAGAGTGACGGCTATCAGGGTGGGCAGTTCGCCAATCTTAATCTGGTGGACGTGCCCAAGGACTACAACGTTGTTGCGGTAGCCTTTATGAAAGGCCAGGGCATCCCTACCTTTAAACCCTATAACTTCTCTGATGAAGAGTTCCGCCGGCAGGTGGGTGTGCTGAACAGCCAGGGTAGGGCGGTGTTGATCTCGTTGGGCGGTGCCGACGCGCATATCGAGTTGCACAAAGGGGATGAGCAGCCACTGGCGAATGAAATTGTCCGTTTGGTTGAGGTCTACGGCTTTGATGGGCTGGACATCGACCTTGAGCAAAGCGCGATTGATTTTGCCGACAACAAAACGGTGCTGCCTGCCGCCTTGAAGCTGGTGAAGGATCACTACAAAGACGAAGGCAAGCATTTCATCATCAGCATGGCGCCTGAGTTTCCTTACCTCAGGGTTGGCGGCAAATACGTAGGTTACATCCAGGCGCTTGAGGGGTATTACGACTTCATCGCGCCTCAGTACTACAACCAGGGTGGCGATGGGATTTGGGTTCAGGAGGCCAATGGCGGTCAAGGTGCCTGGATTGCGCAGAACAATGACGCGATGAAAGAAGATTTTCTCTACTACCTGACTGAGAGCTTGGTAACCGGTACTCGGGATTACATCGCCATTTCTGCGGACAAGTTTGTCATCGGCTTACCGGCCAATGTGGATGCAGCGGCCACAGGTTATGTGATTGATCCTGCGGCGGTGGTCAATGCGTTCAAGCGTCTGGATGTGGCGGGCCACGCCATCAAAGGACTGATGACTTGGTCGATCAACTGGGATGATGGCGTTAACAGGGATAATGTGCCCTACAGCTGGGAGTTCTATAACCATTACGCGCCGTTGATCCACGGTGAGGCGGGTGGGGGGGAGCGGCCGACGGCTCCTACAAATCTGACCTCAAGGGACGTGACCGAAACCAGCGTGAGTTTGAGTTGGGCAGCTTCGAGCGGTCCTCGTCCGATCGAGACCTATACGCTGTACCGCAATGGGACGGTAGTAGGCCATACGGCGGCTTTAACCCTGACCGATTCAGGCCTGACACCGAATACCCAATACAGCTACTTTGTCACGGCAACCGATTCTTTAGGAAAAGAATCGGTTCCGAGCCAGAGTCTGAGTGTTCGAACCGCTGGAGACATCACCGATCCTGAATTCCCCGAGTGGCAGTTGAACCATCGGTATCGCAAGGAGGAGGGTGTGACGTACGAAGGCAATAGGTATGTGTGCCTGCAAGAGCACACATCGAACTCGGGCTGGACCCCACCTGTGGCCTTTACCCTTTGGTCGAAAGTCGCAATCAAGCGGCGTGCATAGAGCAACAGATGAAGCCTGGCAGAAATGCTGGGCTTTTTTGCCTTCTTTATCTTTTTGTCCAGCCGCGGCTCTACCCACTGCTGGATGGGCGCTAGGATGTTTCTGCAGCCAAGGAGTTGTATTGGCCATTCAGCAAACTGTCGGACGAACAAGGTTTTGTTATCGTCATTCATGATGGGCCAGCGTTAGACGGGTGCAAAGTCAACGCCAGGCAAGTACGCAGTTGCGTTAGCGTTTAGCGGGTTCAATCGACCAAGGCGGGGCAGGCTGATCAATGATGCTGTATATACAGTTGGCAAGGCTTGTAGGTTGTGCGATTTGAGGTGACGAGCCGCAGGGCGCTCGGTGTTTGTGTTCTGCTGGTGTATCCATAGAGGTCCCAGCAGGGGTGGGTGAAGTGGCATTGGAATGCGCTGATGTATGCACAAAGTCAAAATTAATGTGTGATTTATCTTCTGGAATAAACTTTATTTTTTGGCCTCGAAGGCTATAGTCATTAGGCCAGATTGAAATTCCAATGTGGTAAGGACGGTTTCATAGAATTATGGAGAAATTCATGAAGTACGCTAAATTGGCTTTAAATTGCACCTTTGTACTTTCCTGTTTGTGTTCCTCTGTGCAGGCTGCGCAGAACAGTGGTGAGAAGACGTCACCGGAAATCAGGCACGGGACTTCGGAGTTGCCGCCTTCACGACAGTATTATTGTTATTCTCAGCAGGACTATAACAATGGCAGTGGCGGTATTAAAAATGCCGCTTGCAAAGAAGCCTACGAAAAAGCGGGTAATGAAAATTGGGAGCGTGCCAGGCTATTTGATAACTGGAATGCTTACTCTCAGAACCTTGCCAGCTCCCAAACTCCAGCCAAGCCGAAAGACCTTGTGCCTGATGGAAAGCTTTGCTCTGCCGGGAAAGTGGATTTTGACAGTATTAATATCCGCAGCGATGCTTGGCACACCACCGACCTGGAGGTAAAGGAGGGGCGCATTCAATTGGTTTATATTGCCAGCCAGATGCATGATCCCAGCAAGTTCAGGGTTTTTCTGACGGATCAAGATAACCTGAAGTGGGACGCACTTAAGGAGTCACCCGATGTGAAGGTGGAAAGAGTGCCTGACAGTAAGAATGGTAAAGCCACTCCTGGTCGTTATCATTTAGACGTTCAGCTGCCTGATGGCTATGTTAGTAACAGTAAATCAATTCTGTATATCATGTGGGAGCGCAATGAGGATCCTGCACGTGAAACATTTTTTAGTTGCAGTGATGTGGTTATAAAAAATACCCGCAGCTGAACCTCGAGGTGGTTTGATTGTATGGGTAAACTGGGCGGGCGCTTTGACGCCCGTTTTGTTAGTCTGAAAGGCTCAGGAATACACGTTTAACTAAAGGCTAACGTGCCTTCCAATACTGACTGGGGGAGATGATCAGTCCGAGCTGTTTGGAGACTATCGAGACCGGTTTAAGCGTTATTGGCACTCCACCCATACTGGGTAGGCGGACAGGGGGCTACTTAGCCAGACCTGAAAACATTGTTGTCAGGATCTCTATGAAGTGATTTGCCTGCATTGCTCCCGCTGTCGAGGGTGACCTGGATCCCTTCGAGGTCATGCCCGGCGGCGGGGGACGATGGTATTTAGCTCTGGCTGTTCAGTATGCGCTGTTTAAAAACGTCGGGGTCACAAGGGTGAGGTTTGCCACTGGCCTCTGCTATGAGTAACGCTGCACAAATGCCCTTCACCTCCACGCCGCGTTCCTGTTCGCGTCGAATCAAACCCCGGTCGTACTCGCTGTTGTTGGTGCCATGGCCCGCTTCGATCTGCGCCTTTATCTCGCCACCTTGCTGATCAGTCACGGTGATCGTAGTCGCCACTGGAGTCGGTGTTCAACCATGCATGACCGGCAGCAGTGGCGCTTGGCCGAGTAGTGTTGCGGCAATTTTTTCGGCAATGGCGATGATGGTCGGATTGGGGTTGATTAGGGGCACGCTTGGAAGGATGGAGGCATCCACCACGCGCAAACCATCGGTGCCATAGACCCTCCCTTGTGGGTCGGTGACGGCCCGTGAGTCGTCTTCGCGGCCCATCATGGCGGTTGATGTCGGATGCTGGTAGATGCTGATGTTTCGCAGAAGGTCGTCCCGCAACTGTGCATCACTCTTGATGGCGGCACCCGGGGTCAATTCAGTCAGCAGGTAACTGGCCAAGGGCTGGGTGGCGGCGAGTTCACGGGCGAGGTGGACGCCTTCAACCATGCGCCTCATATCCTGAGGATGGTGCAGCAGATTCAGGTTGATGGTGGGGGCTGTCGTGGGCTCGGCGCTGGACAGACGCAGTTGCCCGCGCGAGCGAACGCTGAGCAAGGCCACCGATAAGGTCATGCCTGCACCTGTAGGGCTGTTTGGGATTAGGAATTGTTCGGGCAAGATAGCGAGGTCAAGCTCACCAGGTTCGGCTTGAGTGCTGTGTGTCCACAGTTGTGCGCCAGCGATGGGCCCTTCGCAATCATCGAGTTTTCCGGCGGGCGAGGCATAACCCATGAAGTAGAAAGGATGTTCCTGTAGGTTTTGACCGACCGGCGTATCCACCAGGGGTCGAATGCCCAGCCGTGACAAATCCTGGGCTAGGCCGATACCCGAGCGCATCAGGATCGCGGGCGATCCATAGGCGCCAGCGCACAGGATGATTTCGCGCCCCTGAAAGCGTTCACCCTGTGCCGAGATAATCGCACGGGCACGTTTTCCGGAAAACTCAATACGGTCAGCAACGACACCTGTACGAATCGTTAGGTTTTCTCGCTGACGTACCGTTTGGTCCAAGTAGGTCATGCCGGTGTTAACCCGCACGCCATTGATGATGTTCATGGACAGGGGGCCAACCCCCTCATTGAGGTCGCTGTTGAAATCGGTGACTTCCTGATGCCCTTGGTGTATCGCCGCGTCAATAAAGGCATTTTGTTGCCGGAGAATGAAGTCGCGTGACATTCGGTGAATGGGAAACTCTCCGGTGCGCCCGTGCCAGCGGTCGGCGCCATAGGTGGAGCGTTCCATTCGCTTAAAAAAGGGCAATACCTCGTCGAACGACCAGCCCTGCAAGCCTTCTTTTGCCCATTGATCAAAGGTCCACTGTGGCGCCCGGATCGCCACTGCGGCATTGACCGCGGAACAACCGCCCAGCACCTTACCCCGGGGCAGGAAAATCGCCGGTGTGGTTCCCTGCGGCTCGCTGTAATAACCCCAGTCGAATTGCGGGGCATCAGGGGCGGCAATCCTATTGGCGTCCGTCAAAACCGGCGGATAGGCCTCGGCGTGCGGCGCGCTACCGGCTTCAAGCAACAACACGCGGTTATCACCGCTCTCGCTCAACCGTTTGGCCAGCACCGCACCGGCTGAGCCTCCTCCGACGATCACGTAGTCATGGATATCCAGGGTTGAAGGCGTTTGAGCTGATGTATGCATAAGGACATTCTCGATAAGGGGCAGGGCGCAGTGGTAATTACCCGACGACAGCGTTTATCGGGTCGTGCGGCTCACACCTGGAACCGTTGAACTGATGGTAATGTGGTGGTCGACCCCAGAGTAGGTAGCAAACATGCGAAACATTGTTGCGTCTTCGATGCAGCTGATCCGTGAGGCGGGGCAGTTGGAGGACTTGTTTTACTTCGCATGTGTGGCGGAGTTTGGAAGTTTTTCGGCGGCCAGCCGTGAGCTGGGTGTGTCCAAGTCACTGCTCTCAAGGCACGTGGATGCGCTGGAAAAAAATTGGATGTGCGACTGATTGAGCGTTCCACACGCAAGCTGGCGCTGACCAATTCCGGGCAATTGTTATTGCCCCATTGCCAAGCGATTCTTCAGGAATTGGACGCGGCGCGAGACACCATTGCCCAGGTTCGCTCCAGCCCTCACGGGCTGATTCGTATCGGCTGTCCGGTCAGTGTTTCGCTGCATTTGTTAAGGCCGCGTCTGTCGAATTTTCTGCGCCGCTACCCAGAGGTCAGTGTCGAGATGGTGGTGACCAATCGGGCGATTGACCTATATGAAGAAGCGGTCGATCTGGCGCTGCGGGTGCGTTCGGAGATGGAAGAGCCGGGTGGTGTGATCGTCAAACCCTTGGCTCAGATGACGCGTAGGCTGGTGGCCTCGGCATCCTTTCTGGAGCAGTTTCCCATTACTGTTCCGGATGATCTGTCGAGCGCGGCGACTTTGGACATCAGTTCCAAAGCGGGTCGCTACCACTGGCCGTTGCAGGCCCTGCAGGGCGTGAAAAAAAGCATCGAGCACCAGCCGCGATTGATCAGCGATGATTTGGACATGTTGCATGAGACAGCACTTCAAGGCTTGGGCGTGGCGTTATTGCCAAGTTTTATGTGCACACGCGATCTGGCAGAAGGTCGTTTGGTCGCGGTCCTGCCTGAGTGGCAACCGACGTCGGCGACCTATTACGCGGTGGTCTTGTCGCGCAAAGGGATGCGCCCGGCGATACGGGCGTTTTTGGACTTTCTGTATGAGACTCAGCGAGAAATCGTTGAGGTATAAGGCCTCGGAGTAAACCCTGGCCGCCTATCAATCAGACGGCTTGGGTGGCGTCCTGACGGTTCATGATTAATATTAATAAAGCCGATCAGGGCCTAGGTCGGCCTGCCTGTTTGATCCTGTCGGCAATGTACTCGGCGGCCATGATGACGGTGGGGTTAGTGGCGACAGAGGGCACGTCCGGAAAAATCGATGCGTCAGCTACCCATAGCCCGTGCAGGCCATGCATTTGACCTTGCTCATCAACCACGGCCATCGGATTATTAGACGGGCCCATGGACGCGCTGGCGGTTACATGCAGCGTTGAGTCGACATGTTTCACAAGCGTCCGTCTCCGGCGTGCGGGATCGGTTGGAACCTTAGTGCCGTCGGAAAAGCTCATCGACAGCACCTGGCTTTGCAGGGGCGCTTGCGCCAGGATCCTACGCAGCATAACCACCGCTTCAATCAGAATTTGAGTGTCAGACTCCACCGACAGCCGGTTCAGGCTGACGCGTGGTAATGTTTGCGGGTCGGCGCTGTCGAGTTTAAGTTTGCCACGTGCCGTGGGACGACAGACGCATGCAATCACGCCAAAGGCTTTGCCTGTAGGGGACTGGGTGAGATTGGCGAAGTGATTGAAACCCAGGTAAGTATCAAGCTGGTTCGGTGCGGCGAGGGATGGCTGGCTGTCCCCAGACTTTACCACCCACCGCTGGCCGGATTGCGCGGTAGTCCTCAATGGCCACCTGCACAGACACGTTGGGCTGATCCATCAAGGTTTGTCCCACAGGCAGGTCGGCGACCAATTGTAGTCCACGGACGCTGCGCTGGTTGAACAGCACTTTATCGACCTCTGTATGGGCCAGAATCTCCAGGTTGTTGCGCTGACGGATCTCGTCTGTCAGATAAGCGATCGCCGTATTGACGCGAACTTCTCGGTCATTGATGTCGGGCGCTGGATTGCTCGGTTTATCCTAAATGTTCAGCGGATAAATCCCGACGCTTTTGGGAAACGGCGTGTTGAGGTCATCGACCGCTGGCAAACCAGCACTCAAGGCTGCGACGATGAATGCTTGTGCGGTTCTGCTCAAGTCGCTTTTTTACACAGGTGAACAGGCATAGGCCCGTTGCGTCCGTGCCACTGGTCTTCACCAAAATCGGCGCTTTCCGATTTTTTGAAGTATGACAGCACCTGCTCCTAGCCCCAGCCGTGCAGGCCTGTCGCTGCCCATCGATCAAAGTCGGATCTGGGCGCACGGACGAAGGCGGCCGCATTGATCGCCGAACCACCCCCCAGCACCTTGGCCCGCAAGCAGCCCGTGGCGTCTGGTGAGTCGATCTTTCGCGTATGGGCCCAGGTTGATGTGGCATCACCGCCTACGTTGCGGGCCAGTGCAATCTGCGTGGGAAAATCCTTGGGTAGGTAGGGCGCGCCTGCCACAATCAGCAGCACGCGCCTGTTGGGGGCTGCACTGAGTCGACGGGCCATCACCGCTCCAGCCGAACCACCGCCGACGACAATGATGTCGTAAACAGGTGTCTGGGCACACAGTTTTTTTGATGTGCCCATGGCCAATTTTTCCTGGCTGACGAGATGGTGGCAAAAAGGGGCGTCAGTTTTTCTCTGTCGCCCCCATTCGTTACCCTTGAAGAGGGTTGCGTTGCAGTGCCGCGCCACCGGTGGTGTAGCCGCCGTCGACAGGGAGCACCTGTCCGGTGATGAAGGAGGCTTCATCCGAACAGAGCCACACGGCCGCACGGGCAATCTCAATCGGATCGGCCGCACGGTGCATCGGTGTCGCCTCGATGCCGGCGTGTTCGAAGCCGGGGACCTGAATCGCCGCATCTTTTTGATTCATCGGGGTATCGGTCAGGCCCGGCGCGATCGCATTTACGCGGATGCCAAAACGGGCGTGCTCCATCGCCGCGACTTTGCTTAGGCCGATCAGGCCCCATTTCGCCGCCGCGTAGGCCCCCATGGTGGAGGGGCCCGTCATGCCACCTACCGAGGAGGTATTAACAATGGCGCCGTGGCCTTGGCGCTGCATGTACGCCAACTCATAACGCAGGCAGAGAAACGGCCCGGTCAAGTTGACCTCGATGACACGGTCCCAGTCGGCTTTGGGGTAAGTCGCTAGCGTGTGTGCCTGGCCAAAAATTCCCGCGTTGTTGAAGGCCGCATCCAGGCGCTGATGCTTCGAGTGGATCGTGTCGATCAGCTCTTTTACAGCGTTCTCATCGGTGATATCCACCTGGTAGAAGGAGGCTTGGCCACCCTCACGCTGTACCTCCTTCACCGCGTGGATACCCAGGGTTTCGTTCATGTCGACCGCCACCACATGGGCGCCTCGGCGTGCAAACTCCAAGGTCGCCGCCAGTCCAATTCCGGAAGCTGCGCCGGTGACGAGGACAACCTTTGCGTTGAAATTTTGCAGTGGGTTCATTATGCATACCTCAGTTGATGGAACGGGGTTGTTGAATCCTGGGCGTTTGAACCGTTCAGACGCCGCTATGGTTTCGACCGTCATCGGGTGTGCAGGTATGCTAGGGGGGCATTGGGGTTAGGAGAATGCTCAGGCGCCGGAAGCTGTGTTGCAAGAGTGTGGTGAATGGTGGCGAGTCCGCTGGTGACTACTCATTGATCATGGTGTATTGAGTGGTGATGCACGGTTTTTGGGCCGTTCGGCGAGTGACTCTTTCTGGCCGATTCTGTTGAATAATTCGGTTTTCCCAAAACATTCGAATATTGATGGATGAAAACACCTCTGCTGCACGCTGCTACGTGACATCCGAGTCTTGAATCTTCTGCCAAAAGTTCAGATTCCAATCTCAGTCGCGTACTTTTCTGGCGTGGAATTTGAAGCCGACTTTTTCAACAAAATCGGCCAAAAGCAGGCATTCAGCCCATGGAAAATAGATCTGCCCCACTATTACTGCATCGCTTAGATAAAGTGAAAAGTTCGCGACCGAGAGCTCGTGCAGTGTCCATATGACCAGTTGGATCCTGCGTTTCTGATTCGAGCAGGAGTTTGGACGTCACGACGCATGCGCCGCAATAATCGAAAATTCCATGGTCAATTTGCGTCTTCATGGCCTCGGCATAGCCGTGCCGCTCATAGGTTCTCCCATCGGCGCCGCCGACACCGACCAGATGAACCCGCAGGTGGCGAAGCTTCTTCACCAGCTTGGCATCCGAACTGAAATCGAACGCCCAGCCATTGGCGAACACGCGATCGATCCATCCCTTGAGAAGCGCTGGCATCGACCACCAGTACACGGGATAGACCAGCACAAGGGCATCGGCGCGATCGATCCGAGCCTGTTCGGCGGCAACATCTGCGGGGGGTGGTGCCTCCCTGTGATGGACAGAGAGATCAGCCGCGGTGAACCTCGGATCGAACGCTTGCGCCGAGAGGTCCGCGATTTCGAAGGAGTCACCGGGAAAGCCCAGGGATAAGCCTTCGGCGATTTGCGCAGCAAGGCTATGGGTGAGGGATTGGGGGTCGTGATGGGCAACAACGATGAGTGCGTGCATATCGAAAACTCCTGCTGCTGATTGAGGGCGAATATTATATACTTTTGGTAAGTTAAGCTCGATAAGTTACTTTTGGTATATAGGCATGTCAAGCATCGAGACAAGAGAGCAGGATTCCAGACCGCAGCCGCGTCGGCGCATGTCAAGGGAAGAGAGGCAACGCCAGTTGCTGGACGTCGCCTGGCGGCTAGTCCGGGAGGAAGGCACGGAAGCATTAACGCTTGGACGGCTCGCCGAGCAAGCGGGCGTGACAAAACCCGTGGTTTACAACCACTTCGCCACGCGACCCGGGTTGCTGGCGGTGCTCTATCAGGAGTTCGATGCTCGCCAGACCGCACTCATGGATGCCGCGCTTCAGACGAGCAAACCCACCTTGCAGGACACGGCGACGGTCATCGCATCGTCTTACGTCAACTGCGTGCTTCTTCAGGGCAACGAGATACCCGGCGTGATCGCGGCGCTGGCCAGTTCACCGGAACTCGAAAAGATCAAGCGCGAATACGAAGCGATCTTCATGAACAAGTGCCGGATAGCCCTTTCCCCATTCACCAGAGAGGGTGCTATCGCGCCCGCAGGTCTTCGGGCAATGCTCGGAGCGGCCGAGGCCCTATCCCATGCCGCAGCAACCGGAGAAATCACACCCAGGCAGGCGCAGGACGAACTCTTCGAAACGATTATCGCAATGGTCGACAGAAGCGCACGCGGTGGCATGCAAATTTTCGACTAGAACCATGAACTGAGCGCCTAGTGAACTAGAAATCCAAACAGCAGCTAGCTCACGAATCTATCCGAACATCCAAAAAGGGTCGTTTGCGGCCCATCGCGACAGGCAGAAATCGGCCGATTCTGTTGAAAAAGTAGCTCCCCTGACTGGCCTCCGGCAAAATCTCTTCATTGGCCGGAGGGGGATCACACAGCATGATGGGACAGTTATCGAGTGGGCAGGAGCGACTGTTTTACTCGTTCAACCTTGAAGATCACATCCCCGCCAATCACCTTCTGCGTAGCATTGATCGGTGTCTCGATCTGAGCGACCTGCGCCATTACCTCGCCGATTTCTATAGCCCGATCGGGCGTCCGTCGATTGATCCCGAACTGATGATTCGCATGCTGATCGTGGGCTATTGCTACGGCATTCGCTCAGAGCGGCGGTTGTGCGAAGAGGCCCATTTGAACCTGGCGTATCGCTGGTTCTGCCGGTTGAGCCTTGAAGATGAAGTCCCCAATCACTCGACGTTTTCGAAAAATCGACACGGCCGTTTTCGGGACAGTGATCTGTTTCGCTGGTTGTTCAATGAAGTGCTGCGTCGCTGCATGGACGCCGGTCTGGTCAAGGGCGAAGGCTTTGCCGTGGACGCCAGCATCATCAAGGCGGATGCCAGCCGGCAGCGCGGTGTACCGGGTGATGAGCCGGTCAACTGGAGCGATCCGGCCCTGAGCACCCGCGCCGTGCGTGAGTATCTTGAGGCACTCGATGAAGAGGCTCTGGCCGAAACGCTACTGAAGCGCCTATCGCTGACTGATCCTCAAGCCCGCTGGACCGCAGCTCCTGGTGGCCCAGCATTCTACGCTTACTCCACGAATTACCTGATCGAGACCGAGCACGGCGTGATTATGGATGTGGAACCCACACCGGCTCATCGAACCGCAGAAGTCGAGAGCACCAAGACGATGATCGAACGGGTCGAAGCGCAGTTCGACATCAAGCCGGAGCGCCTCATTGGCGATACCGCTTACGGTACAGCGCCGATGCTGGCCTGGATGGTGGAGGAAAAAGACATCGAGCCGCATGTGCCGGTGTGGGACAAAACCGAGCGCAAGAACGACAGTTTTTCGAGTAACGATTTCCACTGGAATGAAGAGGCTGAGGAATACCGCTGCCCGGCCGTCAACCCCGTGCTGGCTGAGTTGAATCGGGAAGACGAAAGGCGAGTGTGTCGGTGTATTAAAGCGTGCCTGATTGAACACCGTCGATGCTCAGAAACGGGTTGTCGGCCGGTACGCTGCTGAACAGCAACGTAGGCGTTTGAAGTAAATAGCCTTTAAGACGCGCTTTTTTCCGCGGGCCTTGGACCTGACAGGTCCAGATGTTTAAGCCATCGTCACGCTTTTTGTGGACGTTGAGTCGCTCAAATTGTTTTTGCACCCAGCGCCATTCCTCGTGCGTCTGATTGGCGCCCTTGGCGATGCCTGGAAACGCCTGGACGTAACGTTGAAACAGGCCTGGGGTGACCAGGAACACGGTCCCGTACACGGTGTGCACTTTGGCTTGGCTGTCGTTGATGATCAGTGTGTGCTGCTGGATGCTGTCTTTGATCCACTCGAGGAACACCTGGCCCGGGTTGGCCGCTAAAGCGTCTGGGTGTTCGTCAGCGGTGCTTGAGGGTCGATCATAAGGCGCGGGCGCTATGGGCTCGAACAGGTCCAGCGATGTGGTCAGCGCCTCCTCTTTTTCCATCTCCATGGCATCGTGGGGGGATGGAAGGGGAAAGGGCTGCGTGTCCATGGGCGAGGGGGCGGATGGCGTCGCCTCAGTCGAAGGCGCATTGGCCATAACGCTCACCGTTCCGCTGAACACCGCGGGGCGTGCTTCGCTGCCCCAGATTAGCGCCGGTTGCAGGCGTAGAAAGGTAAAGTGCTGCTGCCAGTTCTCCTGTTCGACGAGCGCGTTCCAGATGGCTTTGCCTTGTGGGGTGGACGCCACCAGGCCATGCGATTGCAGTTCGTCGAACACCGCAATATTCGACGTCGGGATGCCGTCGATGGCGTGTGACAGCAGATAGGCCCGCAGCTTGTCGGTCACGGTTTTGCTGACCAGCCACAGGGCGTCCTGGGTTAACCAGCCGGCAGCACCTGGCTGGTTGAGCTTGAGCTCGTGTTGAACCAGGTGACGCAGGCCCGTGATCAAGTGGTGTTGCAGCGAATGAATCGGTGCCTGAAGGGCTTTGCCTGGGTTACCACCGATGTTTTGTGCGGTGGAGACGCGGTCGGCTTGAATCACCAACTCACCTAGCACGCCTGCACGTTCGTACTGCCCGGCTAAGGCATACAGCAGGTTGGCCCAGAGTGCGGGAAAACCACTGAGCCAATCGAGAATCGCCGGATCGAGGATCTGGGTGTAGAGCAAGCCTGCGCCAGCGCTGTGCAGGTGATAGTCGCGGCCCTTGGTATAGCGAAAACGGTAGGGCTGATCCAGGGGCCCCTGCCAGGGGTGCCACAGGCGGCCATCCTGGCGCTCGATCAACAGGTCCACGGCGATCTTGCCGATGTCATGCAGCAGGGCGCCATAGGCGATACCGGCTGACCAGGCGTCGGTCTGGGCGGCCTGGTCTTCGGGGGGCGCGCCGGTGGGAAGCAAATAGGATTGGCGCAGTTTCAGGCCGCAGGCGAGCACCTCAAGGCCGTGGTCGAGCATACCGCCGAGATACGCATGGTGGTGTGTTTCGCTGGCCGGCAGTTGTTGCACCAGGGCGGCGTAACGCTGGATGGGGGCTAAATAGAGCTGACTGAACTGTGCGTGGGAAAGCGCTGTTGACTGCCAGATGCGCTCAAGCAGGTGGCGGCGGTGCTCGGCGGCTAACAACTGCTGAGCCGGCTTGATCGGCAGGTAACCTTGCGCGACGCTTAAGGGCGGTGGAGGGGGCGTGTGCCGTTTACCACGGCCAAATAGCTTGAACATGGTGCTCTCCGCAGAAGGAGGAGGGGCGCTGTTTTAGCCTTTTCGGATAAAGCTCTTACCCTTGTCTCCCATTCCCTTACTCCCCTTACTCCCATTTTTGGCGTGTATCCTTTTGCGCGTCCAGGGCAATATTGATTTGTCTGGGGGCGATTTTGTTGGATCAGGCGTGCTGGCACGCCAAAGGCAAGAGTCGGTACACTGCGGGCATCTTTTTTGGGGGTAGTCATGAACCTTACTGACGCCACGCTCGTGCTGCTGTTGGCCGCGCGTATCCATGGAACCGACGATGCTGTCAGGGCCTCCGCCAGGAGCGTGGTCAAAAAATTACCGCGCAGCAAACGTGACCTGATCTATCAGGTAGTCAACAGCCGCAGTCCTCTGGAGCTGGTGGAGTTTCTGGCGCAGAACCTGGATAGCTAAAGGTAACGGGTGGGTGGTCGGTTTTGTGTCGGCAGTGCGGGGGGCAGCATAAAATTTGGACGGGGTATGCCGCGAGGCCCAGTCTCTCACGAGACTCAACAGGAGTGAGTGCGCCGAGGGACATCTTGATTCGTTTCTTGTTGTACCCGCGGATGCATGAACCCAGGGCTTGAATGAACGGCTCGATGCTGGTTGAGTGCCCGTTGCGAGGATAGAACAGGTCCGTTTTCAGCCGGCCGAAGAAACCTTCACAAACCGCGTTGTCAGGCGAGTCTCCCTTACGTGACCTCGAACGAATCAGCTTCGCATCAGCGACGGGCGGTAACCAGCCGGGCCAGCGTACTGAGCGCCGCGTTCGGAGTGAACGACAGGCTGTTTGCTGTTATATGGACCAACGTTTCGACGGCGGCATCCAGCATTGTATTCACAAGTCCGGCGTCCGAACGTCTGCCTATTGAGCAACGGATGACCTTCCCATCGAAGCAGTCGTCATGGGGGGCAGGTACACCTTGGCGACCAGGGTCTGGAGCTTCGTGATCTCAGTGAGCCATTTCTGATTCTGAGCAACAGCGGTGAAGTCGCGGTTGACGAGGTTTCGATTTGGGGTCGATGTTGTTGTCAGACCGCATTCGCCATTGGCTGTGTGAAAACGCTTGGCGTAAGCCCGTATATGGATCTGTACATACGGTGGCGTGGGAGGGCAGCGGGGTGATACCCCGCCTCCTATCTGATCCTTGTTTCGTTAGGCTTGAATCACCGGAATGTTGGCGCTTGCAGCGATTTTGCGGAACTCTGCGATCTGGTCGAAGTTCAGGTAGCGGTAGACGTCACTGGCCATGGTGTCCAGTTTGGCCGCGTAGCCCATGTACTCTTCGACGGTCGGCAGGCGACCCAGCGTGGAGGCGACTGCCGCCAGCTCGGCCGAGGCCAGGTAGACGTTGGCGCCATCACCCAGACGGTTCGGGAAGTTACGGGTCGACGTCGACACTACGGTCGAATTCGGCTCAACACGTGCCTGGTTACCCATGCACAGCGAGCAGCCCGGCATTTCCATGCGCGCGCCAGCCTTGCCGTAGATGCCGTAGTAGCCTTCTTCGGTCAGTTGGTGAGCGTCCATCTTGGTCGGCGGCGACAGCCACAGACGGGTTGGCAGCTGACCCTTGACCTGTTCCAGCAACTTGCCGGCAGCGCGGAAGTGACCGATGTTGGTCATGCACGAACCGATGAACACTTCGTCGATCTTCTCGCCAGCCACGCTGGACAGCAGACGGGCGTCATCCGGGTCGTTTGGTGCGCAGAGGATTGGCTCGTTGATGTGTGCCAGGTCGATCTCGATGACTTCGGCGTATTCGGCGTCGGCATCGGCTTCCATCAGTTCTGGGTTGGCAACCCAGGCTTCCATCGCTTGGGCACGACGTTCCAGGGTACGCGCATCGCCGTAGCCTTCACCGATCATCCAGCGCAGCAGGGTGATGTTGGAGTTCAGGTACTCGGTCACGGAGTCTTTCGACAGCTTGATGGTGCAACCGGCAGCCGAACGTTCGGCCGAGGCGTCGGACAGTTCGAAAGCCTGTTCCAGCGTCAGGTCGTTCAGGCCTTCGATTTCCAGGATGCGGCCGGAGAAGGCGTTTTTCTTGCCTTTCTTCTCAACGGTCAGCAGGCCGGACTGGATCGCGTAGTAAGGAATGGCATGAACCAGGTCACGCAGGGTGATGCCAGGTTTCATTTTGCCTTTGAAGCGCACCAGGATCGATTCCGGCATGTCCAGTGGCATCACGCCAGTGGCTGCGGCGAACGCGACCAGGCCAGAACCGGCCGGGAACGAGATGCCCATCGGGAAACGGGTGTGGGAGTCACCACCGGTACCCACGGTGTCCGGCAGCAGCATGCGGTTCAGCCAGCTGTGGATGATGCCGTCGCCTGGACGCAGCGATACACCGCCACGGGTCATGATGAAGTCAGGCAGGGTGTGGTGGGTGGTCACGTCGATCGGCTTAGGGTAAGCCGCGGTGTGGCAGAAGGACTGCATCACCAGATCGGTCGAGAAGCCCAGGCACGCCAGGTCTTTTAGTTCGTCACGGGTCATGGGACCTGTGGTGTCCTGGGAGCCGACGGTGGTCATCTTCGGTTCGCAGTAAGTACCTGGGCGAACGCCTTTGCCTTCTGGCAGGCCGCAGGCCTTGCCGACCATTTTCTGCGCCAGGGTGAAACCCTTGCCAGTGTCGACAGGTGCTTCAGGCAGCTTGAACAGGTCGGTAGGGCCCAGGCCCAGTTCGGTGCGCGCCTTCTCGGTCAGGCCACGGCCGATGATCAGCGGGATACGACCGCCGGCACGGACTTCGTCCAACAGGACCGGGGTCTTCATTTCGAAGGTGGTCAGGACTTCATCGGTGCCGTGCTTGCAGACTTTGCCAGCATGCGGGTACAGGTCGATCACGTCGCCCATGTGCATGTTGGTGACGTCGAATTCGATTGGCAGTGCGCCAGCATCTTCCATGGTGTTGTAGAAGATTGGAGCGATCTTGCTGCCGAAGCAGAAGCCGCCAGCGCGCTTGTTCGGCACGTAAGGAACGTCGTCGCCGAAGAACCACAGTACCGAGTTGGTCGCCGACTTACGGGACGAACCGGTACCGACCACGTCACCGACGTAGGCGATCGGGAAGCCCTGGCCGCGCATTTCTTCGATCTGCTTCATCGGGCCGGTCTTGCCTTGCTCGTCCGGCACGATGCCTTCACGGGCCATTTTCAGCATGGCCAGGGCGTGCAGCGGGATGTCCGGACGGGACCAGGCATCGGGAGCAGGGGACAGGTCGTCGGTGTTGGTTTCGCCGGTGACCTTGAACACGCGCAGGCTGATCTTGTCGGCCAGGGTCGGGCGGTTCTTGAACCACTCGCCGTCGGCCCAGGACTGGATCACTTCCTTGGCGTGCTGGTTGCCATTCTTGGCTTTTTCCGCGACGTCGTGGAAAGCATCGAACATCAGCAGGGTGTGCTTGAGCTGGGCAGCTGCAACGGCGGCCAGTTCGGCGTCGTCCAACAGCTCGACCAGGGTCACGATGTTGTAGCCGCCTTGCATGGTGCCGAGCAGTTCAACAGCGCGTTTTTTGTCGATCAGGGGAGAAGAGACTTCGCCCTTGGCCAGGGCAGACAGGAAACCGGCCTTGACGTAGGCAGC